>JAZLLJ010000056.1:0-8795 GCA_045598065.1 Acutalibacteraceae bacterium
AACGGCGCTTTCTCTGCCGCATATCGACTTAAAAGGCCTGCATTGCCACGTTGCATCGCAAATTTTCGACGAAGAGCCGATGATCCACGCCGCCGAAGTCATGGTGGGCGTGATGGTTGAGGTGAAAACCCGCTTTGGGGCAACGCTTTCTGAGTTAAACCTCGGCGGGGGCTTCGGTATCGCGTATACCGCGGAAGACCACCCGAAGCCGCCGCACGAATATATGGAACTCGTGGGCAAGGCTGTGACCAAAACCGCCAAAGAAAACGATTTCCCGACACCGTTCGTCATTGTCGAACCCGGCCGCTCCATTGTGGCCGCCGCAGGACTGACACTCTACACCGTCGGCGGAGTCAAGCGGATTCCGAACGTCCGCACCTATGTAAGTGTGGACGGCGGTATGACCGATAATCCGCGCTACGCGCTGTATCAGGCGGCGTATACTGCGGTGCTGCCCGAAAAAGCGGCGGCGGAGCCGACCGAAACGGTGACGATTTCCGGCCATTGCTGTGAAAGCGGCGATTTGCTGCAAGAAAACGTGCCGCTGCCTGCGGTGAAGCGCGGCGATCTGCTCGCGTTTCTCACCACCGGCGCTTACAACTACTCGATGTCGTCGAACTACAACCGCTATCCGAAACCGGCGGTGGTGATGGTGAATAACGGCGAAACCCGCGTGGTCGTTCGCCGCGAAACCTTTGAGGACGTTGCACGAAACGATATATAATCTTTCTTAATCTTGATTGTCCAGTTTAACACAAAGGCAACGGTCAATATTATTATGAAAAACTCCGCAAACGGTCTAAACAAAAACACACAAACCAACAAGCCCCGACCTTATGGTCGGGGCTTGTTTCATACAAAAAAATTCAAATTCCCACGTGAACGAGGTCGGCCATCGTGTAGAAGCCGGCGGGTTGTTTCAAAAGGAATTCCGCGGCGGAGAGTGCGCCGCTTGCAAAAGATTCTTTCGATTGTGCGGAGTGGGAGAGGGTGATCACCTCATCGTGGCCGCAGAACATAACGTCATGCTCGCCAACGATCGTGCCGCCGCGCACCGCGGAATAGCCGATTTCGTGCGGTCCGCGTTTTTGGCGTACAGAATGGCGGTCAAAGGTCGGCACCGGCTCATAGGGAAGCGCTTCCGAAACGGCTTTGCCGAGGAGAAGCGCCGTGCCGGACGGGGCATCCACCTTTTGATTATGGTGTTTTTCGATGATCTCCACGTCAAAACCCTCGCCGAGAATTCCGGCGGCCACTTTGCACAGTTCCGCCAGCACGCTGATGCCGAGCGACATATTGGCGCTTTTGAACACTGCAATCTCCGCCGCAGCATCTTTGAGCAGTTGTTCATCCTGCTCTGAAAGGCCGGTGGTCGCCACGACAAGCGGCAGTTTTTTCGCGCACGCATAGCGCACGATAGCGGGAAGCCCGCTCGGATGAGAGAAGTCGATGATGACGTCCGCTTCAACGGCGCAGTTATCGGGGTTGGCGAACACGGGGAAACCCGCGTGGCTTTCCACGTTCAAATCCACGCCTGCGACCACGTCACAGTCGCACCGCGCGGCGGCAAGATTCGTGACAACGCGGCCCATTTTGCCGTTACAGCCGCAAAGAAGAATCCGCATATTCATACGTCCTTTCGTTTGGTTTCTTACGCTTTGAGCAGGCCGTATTTGTCCATAACGGCACGGAGCTTCGCTTTGTTGGCGTCGTTAAGACCAACGAGCGGCAGGCGCACGTCGCCGACGTTCCAGCCCATCATATTCATGGCCTCCTTGACCGGAATGGGGTTGACGTCGCAGAACAGCGTGTTCGCGAGTTCGAGGTATTTCAGCTGCAAATCGCGGCTTTCTTCCGGTTTGCCCTCGAACCATTTGGCGCAGATTTCGTGGGTTTCGCGCGGAATAACGTTGGACAAAACGGAGATCACGCCTTTCGCGCCAAGCGCGAGCATCGCGACGATCTCGTTGTCATTGCCGGAGTAGATGTCGATATCGCAACGGGAGGCGATTTCCGCCACCGAAGCGAGGTTGGCGTTGGCTTGTTTAATACCCACGATATACGGGTTTTTCGCGAGTTCCACCACCGTGTCCACGTTGATGTTCACACCGGTACGGGAGGGAACGTTATAGAGAATGGTGGGCATTTTGACCTCGTTGACGGTCTTTTCGTAGTGCGCGATAAGTCCGGCCTGCGAGGTTTTGTTGTAGTAGGGAGTGACGAGCAATAGGGCATCTGCGCCCATCGCTTTGGCTTCTTCCGACAGGTGGATACCGTAAGCGGTATCGTTCGAGCCGGTGCCGGCGATGACCGGAACGCGGCCGTTCGCCTGCTCCACGGCGGCTTTCATCACCGCGATATGCTCGTCGTCATCGAGAGTCGAGGACTCGCCGGTGGTGCCGCAGGTGATAATAGCATCGGTACCGTTTTGGATTTGGTCTTCGACCAGTTCGCGATAGAGTTCAAGGTCAACCGAGCCGTCGGCTTTCATCGGGGTAACGATGGCGACACCGGCGCCGGTAAAAATCGTTTGTTTTGACATAAGAAATTCCTCCGTTTCAAATTACGTTAAGAGTACGTGTCGTAAATCAGATATACTTCTCGGCGCAAAGCAGTTCTGCGAGAAGAACCGCACCGCCTGCAGCCCCTCGCAGGGTATTATGGGACAGACCGACAAATTTATAGTCGTACTGGGTGTCCTCACGCAGACGGCCGAGGGAAATCGCCATGCCGCCTTCAAGGTCGCGGTGGAGGTTGGTCTGGGGCATATTATCTTCTTCAAAATAGTGGAGGAACTGTTTCGGGGCGCTCGGGAGATTGAGTTCCTGGGCGCGACCGGCGTAGTTTTTCCACGTGTTAAGGATTTCTTCTTTGGTCGGTTTGTTTTCAAAGCGCACAAACACGGCGGCGAAGTGACCGTCGGTCACCGGCACGCGCAGGCACTGAGCGGTGAACGCCGGGGAAGTCGCAGGAACGATTTTGTCGCCCTCGATCTTACCCCAGATTTTCAGCGGCTCTTGCTCGGATTTTTCTTCCTCGCCGCCGATGTAGGGGATGACGTTGTCGATCATTTCCGGCCAGCGCTCAAAGGTTTTACCGGCGCCGGAAATGGCTTGATAGGTGCAAACGGCAACATCTTTCACGCCGAATTTATCAAGCGGAAACAGCGCCGGCACGTAGCTTTGCAGCGAGCAGTTGGATTTTACGGCGATAAAGCCGCGTTTGGTGCCGAGACGTTTGCGTTGGGCATCGATAATTTTGATGTGGTCGGCGTTAAGCTCCGGCACCACCATCGGAACGTCCGGCGTGCCGCGGTTGGCGCTGTTGTTCGAAACAACGGGGCACTCCGCTTTGGCGTAGGCCTCTTCAAGCGCGCGGATTTCGTCTTTTTTCATATCTACGGCGCAGAACACGAAGTCCACTTTAGACGCAACGGCTTCTACGTCGGAAGCATCCATCACCATCATATCCGCCATCGACGCGGGCAGGGGAGTTTTCATCACCCAGCGATCACCAACGGCTTCTTTATAGGTTTTTCCGGCGGAACGGGGGCTGGCGGCCAGCGCCGTTACCGTAAACCACGGGTGGTTTTCAAGCAGCGTTGCAAAACGCTGACCGACCATACCGGTGCAACCGATAATACCGACTTTGTAATTCATAAACGAACACTCCTTTTATTACGCGGGCGTACGCACGCATAAATATAAATTTTATACCCAATTATAATACCACCCGAAACGGCGGTTTGTCAAGCAATTCCGCATTTTCTGAAAAATAAATTTGCAAAATCGGAAAAGATGCGGTACAATAGAGAAAACCACCGAAAAAGAGAGGCAAAAACCGTGAAAACCAGCGACTTTTTTTATGAATTACCTCCGGAACGTATCGCTCAAACGCCCATCGAACCCCGCGACCACAGCCGCCTGCTTGTGATGGACCGCAAAGCCGATACGTTGACGGATGCTCATTTTTATGACATCGAACTTTTTTTAAGACCAGGTGATACGCTGATTCTCAACGACAGTCGCGTGATTCCTGCACGACTTTACGGCAACCGCGAATCGACCGGCGCACGGGTGGAACTGCTGCTTTTGAAACCTCTCGGAAACGACAAATGGCAAACGCTCGCCCGCCCCGGCAAACGCATTAAAGAGGGGGACGTGCTCGTCTTCGGCGAAGGGAAACTCCGCGCCCTTGTCTGCGAGGCGGACGGGGCAGAGCGTGTGGTGCAATTCTCTTACGAGGGCAACAATTTTTATGCGCTTTTGGAAGAAATCGGTCAAATGCCGCTGCCGCCGTATATCAAAGAGAAACTGCAAGATAAAGAGCGTTATCAAACCGTCTATTCTCGTGAACTCGGCTCTGCCGCCGCACCGACGGCCGGATTGCATTTTACCCCCGAACGGCTTGAATCTATCAAAAAAATGGGGGTAGACATCGGTTTTGTTACCTTGCACGTCGGATTGGGAACGTTTCTTCCTGTAAAGGTAGATAACATTACAGACCACAAGATGCACAGCGAGCATTACGAACTTTCCGCCGAGACCGCCGACCTCATTAACCGTACCAAAGCGCGCGGCGGACGGGTGATTGCCGTCGGCACGACCAGTTGCCGCACACTCGAAAGCATCGGGATGAAAGGCGGTAAAATCGAGGCAGCAGAAGGGTTTACAGAGATTTTTATCTATCCCGGTTATACGTTTACGGTGTTGGACGGTTTGCTTACGAACTTCCATTTGCCGGAGAGCACGCTTATTATGCTCGTCTCCGCATTTGCCGGTTATGACCGCACGATGAACGCCTATAAACACGCCGTTGAAGACGAATATCGCTTTTTCAGCTTTGGCGATGCAATGTTGATTCTGTAAAGCATAATGACTTTACATATATAAAACGAGGAAAAACCTATGGAAATTAAAAAAACCATCGGCAACGCCCGTCGCGGTACGTTTGAAACGCCCCACGGAACGGTGCAAACGCCGGCATTTATGAACGTTGCCACTTGCGGCGCGATTAAAGGTGCGCTCGATACCGAGGATTTGCGCCAAATCAAGTGTCAAGTGATGCTTTCGAATACCTACCATTTGCACGTGCGCCCGGGTGACGAACTCGTGCACGACCTCGGCGGATTACACAAGTTTTCCGGTTGGACGGGACCGATTTTGACAGACAGCGGCGGATTTCAGGTATTCTCGCTTGCCGGTCTTCGAAAAATCAAAGAAGAAGGCGTGACGTTCCAATCACACGTGGACGGCAGAAAACTGTTCATCGGGCCGGAAGAGAGTATGCAAATCCAGTCGAATCTCGGCTCAACCATTGCGATGGCGTTCGATGAATGTGTAGAAAATCCTGCAGAATACGGTTATGCCGCCCAGTCCTGCGCCCGAACGACGCGGTGGCTTGACCGTTGCCAAAAGGAAATGGCGCGCCTGAACGCCGGTGATGCCGTCAATAAACAGCAGATGCTCTTCGGTATCAACCAGGGCTGCACCTACGACGATTTGCGTGTGGCGCACATGAAAGAAATCGCCGCCATGGGGCTTGACGGCTACGCGATCGGCGGTTTGGCCGTCGGCGAGCCGACGGAGGAGATGTACCGTGTTATCGAGGCGGTGGAGCCGTTTATGCCGAAAGATAAACCGCGTTATTTGATGGGAGTCGGCACACCGGTCAATATCCTCGAAGGTGTGTATCGCGGCGTGGATTTGTTTGACTGCGTAATGCCTGCTCGTAACGCGCGGCACGGCCATGTGTTTACGTGGAGCGGCCGGCGCAATATGTTTAACGAAAAGTACGAGCGCGACTTGCTTCCCATTGACGAGGAATGTGATTGCCCGACCTGTCGCCGCCATTCGCGCGCCTATATCCGCCATTTGTTCAAAGCCAATGAAATGCTGGCGATGCGGCTTTGCGTCACGCACAATCTCTATTTTTACAATACGCTGATGGAGAAAATCCGTGACAGTCTTGATAACGGCACGTTCCCCGAATTTTATGAAAAATACCGCGGAATTTTGGACAAAAGAGTATGAAAAAACCCGCAACCGATTGGCCGGGAGTTCTTAAGGAATGTATTCCTTAAGAACACGAGATTTTGGCGCAGAACATTGTCAAACCGCCCCGCTATACGACAGTATAGCCGAGGCGTTTTTTCGCGTTCTTCATCCAAAATCTGTGTTTTAAGGCGCTTCGCGGTTTCGTAGCCGATAAAAATTTTCGTTCTGGGAAGTTGAAAAAGCCCGTAAGGCTGACGCCTTACGGGCTTTTGAAACAATGCAGACGGGAATTTTTAGGTGAGAAACAACACATTCCTTAAGAACTCCCGGCCTTTTTCGCTCGGGTTTTGCTGTTTCTTAAAGATTGTCTTCAATGTAGGTGACGAGATCGCCGATGGTGCGGATTTTTTCGATATCCTCGTCCTGGATCTCCACGTCAAAGGTGTCTTCCAGCGACATCATCAAGTCCACAACGTCCAGCGAATCCGCGCCCAGGTCGTCGTCGAGGCGGGTGTCTTCGTTGAGTTCCGCTTCGTCCACGTCGAATTGATTGCTCAAAATTGTTTTCACTTTTCCAAGAACCATAGGTATTGCCCTCTCTCCTTGTTATATTCCGTTTTGGGGGATCCGCCACGGAGTCTATAAGAATAGTATTCATAAACGGGGCATTTGTCAATGGTTTTTTGAAAAATTTTTTATTTTTCTTTTCTTTCGACCGAAAACTACTTGTGTGTGCCGGATGATTTCGCTATAATTTACATAATATATATACTACCATTATAAGAAAGGACGTCTGCGTATGACCTATTTTTGCTCGCGCGATAAATCTTACCGTTCACCCGGTGGGGCGGTGGCGTCGGAAACGGCGGTGCATTTTCGTCTGCACTTGCCGCGCGACCTCGGTTGTCGCGGCGCGTTTTTGCGGTTGCATAAAGCGGACAATCCCGAACAGCAACAAGGGCTCTTTTGGGCAGGCGAAGACGGCGAAGGCGGCGAGTGGTGGGAATGTCATTTCGCGCCGGAAGCAATCGGCATTTACTTTTATGATTTTCTGCTTAAGACCGACAGCGGCTACAAAACGCTGTCCGAGGGATTCCGCGGCGGCGCGGATTTGTTTGACGGCGGCGAGATCCACCGCATGTGGCAGCTTACTTGCTACGCCGCCGATTTTAAAACGCCCGATTGGCTCGCCGGCGGCGTGATGTACCAGATTTTCCCCGACCGCTTTTTTAATTCCGGCACACCGAAATCCGAAATCCGCCAAGACCGTGTGATGCACGAGCGGTTCGACGAAGAAGTCGGTTGGAAGCCCGACTTTATGGGCCGCGTGCA
Source organism: Acutalibacteraceae bacterium (assembly GCA_045598065.1). Taxonomy (GTDB): domain Bacteria; phylum Bacillota; class Clostridia; order Oscillospirales; family Acutalibacteraceae; genus RGIG426. The sequence goes on from JAZLLJ010000056.1 coordinate 7,329, forward strand.
CAACGATGACTTTTTCGGCGGCGATCTGAAAGGCATCGAGCAAAAACTCGACTACCTTTCGTCGCTTGGCGTGACGTGTCTCTATCTCAACCCGATTTTCGAGGCATTCTCCAACCACCGTTACGACACCGCGTGTTACGAGCGAGTGGATAGGCTTCTCGGCACGGAAGAAGATTTGCGCTCGCTTTGTGCCGCGGCGAAAGAAAAGGGAATCCGCGTGTTGCTCGACGGCGTGTTCAGCCATACCGGCGACGACAGTGTGTATTTTAACCGCTACGGTCGCTACGACGCGCTCGGCGCGTTCCAGTCGAAAGAATCGCCGTATTTCTCGTGGTACCGTTTCCACAACTGGCCGGAGAATTATCAGGCGTGGTGGGGCATTGACATTTTGCCGGAAGTGGAGGAGACCGATTCCGGTTATCTTGACTATATGACCGGCGAAAAAGGAATTCTTCGCCGGTGGATTTCGTGCGGCACGTCCGGTTGGCGGCTTGACGTAGCAGATGAACTGCCCGATCCGTTTTTGTTTGCGTTGCGTAAGGCGGTGAAAGCGGAAAATCCCGAGGCGCTTGTGCTCGGCGAAGTGTGGGAGGATGCCAGTTGCAAAGAGAGTTATGGTGCGCTTCGCCCGTATTTGCTCGGCGGACAACTGGACAGCGTGATGAACTACCCTTTTGCGGCGGCAATCAAAAACTTTCTGAAAGGCGGCGACGCAGGATGGTTTTATGATGCCGTCGAGCGCATTTGCGAGCATTACCCGCCGCAGGTGACACGGCTTTTAATGAACCACATCGGCACCCACGATACGCCGCGTGCGCTGACGGCACTGGCAGGCGAGCCGGATGACGGGCGCGACCGGTATTGGAAAGCGGAACATTCGCTGACCGACGAGCAACGCGGTCACGGCAAGCGGCTTCTTAAACTCGCGGCGGTGCTGCAATATTGTTTGCCCGGCGTGCCGTCCGTCTACTACGGTGACGAGGCAGGAATGGAGGGCTACGGCGATCCATTCTGCCGCCGTCCGTATCCGTGGGGACGCGAGGACGCGGAACTTGTGGAGTGGTATCGGGCGTTGGGCGAGATGCGCCGACAGGCCGCTCTCAAAGACGACGGCTTTGAAGCACTGCCTACGCCGGAGGACGTAGCGGCGTTTATGCGGATGCGTAACGGTGTGCCTTCGCTGATTTGCGCGGTCAACCGTTCGAATGAAGAACGAGAGATTCGATTTTCGGCGAATGTCGACGAATTCGCCCACTTTTTCGGCGCGTTTGAGCCGACGAAAAACGGCGTAAAACTGCCGCCTTTCGGGTGTTTGATACTTTTTTGAAAAAAGTTAAAAAAACTTGAAAAAAAGTGTTGACATTTGTGGTGGGGTGTGGTAAGATAACAAAGCTGTCCCGAAAAACGGGGCGCGAGGACCTTGAAAATTAAACAACGTGAAAAAAGCAAAGAACGAAACACAACCCG
>JAZLLJ010000057.1:0-26075 GCA_045598065.1 Acutalibacteraceae bacterium
TAGAACGCTAGCCTGTCACGCTAGAGGTCGACGGTTCGATCCCGTTCCGGGTCGCCATATTTGCCTCTGTAGCTCAGTTGGTAGAGCAGGGGACTGAAAATCCCCGTGTCATTGGTTCGATTCCGATCGGAGGCACCACGGAATGCGAAAGCATTCCGCATCTGCGGCTTTAGCTCATCTGGTAGAGCGCCACCTTGCCAAGGTGGAGGTAGCGAGTTCGAGCCTCGTAAGCCGCTCCACAAGACAAAAGACGTCAAAGAAATTTGGCGTCTTTTGCCAAATATGGTGCCATAGCCAAGTGGTAAGGCATGGGTCTGCAAAACCCTGATTCCCCAGTTCAAATCTGGGTGGCACCTCCAAAAAACCCTTAAACCTCGGTTTAAGGGTTTTTTCTTTTGTCATAAATGCCGAAAAACTTTTGACTTTACTTCCACGCGAAAGAATGATATACTAACGCTATATGAACGAGAGGAGACGAAAAAATGTTTCATCGCGACGAACTGACTGAGTACTACACTTTTGGGATTTACGAAGAAACCGTTTCATATGACAGACGGCAGAGTATAACGCTTGAGGAGTTTTGGGAAGCGGTACGTACCGAAAACCTGAGCGATATGTTTCAGAGCATTTATGTCGACAGATACAAGGTGAATAACGAATACACGTTGTACGTCAACGCCGAAGAGGATGGCTATCGCGTGATTACGACAGGGGAACGAGCGAGTCACGGCGAAGGCGTTTGTTTTCCAAAGCAGGGGTTTGCGCTGAATTATGCGTTGGCGATATTGAGAAAAATCAAATTAGACAGAACAGGAAAATTTTTTTGTTAGAATGAAAATGAGATATGGAGGAAAAAATGAACAATCACCCGTATTTTGATCGTAATGCAAAAGATGTTTTTCTTGAAATGTCTGACGGCAACGGGAAATCATTTTCCGTTAAATTAACCGGAAAAAGAGTGTTTTATCCGAACACGGCCACGGCGTCCGGCTATGGCTCGGATCATTGGGAGTTCCTTTGTGAATTTAATGATAAAAAAGGGATATAGATTATGTGAGGAGAGTGAAAACGAACAATGTATCCGTCATCAAAATGGTTGCGTATTTCTATCAGTTGTGTAGTTTTGTGGATTGTTTCGACAATTTGCTTTATGTTTTCAAACGGATTCATCCGGATGGTTATGTCATGGGTGATGAGACTTTCATATGTTGCTTTTTTGGTGTTTTTGATTACCTGTTTTGTGGCTATAATCAAGCATGAGAAGGAGTGGAAAAGAGAAAGAGCATTTAGAAACGCGTTATATGAACGCATAGAAAGAAACCGTGAATACTTAAAAAGATACTATGAAGATTGTATTATGATTGTGGAAGATTATTATCAAGTATCGGATAATAATCGTAGCGCGGACAAGTATGATTATATTGCTTTTGTCAAAGAAAACGAAAAATGGAAAATCGCATACCAAATTACCACATTTTATCTCGGATATCGACCGGATGGCGGTGATTGTGCTATTGAAATTCCGGAGAATTTGGTAAACAAGTCCGATCCGAAAATTCTGGCAGCATTCATCACTGAAAAAACAGGATTGAAATATGACTTAAGCGATAACGAGAAGGTTATCAGTTTTTGCAATTCGTATTTGCAATCAAATGAACCAATAGATTCCATGGCATGATAGAAAATTATCGACAACAATAGCTTAGAAGGAGCAAAAAACCATTCTTATTTTGTTTTGTTTTCGAAAAAATTGTCGAAATAGGGCTTGTGCTTTTCGAGCGACCGTGGTATACTGCAACCACGATATATAGAAAGGTCGTTATGTGCGATGGATATGAAAAACGTTACTGTGTTTGATCATCCGCTGATTCAACATAAAGTGTCTATTCTCCGCAACGTGGAGACGAGTAGTAACCAATTTCGCACGCTCGTGGAAGAGATCACGATGCTGATGTGCTTTGAGGCGTTGCGTGACCTGCCGCTGGAAGAAGTGGAGGTCGAAACCCCGATTTGCAAAACCAAAACCAACGTGCTCGCCGGTGTGAAACTGGCGGTCGTGCCGATTCTACGTGCCGGTCTCGGTATGGTCAACGGCTTCTTGACGCTCGTGCCGTCCGCCCGTGTCGGTCATATCGGTATGTACCGTGATCCCAAAACCCACGAGCCGCACGAGTATTATTGCAAACTCCCGAACAACATCGAGAACCGTCTCGTTATCGTGACCGATCCGATGCTTGCTACCGGCGGTTCGGCGATTGATGCCATTTCGCTTATCAAAGAGCGCGGCGGCAAAAACATCAAATTTATGTGCTTGATTGCCGCTCCTGAAGGCGTGGAAGCCCTCACCAAAGCCCATCCGGACGTGGAAATCTACTGCGCCCACGTGGACGAGAAACTCAACGAGAATTGCTACATCGTTCCCGGCCTCGGCGATGCTGGCGACCGCATTTTCGGCACGAAAGGCGATTGCATTTTTGGCACAAAATAAGATTGGATTTATCCAAAAGCGGAGAGTATTCACTCTCCGCTTTTTTGCCGCTTTTTTTCGGTTGACAGAACGGCCCTCATAAGGTATGATATTAAAAGCGCTTTGACGCTTGGAGGTTTACCATGAAAAAGAATGGCTTAAAATCGTTCGTGGGAGTTTTTCTTGCGATTTGTATAGTGTTGTCGCTTCCGCTGTGCGTGTTGGCCGATGATGAACTAATCGGCGAGACAGCCGCCATTGAGGGCTATGAAGAAATCGGCGGAGTAACCTTTACCTATGCTGCCGCCGAAGGTGTGGCCGCGATTACGGGTGTGATGTCCGAAATCGGCGATACACTGACCATTCCGTCGACGATTGCAGGATATAAAGTAATCGGTATCGGCGAAAATGCGTTTGTGCAAGGGGAATTCACCTCGGTGACAATGCCGAACAGTGTGACTACCCTTGGCGATAAAGCGTTTTATATGTGCCGCAATATGGAGTCTATCACGCTTTCCGCTAATTTGACCACGGTCGGCGACTATGTGTTTTATTATTGCGATAAACTGAAATCGTTGGAGATTCCCGACGGTGTGACCGAGATTTCGGAATATATGTTGTACGCCTGCCTCGGCTTGGAATCGCTGAAACTGCCGAAAAATCTCTATGAAATAAAAGACTACGGTCTGTACGCCTGTGAAAGCCTCAAAACGCTCGACATTCCGGACAGCGTGGTGGGTATTGCCAACTACGCGATGTATGACTGTATCGGGCTTACGTCGTTGGAACTGCCCACAAGTCTGCGTGCGCTCGGTGCATATTCGCTGTATAAATGTACCGGCCTCAAAGAAATCAAAATTCCTGCCGACGTGACCAGCGTGGGGGACGGTAGTTTCCTCGATTGCACCGGTATTACGAGATTTACGGTGGATAGCCAAAACGATACGTATTGCACGAAAGACGGTGTGCTGTATTCCAAAGATATGACCGAGCTTGTGTGCTTTCCGCGCGGTCGCAAGGACGAGAGCTTCACCGTGCCAACCGGTGTGACCAAAATCAGCGGCGAAGCGCTTTCGCGTACCGCTATTAAAACGCTGAAACTGCCGTCTACGTTGCAGGAAATCGGGGATTACGCGTTTGCAGAACTGCCGATGGAGGAGATTTCTCTTCCGGATAAACTGACCACCATCGGTGACGACGTGTTTTGCAAATGCACGTCGCTCAAATCGATAAAACTTCCCAACAGCGTGATCGAAATCGGCGCCGAAGCGTTTAACGAGTGTTCTGCGCTCGAAAGCGTTACACTTTCTTCGGGGCTTACGGCGCTTGGTAACTTCGCGTTTTCCGGTTGTGTGCGCCTCACAAGCATTACGTTGCCTGCACTCCTTGAGAATCTGGGAGATGCGGTGTTCATGGGATGTACGTCGCTGAACGCGTTGAAGGTGGATGCGAAAAACGGTTGGTATACAGTTGCGGACGGCGTTCTTTACAATAAAAATAAAACCGCGCTGGTGTGTTTTCCGTCCGGCCTCGGAAAAACCTCTTTTTCCGTGCCGGATTCGGTGGCGACAATCGCGCCTTACGCATTTGCCGTCAACCACGATTTGACGTCGGTGACGCTTCCGGACAGTTTGACCGAACTCGGCGACCGTGCTTTTGAGTACGTGACCGGCATCAAAACGATTACCCTGCCGAAAAGCGTGGGAACGCTCGGTGCCGGCGTGTTTGCCTTTTGCTCTTCTTTGGAGAAAATCGACGTTGCCAAAGACAACGCCGCGTTTAAGTGGGAAAATGACACGTTGCTTTCTTCGGACGGCTATAAACTCTATTTCTATTCGCCTGCCAACCAAGCGGAGGAGGTAACGGTGCCGCTTTCGGTGGCGCAACTGATGGATTGTGCGTTTGCCGGCAACCCGTACCTTAAACGGGTGACGTTGCTCAACGCCTCGTCCAGTATCAACGGCGACGTGTTTGACGGTTGTCGGGAAGATTTCGTGCTTTCCAGTTACAATCAATCCACCGCTCATTCGTATGCGTATACGAACGGCCTCAACTTTGTGTTGACTGATGAGCCGCTTCCCTCCGGCGCAGAGGCTACGACGACTAAAGCCTCCGCCATCCCGGTAGTTGTTACGACTACCGCGACGGCCACGACGACAGTGGTGACAGAAGAGGATGCGGTGAAATTGCCGTTTTATAAAAATCTGCTTTTTTGGATTGTGGTGGGATTGTTCGTTTTGGCGCTTGTTGCCGCTGTGTTGATTGTGGTGATTAACGAGAAGAAAAAGAAAGAGAAAGAAAAAGCGAACAATAAACCGAAAGCGAAAAAGAAAAAGAAGAAAAAGAAATAATCGTTGCTTACGAAAAAGAGCCATTTTCAAAAATGGCTCTTTTTTGCATATCCCCGTACGTTGCCGCATAGAGATGAAACAACTATCGAAATGTGGACAGGGGAGGAACAACAATGGAACGAGGAAACGATTTGTACGAAGACATTGCCAAACGGACCGGCGGCGCCATTTATATCGGAGTGGTGGGACCGGTCAGGACGGGAAAATCCACGTTTATCCAACAATTTATGGATAAAATGGTGCTTCCGTATATGGAGAGCGAGTCGAAGCGTGAACGCGCCAACGACGAGTTGCCCCAATCGGCGGCAGGACGGACGATTATGACCACCGAGCCGAAATTTATTCCGGAACAGGGTGCACATATCACGCTGTCCGGTACGGTCAACTTAGATGTGCGGCTTATCGATTGCGTGGGATATATCGTACCGTCGGCGCTCGGATATATCGAAGATGATTTGCCGCGTATGGTGAAAACGCCGTGGTACGATGAGGAAATTCCGTTTAATATGGCGGCGGAAATGGGGACGCGCAAGGTCATTACCGACCATTCCACCATCGGATTGTTGGTAACGACCGACGGCAGTATCGGAGAGATTCCGCGCGCGGAATACGAGGAAGCAGAACGCCGCGTGGTAAAAGAATTGGCCGAGATGCAAAAGCCCTATGCGGTGCTTCTTAACAGCGCACAGCCGAACGGTGAGAATGCCCGTCGGCTTGCCGCAGATTTAGAGAGAGAATACAACGTGCCGGTTTGTCCCGTCAACTGTACGGCGCTCTCTGAAGAGGAAATCAAAGGGGTACTCGAACGGGTGCTGTTTGAATTCCCCATTAAAGAAATCGGGGTACAACTGCCGCGTTGGATGATGACACTCGATTCCACTCACCGTGTGCGAAAAACGCTGCTTTCCGGTATTAAAGAAGCGTGTTCCTGCGGCGAGAAAATCAAAGACGTGGCGGCGATGGCCGAACGGTTGTTTGATTGCGAGTACGTGACCGACAGCCACGTGGCAAGAGTGGATCTCGGCACCGGTAAAGCGCTCTTATCCGTTGAGGTAGACAACGGGCTTTTCTATGAAGTGTTGTCCGAGGTTACGGGGCTTTCGTGCAAAACGGATGCCGAACTGATGAAGACGATGACGATGCTTGCGGATGTTAAACTGCGATATGATAAGATTAAAAACGCCTTGGACGAAGCAGAGGCAACCGGTTACGGCATCGTGATGCCGGCGGCAGAGGAGTTGGAACTGGAAGAGCCGGAAATTTTGCGCCAAGGTGGCCGCTACGGAGTACGATTGCGTGCCAAAGCGCCGTCGCTTCATATTATGCGAGCGGAAATCGAAACCGAAGTGTCGCCGATTGTCGGTTCGGAGCATCAATCGGAAGAACTCGTCAACTATTTATTGCGCGAATTTGAAGAAGAGCCGCAGAAGATTTGGGAATCCAACATTTTCGGTACGTCGTTGTACGGCCTTGTCAATGAGGGCCTACATAACAAACTCAATCATATGCCACAGGAAGCGCGGATGAAACTAAAAGAGACGGTGGAACGCGTTATTAACGACGGCTGTAACGGCCTGATTTGCATTATCGTATGAGCGAGAAGAAAAAGGGTACGATGACGGTTCTTTTGACACAATGCATCGTATGCGGTGTGATTTTGCTTTTGGGGATTCTCCTTCGTGTAATCGGTGGCGGATGGGCGCAGGAAGCGAAAGACGGTCTGTTTTCTGCGCTGGCGGATAACACGTTTGCGGACGCGTTGTTTGATGCGCCCACAACGGCGCCTACAACAGTGCCGACGACGACGGCATCGATAACACAATCGCCGACAACAACCACGGCAGTTTCACCGGATAAACGCATGGTGGCGGCAATGGCACAACCGGGAAACGATATTGTTTTTGAGCAACGGGCGACGGAATTTCCGTCGCCCGTCTGTCTGCCGCTCACAAACGGTGTGTTGACTTCCGCGTTCGGCGAACGCGAACACCCCGTAAACGGCGGCGCTTCCACACATACGGGTTGGGATATTGCCGCCGACGAGGGCACGCCGCTTTATGCGATGTATAATGCCGAGGTGGTTGAAACGGGAAGCGGCGGCAGTTACGGCAACTACGTTCAAATGCAGATTACGCCGGATTTTTCGGTGATTTATGCTCATTGTCAAACGTTGCTTGTGAAAATCGGAGACAACGTGACAGCCGGTCAAACGGTTGCGCTTGTCGGCTCGACCGGTGTATCGACCGGCAATCATCTGCATATAGAATTGCTTAAAAACGAAACGCCTATTGATCCCGGAACGTTGTTATCCATGGCTGTTTACGGGGGATAATATGCAAAAATCAACGTTTCGCGGTGTCGAGGTGGAGTTTTCCATCGGATTTCCGGCGGTAGTGGCACTGCTGTGTTTTTTTGACAAAACGGGAAATGCCGCGTTATGCCTGTATGCGGCGCTGTTGCACGAAAGTGCCCACGTTGCCGTTTTGTGCTTGTGTGGATTTCGACCGCGGTCGCTTTGTTTCGGTGCGTTCGGAATGCGGATGGAATTGCCGCCGCTTTCTTACAAAACAACAGCGCTTGTGGCGCTTTCGGGACCGCTTTGCAACCTTGTGTTTGCCGGATTGTCGGCGCTTTGCGGCGCAAAAAACGGCGTGCTTGTGCATGCGGCACTTGGCGGATTTAATTTGTTGCCGCTTTCACCCTTGGACGGCGGCCAGGCGCTCTTTTGCTTTTTGGCGCCGAAAATAGGGGAGTGTGCCGCGCAAAAGACGTTGACGGTCACGACGTTTCTTACGGGAATTCCACTGTTTGCAGCGGCGTGGTGGACACTTTTTGAAACGGGATACAACGGAACGCTTCTTTTACTTTGCGTGTATCTGCTTTTTTTGGTGTTTTTCAAAAAGAAAGATTGAAAAACGGCGAAAAGTTTGGTAAAATAATTGTATCACCGAAAAGGCAGGTGCATACAATGGATGCAAAATGGGAGCAGTTGCTCTTGAAAGTGCAAAAACCCGCTCGCTATACCGGCGGCGAGTTGCATAGTGTTGTGAAAAACAAAGCGGACGTGGACGTGCGCTTTGCGTTTTGTTTTCCCGATTTATACGAAGTGGGAATGTCCCATCTCGGAATGAAGATTCTGTATTCCCAGTTTAATGAACGGCCGCATATTTGGTGCGAGCGCGTGTTTGCACCGGACGACGATATGGCGGCTCTGATGCAAAGTGAGGGGCGGCCGTTGTGGGCGCTCGAAAGCGGCGACAGTATCGGTGAATTCGATTTTGTGGGCTTTACACTGCAATATGAGATGAGTTATCCCACCATGCTGTATATGCTGAAACTGGGGCAAATTCCGCTTTGTTCCGCTGACCGTGACGAGTCGTATCCTCTCGTTGTTGCAGGTGGCCCTTGCACCTGCAACCCCGAGCCGCTTGCCGATTTTGTGGATATCTTTTTCATCGGCGAGGGGGAAGAGGTTGACCTCGAAGTGATGGAACTCTATCGCTCTCACAAAAAGCGCGGCAACTATTCGAAAGCCGCTTTCTTGCGCGAGGCGGCGCAAATTGAGGGCGTCTACGTGCCGGCCTTGTACGACGTTACTTACAATGAAGACGGTACCATTGCCGATTTTACGGCAAAAGACGGCGCACCGGCGACCGTTAAAAAACGTATTATAAAAGACCTTGACAAATCATATTATCCTGACAAATTCGTCGTGCCGTTTGCCGAAATTGTTCACGACCGTGCCGTCGGTGAGATTTTCCGCGGTTGTATTCGTGGCTGCCGTTTCTGCCAAGCGGGATTTTTGTATCGCCCGGTGCGCGAAAAATCACCCGACGTGATTGACAAGCAATGCCACGACCTTTGCCGTTCCACCGGCTATGAGGAATTTTCGCTCGCTTCGCTTTCGACGAGCGACTACACGAAGATTGAAGAGCTGCTCCCGAAACTTTTGTCATGGACAGAGGCGGAAAAGACCAACATCTCGCTTCCGTCCTTGCGTGTGGACGGATTTTCGGAAGAACTGGTGAAACGCTTAAACGTCCTGCGTCGCAGTGGCCTTACCTTTGCGCCGGAAGCCGGAACACAACGGCTTCGTGATGCCATCAACAAAAACGTCACCGAAGACGAAGTTCTTGAAACCGCTCGACGTGCCTTTGCCGGCGGATGGACGGCGGTGAAACTGTATTTTATGCTCGGACTTCCCACCGAAACGGACGAGGACGTGGTGGGCATTGCCGCGCTCGGTAAAAAAGTAGTGGACGAGTATTATCATAATCCGAACAAACCGAAGGGGAAAGCGGTGTCGGTGTCAATGAGCACCGCCTGCTTTATTCCGAAGCCGTTTACGCCGTTTCAATGGGAAGCGCAAGACACGCGCGAAGAACTGGAACGCAAGCAAAAACTGCTGCTCGGCTCGCTGACCAGTAAAAAACTGACACTCAGTTATCACGATGCGCCGACAAGTCTTTGGGAAGCGGTGCTTGCACGCGGCGACCGTAAACTGTGTGCGGTGCTCGAAACGCTTGCCGAGGGCAACGCTCACTTGGATGCGTGGTCGGAGCATTTTGTCCCCGAACAGTGGGAGAACGCGATGGCGCAACACGGATTGACCGCCGCGTTTTATGCCAACCGCAACCGCTCGAACGACGAACATTTGCCGTGGGATCACATCGACATCGGCGTGACCAAAGAATTTCTGATGAAAGAGCGAGCAAAAGCCTACGAAAGCCAAACGACACCGCATTGCCGCTTACAATGCTCCGGTTGCGGTGCCGCGTGTTACGGGGAGGGTGTGTGCTTTGAACGAAAATAAGAATTTTGAAACCGTACGCATCGTGTTCGAAAAAACAGGCACGGCTCGCTATATTTCCCATCTCGACTTAAACCGCACCATGACACGGGCTCTTCGCCGCTTAAATCTGCCGCTGTGGTACACCGAAGGTTTTAACCGACGCCCGTATTTGACGTTTCCTGCGCCGCTGTCGCTCGGAAGCGAGAGTGTGTGTGAGCGGATGGATTTCCGTCTTTGTGAGCCGGTGAATCTCGAAACTCTGCCTGCCGAATTTAACGAGACGTTGCCGGCAGGGTTGCGCGTACTGTCCGCCGCACCGGCAGTGATGAAAGCAGGAAAACTCGGCTTTGCTTCCTATAAACTCACGCTTGATTTGCCTGCCGAAACCGTAGAGGCATTTTTGGCTCAGGAGAGCATTTTGGTAGAAAAAAAGACAAAAAAAGGCGCGGTAAAAGAGATTGAAATCCGCCCGGCGCTTTCCGACGTTTCGGTGGCGGCGTGCGACGGCGGATGCGCGTTGTGCGTTACCCTTCCGTGCGGCGGTGACGATACGGTGGTGAATCCGGCACTGCTTCAAAAGGCGCTTGGCGCCTTTGCAGGGCGCGAAATCGGGATGAAAATCCTGCGTACCGCGCTTCTTTCGGGGGAGAAAACCGATTTTTGCTGAAAAAATATAAAAAAAGTGAAAAAAACACTTGCAATCCGTAAAAACGTATGGTAAACTATTTTGGTGTTTGAATGCCTGTATGTATTTTCAGGCCTAACAACGATAAAAGCAGACGGTCCTCTGCTCATTGAGGCAAGAACGGCTGACATTTTAGGAGGAACAAAAATGGATGCATTGAAACAAATTGCCGCGGATAGCTTGAAAGCTTCCCCGGCGCAATTCGAAGTCGGTGATACCGTTCGCGTGGACGTGAAAATCCGCGAGGGTGACCGCGAGAGAATTCAGGCTTTCGAAGGCACCGTCATTGCTCGCAAAGGCAGTGGCGTTGGCGAGACCTTTACGGTTCGCCGCGTGTCTTACGGTGTCGGCGTGGAGCGTGTGTTCCCGCTACACTCCCCGAACGTGGCGGATGTGAAAGTGGTTCGTCATGGTAAGATTCGCCGCAGCAAGCTCTACTATCTGCGTGACCGCGTGGGTAAGGCTGCCAAGGTGAAAGAGCGCTTGTAATACTCAACAAAGAGGGGTTGTCTCGAAAGCGGTTGTTTTTGAGACACCCTTTTTTACTTATTTTTTATTGGAACGGAGGTGTCTGCGTTGGCGAACAAAAAATCTCGTCGCAGTTTCGGAAAATTTCTGGTGGACTGTGCATATAGTTTTGTGTCTTTTGCGGTGCTTGTGATGCTGATGTGGGCCTTTATGTTCTCGTTTGTATTGCGCTCTGTGGAAGTGGACGGCGTGTCGATGCAGGATACGCTGCAAAACGGTCAACGAATGTTGCTTGTTAGCGCAGGGTATACGCCTAAACGCGGTGATATTGTCGTTGCCAACCGTATGAAAAAGCAACTTTCAAAAACGCTCGGCGTTTCTACGTATGACGAACCGATTATCAAACGCGTGATTGGCCTTCCCGGTGACGTGGTGGAAGTGCAGAAAGACGCCGTGTTTGTCAACGGCAAACAATTGAATGAGCCGTACGTCCATTACAACAACAATCATTGCGGATGTTATTACGTTCCCCGAGGAAAGGTGTTTTTGATGGGCGATCACCGCGACAGTTCTTCGGACAGTCGCCAGAACGGTCCGGTCGATATGGAAAACATTATGGGCCACGTGGTGGCGCGCATCAACAGCATTTCCAGTATTGACGTGATGAAATCCGTGTCCTACGATTCTATCCCTGCTTCTCCTACGGAGGAATTAAAAGTGAAAGCGATGAAAGATGAAGCCTCGCGTGAAGAAGAAGATATGATTGTATCGGAAATGGAAGGGAAACTTCAAATCCGATGGGAGGAGGCCACGAAACAATGAAGAATGAGCCGATTCAAAATGAGCCGGAAACCGCCGGTCAGTTGTTGGTGAACGCCTTCTATGATTTGTTTGACATCGTGATTCCGGCGTTGCTGGTGGTATCGTTTTTGTTCTTGTTCTTTCTCCGTACTGCCGGTGTGGACGGCGATTCGATGAACACCACACTCGCCAACTACGACCGCTTATTGATGACCAACCTCTTCTATGAGCCGCAACAAGGCGATATCGTTATCATTAACCGCTTTCATCCCGGCGATGAAACGGTGGAAGAACCGCTGATTAAGCGCGTGATTGCCGTTGCCGGCGATACCGTAAAAGTGGAAGGGGAGTACGTGACGGTCAACGGCGAAATCCTCGATGAACCTTACGTACACTTTAAAAACGTTCCTCGCTACGATGAAATCACCGTGCCGGAGGGATGTGTATTTGTGCTCGGCGATCATCGCGACAACTCCAAGGACAGCCGTGAATTCGGCCCCTTCCGCGTTGAGGAAATAATGGGAAAAGCGATTTGGCGCCTGTTCCCGGCAAAAGATTTCGGCGACGTGTATTATAACTTGCCGTCGGAGGGATAAGTAAATGGAATTATTATCCGTTCTTCTCCTTGTTATTTTTATTCTTCCTTTGATATTGGGTGCCGCGTCTTGTTTTTTTGTTTTTCTTCGTAACAGTGAAAAAGAACTTAGATACATCTTTATCTTCGACATCATCAATTTGGTATATCTTTTAGCGTTGTCAGCGTACTGTTTTCTGTTTTTGGAAAAACTGCCATTAAATTTTGAATCTTCATTATTTCAACAGATCCCCTCATTATTTTGTGCATATTTATCCCAATACGCGCTTCCGTTATTTTTTGTTTCTCTCGTCATTTGTTGTATCAAATGGTATTTACTTAGGCGCAATGGCAAAAACACTTTTTTTGGTGCTGAATCTACGACGATCGTTTCTGAAAAAAACCGTTTAAAATGGTTGATTATGAAATGGTTTTTCCTGATTTACACTATTGTGTATATTCTTGTCACCTTTTTTCCGTTGATCGATATTTCTGTTGATACTTTTAAAGCTATCCATAATATCACGAAAAGCGAAATAATTTTTTGCGGTTATGACGATATGTATGGCAAGCGCGCTTATGCGATCACCGATGAAGGGATTGTAGACCTTTCTCCGATTGATATTCCTTATGCGCACAGAAATAAGAGACACGACCAACAGATTTTATCAAATAAACTTGTAGAGATCGATATAACGACTGCTCGTAAAAAGTTGGAAAAAGCAGGAATAGAACTTGTTTTTGAAGAAGAAAACGATATACATTATTCTTGTATGTACAAAGACAAAAAGCTAATTCATAAAGAGGAAGTTTGGACAAATCCAGATAGCGCCGACTGGTCAATTGTAGCTTTGCTTACTATTTACCTTGAACTTGACGATACGTATGATGATTTAGTAGGCTATTTATTGAGTAGTGAGTTGCAATTCTTTTGCGTGGAAAAATAGTGGTGCAAGTTGGTTGAATTCGAGTTGTAAAGAGTGATTTTATGGACGAAAACAAACCGAATATCCAATGGTTTCCGGGGCACATGGCGCGTACTCGCCGCAAAATCACCGAGAGTCTGAAACTCATCGATATGGTGGTGGAAGTGGTGGATGCGCGTATTCCGCTGTCTTCCCGTAACCCGGAAATGGATACGCTGACAGCAGGAAAGCCGCGTCTGATTTTACTTAATAAAGCGGATTTGGCGGACGAAAACGCCACGTCGCGTTGGGTGTCTTACTATGAAAAAATCGGCGTAAAAGCCTTGCCCGTGGACTGCAAAAGCGGTCGCGGGCTTTCGAAAATCACCGGCCTTATGCGCGAAACCTTAAAAGACGAAATCGCCGTTTGGCAACAAAAAGGGATGGTCGGGCGCTCTGTCCGCGCGATGGTTGCAGGAATCCCCAACGTGGGAAAATCTTCCTTTATCAACCGCCTTTCCAAAGGTACAAAAGCCAAGGCGGAGGACCGCCCCGGTGTGACACGCGGCAACCAGTGGTTTGGACTTCCCGATGGCGTGCTGTTGCTGGATACGCCCGGCGTGTTGTGGCCGAAATTTGAGGACCACACGGTGGGATTGCATCTCGCGTTTACCGGTGCCATCCGCGACCAAATCCTCGACTGTGAGGAACTGGCGTGCGAACTGCTTGGTGTGCTTAAAACCGAGTATGCCGACCGCCTTACCGAGCGGTTCAAGCTCGATTCCGTTGAAGGATGGCAAGAGCAGGAAAACTATGAACTGCTGGAAACTATCGGCAGAAAACGGGGAATGCTCGTGTCCGGCGGCGAAGTGAACACCGAACGTGCCGCGAACACGCTTCTTGACGAATATCGCGGTGGAAAACTCGGGCGAATTACGCTGGAATTTCCGCCGAAAGAGGTCTGATTTTGGAATGACGAACATAGAATTTGACAGAGTGGTTCGCGCCGAAGGGTATGCCACGATTTGCGGTATTGACGAGGCCGGTCGCGGCCCTTTGTGCGGCCCGGTGTATGCCGCGGCAGTGATGTTGCCGCCGGACGTGGAAATCGAGGGGCTTAACGACTCCAAAAAAATTTCCGAAAAAAAGCGCGAGCAACTGTTTGACGAGATTTGCAAAACGGCGCTGGCCTACGGAATCGGTTACGCCACGGTGAAAGAAATTGAGGAACTTAACATTCTTAACGCGACGTATCTTGCGATGAAACGCGCCTACGAAGCCGCCGGAATGGATGCCGATTTAGTGTTGGTGGACGGCAACCGTCTTCCGCCGGACATTCCGGCAAAGATGCGCTACGTAATCAAAGGTGATGCGCTGTCTGCTTCGATTGCGGCGGCGTCGATTTTGGCAAAAGTCAGCCGTGACCGTGTGTTATATGAACTGGATAAACAGTATCCGCAGTATGGATTTGCCAAACATAAGGGCTACGGCACGGCGGCGCATTATGAGGCACTTCGTGAATTCGGCGTGTCGCCGGTGCATCGCCGCAGTTTTCTTAAAAAGTTTTTGGCGAGCGACGACCACGGCAATGCGGTATAATTTGAAATGTAAGGAGAAATGCGTTATGGCAGGAATCTCCAAAGGAGCGGCGGGAGAGGTCATCGCCGCTCGTTTTTTACGAGAAAACGGATACGATATTCTGGCGGTCAACAGCCGAACACGCCTCGGCGAAGTGGATATTATTGCCGCCGACAAGCGCTTTATTGCGTTTGTGGAAGTGAAAACGCGCGGCGAAAATGCCTTGGAACAAGCTCCGCGTGAAGCCGTTACGCGAGAAAAACAAACCAAAATCAAAAAGGCGGCAGCCGCGTATTTGCAGCACAACAAAACCGATTTACAGCCGCGGTTTGACGTGATTGAGATTGTTACCGGTGAAAACGATTTGCCGCTTTCTGCAAAAAAGATCGAACACATTAAAAATGCCTTCGAAACGGGGGATTTGCGTGCCGCTTTTTGACCTGCATTGCGACACGTTGACCGAATGCGTCTGCAAAGGTGAAAGCCTTTACAGCAACACTCTGCATTGGGATATCTCGCGTGCTGTTCGGTTGTCTCCCTGTGCGCAGGTGCTTGCGGTGTGGACACCGGACACCCTGCGTGGAAATGCCGCGACCGAGGCGGCAAAACGGGCGATTGCTTTGGCAAATGATGCGGAAAGCCGCTATTTTCCGGCCTTTCGGCTGTGGCGGCAAAACGCGCCGTTTTCCGAGCCGCGCGGGGGCGAATGTCTCGGAATATTCGGCCTTGAAAGTGCCGCGCCGCTTGCCGGGAGTTTGGAATTGTTCGAGGAATTTGCCGATTTAGATGTAAAGGTGATTACCCTTACTTGGAACGGCGACAACGAAGCAGCATCCGGCGCGTTCGGCGACGAAAAACGAGGGCTTTCGGCGTTTGGAAAAGCGCTTCTCGAACGAATGGAACGCCGTCGCTTGGTAGCGGACGTCTCACATTTGAATGAACGCGGATTTTACGACGTCTGTTCCGCCACCGACAAGCCGTTTATCGCATCCCACTCGGTGTCGCGGGCGGTATTCGACCACAAACGAAATCTCACCGACGACCAATTTTGTGAAATTGTCCGCCGTGGGGGACTGGTAGGGCTGAATCTCTGTGAGGCCCATTTAGGCGAGCAGTCGTTTGTTCAGTTTGAACGGCATTTCGCACACTTTCTCGATTTAGGCGGCGAAAACGTCCTGGCACTCGGTTTCGATTTGGACGGCACGAATCTTCCCGACGAATGGAACGGCGTTGCCGTGAGTGAGGCGTTGCTTTCTTATTTAAAGTGGCGCGGCTATGAAAACGACCTGCTTTTTCGGGTGTTTTTCGGGAATGCGCGAGATTTTTTTCAAAAAATGTAAAAAAACGGTCGGTTTTGATTTGACAAACCGGCCGTTTTGTATTATGATAGACAAGATGTCTATATATTTTATTTTAATTATTACACGGGAGTGAACTTCAATGCAATATCAAAGCACCCGAAATAAAGAGCTTCGCGTTACATCGGCACAAGCGATTGCTCGCGGAATCTCCGCAGATAAAGGTTTGTTTGTACCGACCGAATTTCCGCAGATTTCTCTTGCGGATTTGGAGCGGATGAGCGGTGAATCCTATAACGACCGCGCAAAGTTCATTCTCGGTAAATATTTGACCGACTTTTCCGAGGCGGAAGTGGCCGACTGCGTGGACAGTGCCTACACCGACAAAAAATTCCGCTCGGCGGCTATTGCACCGCTGACGGCTCTTCACGATAACGCCTACGTGCTCGAACTGTGGCACGGACCGACCTGCGCCTTCAAAGACATGGCGCTGCAAATCTTGCCGCACTTTATGCGCTATTCGGTGGCGAAAGCCGGCAACGGCGAAGAAGTCGTAATTCTGGTCGCCACCTCCGGCGACACCGGCAAAGCCGCGCTTGAAGGTTTTTGCGACGCACCGAACACCCGCATCCTCGTTTTCTATCCCGACCAAGGCGTTTCCAAAATGCAAAAACTACAAATGGCCACGCAAGAGGGACAAAACGTCGGTGTGTTTGCCATTCGCGGCAACTTTGACGATGCCCAAAACGGCGTAAAAGCCATTTTCACCGACAGCGCGACCGGTGATTTGCTCGCGCAAAACGGCAAGAAATTTTCTTCTGCCAACTCCATCAACTGGGGCCGCCTTTGCCCACAGATTGTGTACTACGTCTCTGCCTACTGCGATCTGCTGAAAGCCGGTAAACTCAAAGTGGGTGAGCCGATGAACGTCGTGGTACCGACCGGCAACTTCGGTAACATCCTTGCCGCGTATTACGCAAAGAAAATGGGCCTGCCGATCAAAAAACTGATTTGCGCCAGCAACCAAAACCGCGTGCTGACCGATTTCTTCGAAACCGGCACGTATGACCGCCGCCGCCAGTTCTTTACCACCACGTCGCCGTCGATGGATATTCTCATTTCCTCCAATTTGGAGCGTCTGCTGTTCGACCTGAGTGACGGGGACGATACGGAAGTGAGAACTTGGATGGAGGCGCTCGTTTTCGATGGTAACTACACCGTCTCCGACAAGGTGCGCGCGGCGCTGGACGAACAATTCGCCTCCGGCTGCTGTGACGAGGCGAAAACCGCCGCCATCATCCGCGATACGTTCGAAAACTACCACTATCTCATCGACACCCACACGGCGGTTGCCGTCGGCGTGTGCGAGGAGTATCTTGAAAAAACGGGGGATACAACGCCCACCGTCATCGCTTCGACCGCCAACCCCTACAAATTCCCGGCAAGCGTGCTTACCGCCCTTTGCGGTAGCGCTCCGGCGGACGATTTTGATTGCGCCGATGCTCTGTGTGAGAAATCCGGTGTGGAGATGCCTGCCCCTCTCAAAACCCTGAAAGGCAAAGCGGTGCGCTTTACCACCGTTTGCAATAAAGAGGAGATGCGCGCCGAGGTGCTTTCCACCTTGGGCATCACCGAGGAGTGAGGAAATGGCGCTGTTTGCAATCGCCGATCCGCATCTATCCTTTTCCGTTGACAAACCGATGGACGTGTTCTCCGGGTGGGATGATTATGTTACCCGTTTGGAACAAAACTGGCGTCGCCTCGTGACGGACGAAGACACGGTGGTGATTGCCGGGGACATCTCCTGGGGAATGTCACTGGAGGAAGCGCGTGCGGACTTTGCGTTTTTAGACAAACTGCCCGGCAAAAAACTGATTTTCAAGGGCAACCACGATTACTGGTGGACTACCCGTCGTAAGATGGATGCGTTTTTTGAGGAAAACGGGTTTTCCACCTTGCGTATCGTCCACAACGATGCCGTGGCGGTAGAAAACGTTGCCGTTTGCGGCAGTCGCGGCTGGTTCTTTGATGCCGGTGAAGCGGAAAAAAAAGTGATTTTGCGCGAGGCCGGTCGCCTGCGTACCTCGATCGAAGCCGCTAAGAAAACCGGACGTACACCGGTTGTGTTTCTTCATTATCCGCCGGTCTACGGCGACCAGAAATGTGAGGAAATCTGGCAGGTGATTAAGGAGGAGGGCATCGACCGCCTCTATTACGGCCACGTTCACGGTGCCGGCATCCGCAATGCCGTGACGGGCGACTGTGAGGGCGTTCATTTAACGCTTATCTCTTGCGACGGGTTACAATTCACGCCGCTGTTTGTTCCGCAGGAAGCGGAAACTTAACTTTGTTACATTACCACATGGATTGTGGAAAAATATCAAATCATTCCGGGAGGAAGTACCAATGAGTTTAGTCAAAGCAGAAAAAACCGAAAACGCCAATCGCGTCAAACTGGAAGTCAATGTTGACGCCGCCACCTTCGAGCAAGCGGTCGAAGCCGCTTATCGCAAGAATGTCAAGAAATTGAACATTCCCGGCTTCCGCAGAGGGAAAGCCACTCGCGGTTACATCGAGAAGATGTACGGTGAGGAGTTCTTCTACGAAGATGCGATGAATGCGGTTTATCCGACGGCGCTCGATGAAGCCATTGCCGAGAGCGGCTATGCGTTTGTGGAAGATAAAATCGACCTCGACGTGACGTCTGTGGGCAAAGAAGGCCTTACCTTCACCGCGGTTATCACCGTGAAACCCGAATGCAAAATCAATGGTTACAAAGGCCTCAAAGCCGAGAAAACCGCCGTTTCCGTGTCGGACGACGACGTGGATGCCGAACTCAAAAAGTTCCAAGACCGTCAGTCTCGCCTCGTGTCCGTTGAGGATCGCGAAGCCAAACTGGACGACATCGTGATGATCGATTACGAAGGTTTTGTGGACGACGTGGCCTTTGCCGGCGGCAAAGGGGAGAACCAGTCGCTGACGCTCGGTTCCGGTCAATTCATTCCGGGATTTGAAGAGCAGATTGTGGGTAAAAAAATCGGCGAAGAATTCGATGTGAACGTCACTTTCCCGACCGAGTATCACGCGGAAGAACTTGCCGGCAAAGAAGCGGTGTTCAAATGCAAACTCCACGAAATTAAAGTGCGCGAACTGCCGGAGCTCAACGACGATTTCGCCAAAGATTGCAGCGAGTTCGACACGCTCGATGAGTTCAAAGCCGATGTGAAAGCGAAATTGACCGAAGCCGCCGAGAAAGAAGCGGACAACGCGTTTGAGACCGCGCTTGCCGAACAGTTGGCGGATTTGCTTGAAGCGGACATTCCTGCCGCGATGTTTGAGAACGCTATGGACGATGCGGTGGAAGATTTCGGCCGCCGTCTGCAAATGCAGGGCTTGTCCCTCGATATGTATCTGCAATACACCGGTATGGATGCCAAAGCGTTCCGCGAGACCACTCGTGAGCAGGCCGAAAAACAGGTCAAAGTTCGCCTGGCTCTCGAAACCATCGTGAAAAATGAGGGTATTGAGGTTTCTGCCGAGGATGTGGATGCCGAGTATGCCAAATTTGCCGAGATGTATAAAATGGAAGTGGCGCAGATTAAAGCTGCCATTCCGGAGAAGAGCCTGCGCGAAGATTTGTCGGTCGAAAAAGCGATGCATTTCGTGAAAGACAATGCCAAAGCCGGCAAACCGGCCGCGAAGAAATCCACCGCCAAGAAAGCGGCGGATGACGATGCAACCGAGAAGAAACCGGCTGCGAAGAAGACGACCTCTACTGCGAAGAAACCGGCTGCGAAGAAAGAATCTGCTGACGGCGAGAAAAAACCGGCCGCGAAGAAGACGACCTCTACTGCGAAGAAACCGGCCGCGAAGAAAGAATCTGCTGACGGCGAGAAAAAACCGGCCGCCAAAAAATCTACCGCGAAAAAACCGGCCGCCAAAAAGACCGAGGAATAATTTTTTGGATTAAACCCGGGCAACAATGCCCACACTGACTATGATTTTTGAAAGGAAGATGGCTATGAACGAACGCATGAGCAGTCTCGTGCCCTATGTTGTGGAACAAACCGGTCACGGAGAACGCAGTTACGACATTTTTTCTCGCTTGCTCAACGACCGCATCATTATGCTGTGTGATGAAGTGAATGAGAACAGCGCCTCCTTGGTGGTGGCTCAGCTCTTATACTTGGAAGGACAGGATCCGGACAAGGATATTCATCTGTATATCAACAGCCCCGGCGGAAACATCAAAGACGGTATGGCGATTTACGATACCATGAACTTTATCAAATGCGACGTTTCCACCATCTGCATCGGTATGGCGGCGAGTATGGCTTCGTTCCTGCTCGCGGCAGGTGCCAAAGGCAAACGTATGGCGCTTCCTAACAGCGAAATTATGATTCACCAGCCGCTCGGCGGCACCCAAGGTCAGGCGAGCGATATCAAAATCCAAGCGGATCACATTTTGTATATCCGTGGTAAGATGAACAAACTGCTTGCTGAAATGACCGGTCAGACCGTCGAGACCATCGAAAAAGACACCGACCGCGATAACTATATGTCCGCGGAGGAAGCTTTGAAATACGGCCTTATCGATAAGGTCATTGATAAACGCGCATAAACCCCATCTTTGAAAGAGGTGAAACCGTATGCCGAACGTGGATAATCCCCAAGTCGCCTGTTCTTTCTGCGGCAAAACGCAGGACAACGTCTCTCGCTTGTTGGCAGGTCCCGGCGTGTTCATTTGTAACGAATGTGTCGGAATGTGCTACGATATTTTAGTGGAAGAATTCGGCGAAGCCCCGGGTAAAAAGCGGAAGTCCGCTCAAAAACCGGAAGCGGATTTCGATTTGCCCAGTCCCGCAAAACTCAAAGAGGGGCTTGACGAATACGTCATCGGACAAGACCGTGCCAAAGTTACCCTTTCGGTGGCGGTTTACAATCACTATAAGCGTATTTTTTGCAAAAACGACAATGCGCCGGAACTGGGCAAGAGCAACGTGCTGTTGCTTGGTCCGACCGGTGTCGGCAAAACCGCACTAGCGCGGACTCTCGCCAATTTGCTTGATGTGCCGTTCGCCATTGCGGATGCAACCACGTTGACCGAAGCCGGTTACGTAGGTGAGGACGTGGAGAATATTCTCCTGCGCCTCATCCAAGCGGCGGACGGCGATGTGAAAAAAGCGGAGCGAGGCATCATTTACGTGGACGAAATTGACAAGATTTCCCGTCGTAGTGAAAACCCGTCCATTACGCGTGACGTGTCCGGCGAAGGCGTACAGCAGGCGTTGCTGAAAATTATTGAGGGCACGGTGTCTAATGTGCCGCCGACGGGTGGACGGAAACATCCGCAACAAAACTTTATCCAAATCGATACGTCCAACATTCTGTTTATTTTGGGCGGCGCGTTTTCGGGCCTTGAAAGCATAATTGCCAAACGGGTAGGCGGCGGTTCGCTTGGTTTCGAAAATCAAGTGTTGTCCAAAGCGGATATGACGTCCAGTGAGATGCTGCAAAAAGTGACGGCGCAGGACCTTGTGAAATTCGGTCTTATTCCCGAACTCGTCGGTCGTATGCCGGTTATCACCACGCTGGAAGCGCTTGAAACCGAAGCGATGGTTAAGATTTTGACCGAGCCGAAAGACGCGCTCGTGAAACAGTATACCTACCTGTTCTCGCTCGATGACGTGAAATTGGAGTTTACCGACGAGGCGCTTAAAGCAATCGCTGAAAAAGCGTTGGAGATGGATACTGGCGCGCGCGGATTGCGCTCTGTAATGGAAGGACTTTTGACCGACCTGATGTTCGAAGTGCCCTCCAATCCGCTGATTTCCAAAGTGGTAGTAGACGAGGACTGTGTGAACGGAAAAGGGAAACCGCAGTTGACGGAAGATCCCACCCGGAAAGGGAAAACCGTTCGTTCGCCTATTAAACGGCAACAAACCCGTCGTGCCACTGCCTAAACTATCCTTGTGAGGAACCAATAATGAGCATACAAACAAACGTTGCTCGTGTGAAAGCCCTGCCCCTGCTTGCTTTGCGGGGGCTCGTGCCTTTTCCGGGCGTAATGATCCATTTTGATATCGGCCGTGATCGTTCGATGGCGGCGTTGTCCCAAGCGATGGAGGGAGAACAGGAACTTTTTCTCGTAATGCAACGGGACGAACGGGTGGAAGAGCCTGCTATCGATGAATTGCATACGGTCGGCGTGGTTGCCCACGTGCGCCAAATTATGAAACTTCCGAAGAACGGCTTTCGCGTTGTCGCAGAAGGTCTGTATCGTGCCACCGTTACCGAAGTAACCGAAAGCGATCCTTGCCTGCGCGTGCAGGTGGTGGAAAAACGCAGTCGCGTTCCGTTGGACGAGGCCAAACGGGAAGCGTTATCCCGTCTTTTGATTGACTCTTTCAACGAATATGCGGCGCTGTCGCCCAACGTGCCGTCGGATGTGTTAGACCGTGTCAGCCAACTGCGTGAAGATTTGCCCGTTTTGTGTGACCAAATCGCGTTCCAACTGCCGCTGTTTCCCGAAAAGAAACAGATGCTGCTTGCGCAGTTGTTGGTGGCGACTCGCGCCCAAACGGTGTTGTCGCTTCTTGAAAAAGAGAAAAACGTCGCGTCTCTCGAACTGGAACTGCACGACCGCGTGCAGGAACGGATGGACGATAATCAACGTGATTACTATCTGCGCGAGCAGATGCGTGTGATTGCCGACGAGTTGGGGGACGAGGACGATCCTTTACACGAAGCGGAGGAATACCGCGAAAAAATCGCCGCGCTCGAACTGTCGGACGAGGTGAAAACCGCGCTCGAAAAAGAGTGTAAAAAACTTGCAAAAATGCCTATCGGTTCGCAGGAAGCGACCGTTGTGCGTACCTATCTCGATACTTGTCTCGACCTGCCGTGGAACACGAAAACAAAGGATGATACCGACCTTTCCTGTGCTCGCGAGATTTTGGAGCACGATCACTATGGTTTGACCGACGTGAAAGACCGTATGATGGAACTGCTCGCCGTGCGCCGCCGCAATCCGGAAGCAAAAGGGCAAGTTGTTTGTCTCGTTGGTCCTCCCGGTGTGGGAAAAACGTCTATCGCCAAATCGGTTGCCGAGGCGATGGGACGCAAATTTGCCCGTGTGTCCTTGGGTGGCGTGCGTGACGAAGCGGAAATCCGCGGCCACCGACGTACCTATATCGGTTCGATGCCCGGCCGTATTATGACGGCTATCGCCAAATCCGGCTCGAAAAATCCGCTGTTGCTTTTAGACGAAGTGGACAAAATGGGCAGTGACCACCGCGGCGATCCGGCATCGGCACTTTTGGAAGTGTTGGATTTTGAGCAAAACCACGCCTTTGTGGACCACTATATCGACCTGCCGTTTGATATCTCCGACGTGATGTTCTTGACCACGGCGAACGATGCGTCCGCGATTCCGGCGCCGCTTTACGACCGTATGGACGTTATCACGCTTGATGGCTATACCGAGCAGGAAAAATTACATATCGCCAAAGGCTATCTTGTGAAAAAACAACTGAAAGCCGCCGGAATGGAAGGGACAAAACTTCGTTTCTCCGATACGGTGCTTAAAACGCTTATAGAGGGGTATACGCGCGAAGCCGGTGTGCGTAACTTGGAACGCGCTATTGGCAAAGTGTGCCGCAAAATGGCGCTGAAAGCCGAAGAGGGCGAAAGCGTGTCGCTGTCGGTGAAATCGCTTAAACCGCTCCTCGGGCCGTGTCCGTACAAACCTGAACGTCTGCCGGAAAAAGACGAAATCGGCGCGGTCAACGGTCTTGCTTGGACGAGTGCAGGTGGTGAATTGCTTCCGATTGAAGTGGCAGTGCTTCCCGGTACGGGAAAAATCGAACTCACCGGTTCGCTCGGCGACGTGATGAAAGAATCGGCCAAAATCGCCGTCAGCGTTTGCCGTGCAAATGCCGAGAAATACGGTATTGACGACGAGTTTTATAAAACGAAAGATATTCATATCCATGCGCCGGAGGGTGCGGTGCCGAAAGACGGCCCGTCCGCCGGTATCACGATGACGACGGCACTTGTGTCGGCGCTGACGGGCATTCCCGTTCGCCGCGATTTGGCGATGACGGGGGAGATCTCCCTTCGCGGCAACGTGCTTCCCATCGGCGGTCTTAAAGAGAAACTGATGGCGGCATACGCCCGCAAAATGACCACGGTACTCATCCCGTCGGACAATCTGCCTGACCTCGAAAAGGTGGATGCCGAAGTGCGCGAGGGGTTGACCGTGAAACCCGTGTCGCGTATTGACGAAGTGCTGTCGCAGGCTTTGACACATCCGCTGAAAGTGCGGAAAATGGTGGGAAATCGCGAATCCCACACCGCCAAACCCGCTGTGCAACAACGAATGAAAGGAACGCGCGTATGAAACCCGAATCTGCGGTATTTGAAACGTCGGTGGGCTTAAAATCCCAACTGCCGGCGGATACGCTCCCCGAAATCGTGTTTTCGGGACGTTCGAACGTGGGCAAATCCACGCTCATCAACACGCTTTTGCGCCGCAAGAACTTGGCGCGTACCTCCGCAACGCCCGGCAAAACCGCGACTATCAACTTTTATAAGCTCGATACCGTGCGATTTGTGGACTTGCCGGGTTACGGCTATGCCAAAGTTGCCAAGGACGAAAAACGCAAGTGGGGCGAACTGATCGAGGGCTATTTTGCCGAAGAGCGCGACCTGCGGCTTGTTATCCAACTATGCGATATGCGCCACGATCCGACCGCTGACGACCGTCAGATGATCGAGTTTATGGCGGAAAACGGGTTGCCGTTTTTGGTGGTACTCACCAAAGCGGACAAACTCAACAAAACGGAACGAGCCGCGCGGCTTTCTGCGTATGAGGCGATTTTTGCCGAATTCGAAGGTCTAACCGTGATTCCGTATTCGTCCGTCACCGGCGAAGGACGGGAAGAACTGCTCGCCATCATCCGCGAGGTCGGCGAGGACGATTAAATTCCTTGTTAGGAGGATGTTTTTATGATGATTTCCGGAAATTTAGGAGTAAATTTTGCCGGTCACTTGACCGTTTCCGGCGTTGATACCGTGGAGATTGCCAAAGAATACGGCACGCCGCTTTACGTAATGGACGAGCAGACGATTCGCCGTAATCTTCGCTCTCTCAAAGAAGCGATCGACCGCTCTTGTGAAAACGGCGGTCGCGTGGCGTTTGCGAGCAAAGCGTGCAGTTTCAAAGAGATGTACCGCATTGTGGCAAGCGAGGGCTGCGGCACGGACGTGGTGTCCTGCGGCGAGATGTATACGGCGATGGCGGCAGGAATGCCGATGGAACGCGTGTATTTCCACGGAAATAACAAGACGGATGCCGATTTGCGCTATGCGCTCGAAAACGGCGTCGGTCGCATTGTGGTCGATAACTTCGACGAGTTGCAAGCGCTGGAAGCGGTCGCCGCCGAACTGGACAAGACCGCTGAAATTTTGATGCGCGTTACACCCGGCATCGATGCGCATACCCACAGTTTCATCCGTACCGGTCAAATCGACTCGAAATTCGGCTTTACGCTGGAAACGGGCGATGTGTATACGGCAGTCGAAACGGCGCTTTCTCTGCCGCATATCGACTTAAAAGGCCTGCATTGCCACGTTGCATCGCAAATTTTCGACGAAGAGCCGATGATCCACGCCGCCGAAGTGATGGTGGGTGTGATGGTTGAGGTAAAAAAACGCTTTGGGGCAACGCTTTCGGAGTTAAACCTCGGCGGCGGCTTCGGTATCGCGTATACCGAGGAAGACCACCCGAAGCCGGCGCACGAATATATGGAACTCGTGGGCAAGGCTGTGACCAAAACCGCCAAAGAAAACGATTTCCCGACCCCGTTCGTCATTGTCGAACCCGGCCGCTCGATCGTTGCCGCCGCAGGTATTACGCTGTATACCGTCGGCGGGGTAAAACGCATTCCGAACGTCCGTACCTACGTCAGCGTGGACGGCGGTATGACCGACAACCCGCGCTACGCGCTGTATCAGGCGGCGTACACCGCGGTGCTGCCCGAAAAAGCGGCGGCCGGGCCGACCGAAACAGTGACGATTTCCGGACATTGTTGCGAAAGCGGCAATTTGGTGCAAGAAAAGGTGCCGCTGCCCGCGGAGGAAGGCGGCGGTGTGC
>JAZLLJ010000058.1:0-15668 GCA_045598065.1 Acutalibacteraceae bacterium
CGCGTTGGAAGCGGATATTGCGAAATTACGGGAATGTAACGAGATTTGTGACCGCTATTCCAAATACGGCGATGCGTATTTCAAACTGTATGCGCGCATGGGAATGATCGCTTCTCCGTACTACAAAGTGCTGGACGGCGAAGACATGAACGTGCGTCGCGCCTTTGCCCAAATCGAATACAGCGATTCGGACGGGCTGGAGTTGAAAGGCGATGCGTATACCGATAAAGAGACACTGGAAAGCACGAGTTCTTCGCAATTTGCAAAATTGTCTTCTCAGTTCGGTCTCAACGCGAAAATGTTTAACAATCACAGCGCGCAAAGTGAGTATACGGCGGCGAAAGCGATCTTGACCCGTCAAGGCGTGAAGCCGGAAGATATCGTGTATACTACCGACCGTTCGGATGAGCCGAAAGCGGTGGATAAGGAAACGGATAACCCCGGCGCCGGCACGGCTGTTCTCGGCGAGCTTATGGGTTTGAACGTTAACAGAGTTACGATTTTCGACAAAAACGATCCGGACAAAAAGGTGGAACTGAACCTGACCTCCAAAGAGACGTTGACCATGAAGTTGGCGCGTGAAGAGCGGCAGGCGCGTATCGCCGCTTTGCCGGAGCGGCCGACGCCGGTGGTAAAACCTGTTTTGCCGCAACTGTCCGGATGGAAGAGTTTTTGCAACACGATCACCCGCGGCGCGGCGTATGAAGCGGAAGTGACCGCCTACAACAAAGCGCAGGAACAATATAAAGCAGATATGATCGCCCACGAGAAATATTTGCGTGAAGCGGTGCGGTATTACGAAGCACTTTCGCGCAGTTATACTGCCAAAGTGCTGGAAACCCGGCCGGACGATCCCGAGGCGACGGCGGCGTTGAACCGCGCCCAACAAGCTTTGAATGAAGATTTGGATGTGATGACCGGCATAAACGTTTTGCCGGTGGAGGCGAAAACCCGTCAAGTCGAGAATTTTGTTTCCAAAAATGTGACCGTTGAAAACATTTTCAACGCCGATTTCCGTGAGCCGGAGGCGATTTTGACCAAACCGGCGCCTGCGTGGGTGATGGCCGATCATGTCGAAGATTTTGCTAAAGCTGTCGATAAATATTGCGGCTTGCAACTCGGCTGTTCCGAAGAGCAGGCGCGGATGTTCTTCTTGGGCGAAGACAACCGGATGCATTCTTGCGAGGGTATCGACTTTTTCGATACGAAAGAGGCGATGCGGCTGTATCAAATGCTGGCCGCCAACCGCGTGTTTGTGATACCTGCCGGCGAGACCACGCCGGTGCAGGCGCAGTTAATTCCGGGCCAGAAAAACGGAATCCGCTTCGCGGACAACTTGGGTTGCCCGCCGAAAGAGCCGGGATTCTTTACCCGCATTTTTTACCGCAACAGCCCCGAGGTAAAAGCGTATAAAGCCGCGATGGAACAAAGCGGCCGTGCCGCCGGCATCCGTGGCGAGATCGACCGCATTACCCATATCCGCGCACAACAGGGCTTTGAGCGCCGCGCACTGTCCAATGCGACACCGCAAGAGATGTCGCCGGCGGCAACCGAAAAGGCGCTTCACGAGGAAATGGCGTTGAGCGAAGAGCGGACGCACGTTTTGCAAGACGGCTTCAAAGCGCTGGGTAAAAAACTGGAAGAAGAGTTCAAAATAAAAGATAAATATTCCGAGGTGAATCAAGAAACGGCAGCGTATCAAGCGATTGAAGATTTCTATGGGCCGATGCCGATGAGGCGCCAACATATGATTGACGGAGAGTGTTACAAGGAGCAGGATTTCAAAAAATTGCCGGTTTACAAGGGGAGCTTGTTGCCGAAAGGCTCGCCGATGGAACTGAACGGCAAGCGTATGCTCAAATTGTCCCAGGATGATTTCACCGCGATCGCGTTTGGTGCGGCTACGCTTCCGGGCGTTGTCGAGGGTATGGCGACGCGTTCGGTGGGTGAAGATATGAAAGAGATGACTTGCGCGGAACTGACCTTTGACCGCTGCTCGTCTATGCTTCATAACGACATCGTGTTTACCTATAACAAGGCGACCGGCAAGTGGGCTTCCCGTCAAAACATCTCGTTGTTCTTTGATGATGGCATTAGTTTGGCGCGCGAAGAAGCAGCAAAAGCCGTGAACGCGTACAAAGCCAAAAGCCGGGCACCGCTTAGCCGTATTATTGCTCGTAGTTTGATGGCATTCGAGCGGACGGATGCGAAAGAGGTGCCGACCTCAGTCGCCAACCGTGTGATGAACAAACAATTTGATCGCCAAGTGCAGATGCTCGAAAAAGATCCGCTGTTAAAAGCGATGGTGCAGTTGGAAGTCAACAACATCAAAGCTGCGGCGTTAGAAAAGAACAAAGAATACGAAAAAGTACGCGCTGAACTTCGCAAGCAGTTCCCCGATTTAGACGAGTGTTGTGCCATCCACAATAACAGTATGAAAGACGATGCCGCCGCCAAAGCGGACGAGCAAATGATGAAAACGCATCCGGGCGTTGAAAAGGCCATACTCAAAACCGGTATGATGATGCTCAACATAGAATACGCACAGCAGGTGAAGTCTTTCGATCTGGACAAAACGATGGCGCACGTTCACGCCCGTCAAAAGGCGTGTGATATTATTGCCGCCGGCAATGTCGCGCGCAAAAAAATGGAAGTCGCCGATATGGAAAAGCGCCCATTGTCGACGGAGGAAAAACAGACCTATCTCCGCGCCGTTTTGAAAGAAGAAGTGTTGATTCAACATATGCAGAACTTCAAAAGCGCATCGGAACAAGCGGTGGATAAAGACCTGTTCTTCACCGACTGGGAAGTGAACGCGGCAGGAAAGCCGTTCCCGGATGGCGCTGACGAGAAACAGAACGTACAGATGGGCGTGTTGTCGTCGAATTACAGC
The DNA here is from genome assembly GCA_045598065.1 of Acutalibacteraceae bacterium. Lineage (GTDB taxonomy): Bacteria > Bacillota > Clostridia > Oscillospirales > Acutalibacteraceae > RGIG426. The sequence continues at coordinate 2,894 of JAZLLJ010000058.1, forward strand.
GCGAACATTATGATGACCAAAATCATCGCGAACCGCGCGTTCTCGCCGGTGGTGGAGGCGCTTGGAAGCAACGCCGGTCCCGTGGATATTGTGGAGCGCAGTGTCAACACGTTGGTGCCGCCGGAGAAACAGGCGGAGCTGTGCAATCTGCCGGACAAAGACTTCCTGAAAGCCATCAAATCCCCGAGCGGAATGTTTGCCGAGGGCGGACTGGATTCCATTCCCAAAGAGACGATGGAAACCATCTCGCTGACACTCGATGATCCCCATGCGCCGGATGAAGCGATGAACGTCAACCAGCCGAATCTGCCCGGATAACCCATTAAAAAGAGAACCTCCCTTTGGCCGTTCGACCAAAGGGAGGTTTTTTGTTGCGTATTAGGTAGTTTTTGCCGGTGTATCGGCAGGTTCGTTCCACGTGCAGGAGAGTCCCATAAAGATAAAGAGGAACGGTGCCGTATAGAACATCGTGTTGCCGAACAACGCCGAGAACAGATACGCGAACGTCGCGACAAGGCAGACAAACGTGGCGTTATCCAGTGAGCGGAAGTGTTTTAATGCACGTACGGCCACCAAAACGAGGCCGGCAATGTACAAAAGCCCGCCGGGAATTCCGAAGAAAGCGGCGTATTGAAGATATTCGTTGTGGGGACGGGAGTTGACACCGTTGGTTTCGGCTTCCAGACGGTCGTTGATGCCCTCGATACCCCAACCGACCAACGGCTTTTCGGCGATATATTCGGCGGTGTGTGTCCACAACGTCCACCGTCCGGTGCCGGCTTGAGCGGCAAGGTCCTCGGGTTCTTCTTCGGTTTGCTCCGTGTCGGAAACCCCCAACACCGCGCCGACATCTTTGACAAATCCCGTGCAATCGTCGAGATACGTGGAAAAGCGAGCACCCACCGTGAAGGAAAAGGCGATAAACACAACCCACACGGCCAACGCTTTGAAATCAAAATGTTTGCGGCGAAGGGAAGTGGCTGCGATTAACAAGGTCAGCGTGACAAGACAGGAGAGAAAACAGCCGAACGTGTTGTTGACGCTGAGCAAAAACGTGTTGAGCAAAAAGGGAACGGCAGGGAAAATCTGCTGTCGAATGTCGGTTTGGGTAACAAGCAAAGCAGCCGAGAGAATGATGCCGAGCATCAAAAAATAGCCGTAATGATTGAACTGATAGAAAATGGCGCAGAACGTTTCGTTTTGCTTGAAAATGGGAAGCGGTGTCACGAAATGGTCGAACATCACCACAACGTTCAGCAGGGTGTTGACCGCAAGGAACCCATAGATCAGTCGCCGTTTTGGATTTTCCGAGCGCACAAGGCTGCCGCACAGAAAATAAATCGCAAAGTAGACAACAAAGGAAAACAGGCTTTCGCCGCGGTAGGAGTCCCCGATGAGAGCGGCCTCGGTAAACCCGTTGATGGCGGTGACTATCACCATCCACACGCATAAAAGAAGAAACGGCAGGCGCGCGGGAACGGATTTCCAAAAAGAAGTTGACGTGCCGCAGTCGTTTGACGTGGCAAAAAAATAGTATGCCGTTAAGCCGACCAACAGCGCCAATACGTTAATGAGATTGACGAGAGAAGGGTACGACAAATCGGCAGAGAACACGGCATCGCCGGCGTGGAGAAAACAATAAAACAGTTGCAGTGCCGGCGACAGCAAAAACAACAAAAGCGGCAGGCAGGCGAGCCGCTCGCGGTTTTGATATGCACGGTCTTTCAACGAAGCACGTTCCGTTTCGGTGGACATACGATTCCTCTTTTCTTTTACAAGGCGGTGTTTTCACTATAACAGAAACTGCGAAAAAATGCAACAAGAGAAACGAAAAATCCCTGTCCGTAAGGCCGGGAGTTCTTAAGGAATACATTCCTTAAGAACTCCCGGCCAAGACAGGGATTTTTGATTAAGGGATTCGATTAGAATGCGCCTTGCTCCATCATGGCCTGGGCAACTTTGTCGAAACCGGCGATGTTCGCACCGGCAACCAGGTCATAACCGAGGCCGTATTTTTCGGCGGCGGCGGCGGACATATCGTGGATGTTCTTCATAATCTTGTGAAGTTGGGCATCCACTTCTTCGGCGGTCCAGGACAGACGCTCGGAGTTCTGGCTCATTTCGAGACCGGAGGTGGCCACACCGCCGGCATTGACCGCTTTGGACGGGGCAACGATCATACCTTTCTGCTCGCGCAGGAAGTTAAGAGCATCGTTGGTGGTCGGCATATTGGCGACCTCGATGTAGTATTTCGTGCCGTTGGCGGCAATCTGTTTCGCCTGCTCCATGTGCACGTCGTTCTGCATAGCGGACGGCATCACGATGTCGACTTTCTCGCCGTACGGTTTCTCACCGGCGACGAATTTCACGCCGAATTTATCGGCATAATCCTGCACGCGGTTGCGGCCGGAAGAACGCATCTCGAGGAGGTAGTTGATTTTCTCTTCGGTGACAACGCCGTCCGGATCGTAGATGTAACCGTCCGGGCCGGAGAGGGTGACGACTTTCGCGCCGAGCTCCGCGGCTTTTTTGCAGATACCCCAGGTCACGTTACCGAAACCGGCGCAGGCAATGGTTTTGTCTTTGATGGAATCGTTCTCGTGAGCGAGGACTTCGTTCAGATAGTACACCGCGCCGTAGCCGGTGGCTTCCGGACGAATCAGCGAACCACCGTAGGACAGGCCTTTACCGGTGAGCACGCCGTTCTCGAAGGTGGCTTTCAGGCGACGATACTGGCCGAACAGGAAGCCGATTTCGCGGCCGCCCACACCCATGTCGCCGGCAGGAACGTCCACATCCGGGCCGATATAGCGATACAGAGCCGACATAAACGCCTGGCAGAAACGCATGATCTCCGCATCGGATTTACCGGCAGGATCGAAGTCGGAACCGCCTTTGCCGCCGCCCATGGGCAGGCCGGTCAGGCTGTTTTTAAAGGTTTGCTCGAAACCGAGGAATTTGATGATGCTGGGGCAGACGTTCTTCTGGAAACGGAGACCGCCTTTGTACGGGCCGATGGCACCGTTGAATTGGCAGCGATAACCGGTGTTGGTGTGCCAGTTGCCGTTGTCATCTTCCCACGTCACGCGGAAGGTGTACATGCGTTCCGGCTCGACCATACGGCCAAGCAGGTCCACTTTCTCATACTCGGGATGCTGGTCGATGACCGGCTCCAACGAGGAGAGAACTTCTTCGACGGTCTGCACGAATTCCGGCTCGTTGCTGTATTTCGTACGGACGTCATCGAGAACACGATTCAGATAAGCGTTCATTATGAAAACCTCCAATATAAAAATATTCGTACATAGTCTACCACCGCAAAAAAACGATGTCAAGCATTTTTCGCTCAAAAAATGCGTCAAAATACGAATATTTTTTCGTTTAGGAACGGTTATTCCGCCACAATTTTATAATACGCGCGAGCGGTGAGTTTGTAAATGAGGGAGTAGAATGTGGCAAACAGTAAAAAGGCGGCAACCGTGACACCGATGACAAACCACAGATTAGTCAGCGAGAACATCTGCAAAATTTTCCAAACGAGAGGAAAAGCAAAGGCCAAATGCGTGCCGGCGAGCAACAGCGGAGCAAAGAACACGGTCAGCACTTGGCTGTTGATGCTCTTTTTGATGTCTTTCTTGGTCATACCCACCTTTTGCATAATGTCAAAGCGAGCTTTGTCTTCGTGGCCTTCGGAGATTTGTTTGTAGTAGATAATCATCGCGGCGGCAAACATAAATACCACCGACAAAATGATGCCGAGGAAGAAAAGCGAGCCGTAGGCGCCGTAAAAGTCCGCGCGCGCAGAGGCAACACAGCCGGAATAGCTGCCCCAGCCGTCAAAATCCGTGCGGTTTTCGAAGACGGTGTTCATCGCGTCGTATTGTGCGGCGAAGAGTTCCTCCGCCTCCTCGTCTGAAAGGCCGGTATCGTAGGCATAGGCGTAGCGGAAGGTCATCATGGTGACGGCGTAAGGGCCTTCGGGTTTATCAAAGGGAGCGAGCACGATGTAATCGGAAATCACGAGCGCGAGGGTGGGGACGAAATTCGCCTTCGACTCGGTTTTGACGGGGTTTTCTTTGATGTGACCGGTGATTTGAAGCGTCACGTCGTCGAGCAGTAGCGTTTGGTGATCATAGCGGCAGCGGTCGGCGCAAAGGAGCGCTTCGTTCCCCTTGAGTGTCACCGCCTCGCCGGTCAGCTTTTCATAATCGGCGGCGGAGACGAACAACAGTTGGCGCACGTCATCGAAATTGATGGCACCGACAGAGGAGGGGTCGGGGTTAAAAGTGGCGCCGCTTTGTGCGGCCGTTATATAGGCGTAGCGGGTTTCATAGAGATTTTTCGGGGTAAAGCCGTTGTCGGCAAAGGTTTTCTCGTACGCGGCGCGTAAGGAGGGGATGACGTCGTCATTCATATGCGCGATGCATTCCAAATCCACGTCGATTTCACAGTCGCGCGGATAGGTCGAGCGGATGGATTGCTCCTTGCCGAAGTAAAGACTGGCGGATGAGGAAATCATCACCAGTACCATCGTCGCCAAAATGCAGATGGAAGCGAGGCCTGCGCCATTGCGTTTCATACGGTACGCCATCGAAGAAACAGATACAAAATGCTGTTTTTTGTAGTAGTATTTTTTGTTCTTTTTGAGCAGGCGGCACAGTACCACCGAGCCGGAAATGAACAAAAGATAGGTGGCGGCGATGACCATGAGCACCGCGACAAAAAACACCGTCAGCGCCGAAAGAGGCGACTTGATGGAGACGGCGATAATATAGGCGGCAATCAACAGTGCCAGACCGAGAAGACCGATAAACAAGTTGCCTTTCGGCGGCTTTTCACCGGCGTTTTCCGAGCGAAGCAGTTCGAGCGGATTTTGCCGCCGCACCTGCCACAGCGATTTTCCCATCAGCAGCAGGAAAATGATGCCGTAAAGAACGAGCGCATCGGTAATCGCTTTGACCGGAACGCGGAAGTGATAGTCAATGTCGATGGAGGCGGCGTTCAAAAGTCCCAGTTCCGCGTATTTCGAGAACGCGATGCCGAGGCCGATGCCGCCCACAAGTGCGACGATTGCCACAAACAGCGATTCAAAAATGACCACGCGGCCGATTTTGCGTTTGTCCATGCCGAGGATGCTGTAAAGACCGAATTCCTTATAGCGGCGGCGCGTCAAAAACGAGTTGGTATAAAAGAGAAACAGCACCGAAAATGCGGCGATGACAAATTTGCCGAGGCCAAGCGTAGTGCCGACGGTGGCGGCGCCTTTGGCGTTTTTCAGCACTTCCGAAAGGGACAGCGCGTGGAGAATGTAATACATCATTACCATGCCGACACAACTGAGAATATACGGCAGATATAGTTTGCGGTTTTTGCGGATGCCGGTCAGTGCCAAGCGAGGATAAAACAGGGTTTTCATCCGCGCTCACCGCCCGTCTGGATGGCTGTCAGCGTATCGGAAATTTTTTGATAAAACTGCTCGGCGGTGTTGTCGCCGCGATACAGTTGGTGGAACACTACGCCGTCTTTGATAAACAGCACACGGGATGCCACCGATGCGGCTTTTACCGAGTGCGTGACCATAACGATGGTTTGCCCTGCGCGGTTGACTTCGCCGAACAGACGGAGCAGTTCGTCGGATGCTTTGGAGTCGAGCGCGCCCGTCGGCTCGTCTGCCAAAAGGATTTTCGGATCGGTGATAAGAGCACGGGCGACGGCGGCACGCTGTTTTTGGCCGCCGGACACTTCGTAGGGATATTTATCGAGCAGAGTGTCGATGTCGAGACGGGTGGCGAGAGGGAGCAGTTTTTCGCTCATTTCGTTGTACGATTTTCCTGCCAAAACCAACGGCAGATACACGTTGTCTGCAATCGTGAACGTGTCCAAAAGGTTAAATTCCTGGAACACGAACCCCAAATTGTCCCGACGGAACGCGGCGATTTTGGATTCCTTTACCGCGCTCAAATCCTCGTTCTCCAAAAGCACGTTGCCGGCGGTCGGTCGGTCGAGTGCTGCCAAAATGTTGAGCAGTGTCGTTTTTCCCGAGCCGGATTCGCCCATGATGGCAACGAATTCGCCTTCCTCTACCGAAAAGGACACGTTTTTAAGAGCTTCGACTTTGTTTCCGCCGAAACGGGTGGAATAGATTTTTTTGAGATTTTTGACTTCTAATACAGCCATAACAAACCCTCCTGTTGGTGATTGTGTGACTAGTATAACCCGTTTTCGGCGGTGATTCCATTGCATTTGCTTACGATTTCGGGGGTAAATCTTACGCTTTCGTAAGATTTATTCAAGCGTGGTGGGGGATTGGTCAAAAAAGAGGTCGACGGTGGTGCCTCTCCCCACTTGTGAAGCAAGAGAGATGCGGATGCAAAGCGCATCGCACACCTGTTTACATAAATACAGCCCGAGTCCGCTTGCGGATTTGTCTTCTCGCCCGTTGTAGCCGGTGAATCCCTTGTCGAACACACGCGGTAAATCCTCGGCGGCGATGCCGATGCCGGTGTCGGTGACAGAGAGCGTGTTGTCGGCGAACGAGACGGTGATGCCGCCGGTTTTGGTGTATTTGAGGGCGTTGGACAGGAGCTGTTCAACGAGAAATGCCAGCCATTTCTCGTCGGTAACAACGGCAGCGGTCACGGGTTCGTAGGTGAGTGTCAGTTTGCGGCTGATGAATTCCGGCGCAAATTTCCGCAGACTTTGTTTGAGAACTTCGTCTAAGTGACACGGGCGCAGAACGTAGTCGGTGCTGTCCGAGCCGAGCCGCAAAAACGCCAGCACCATTTCCACGTACTGTTCGGTGCGAAACAGGTCGGCCGACAGTTGACGGGAGAGGGCGCTGTCCTCATTTTGGAGCGATAATTTCATCGCCGCGAGAGGCGTTTTGATTTGGTGCGCCCACACGGTGTAATAGTCCACCATTTCCGCATATTTTGCGGCAAAAGCGCCTTCGCTTTCGGCCAGTGCGCGGTAAAGTTCCATGATAGCAGCGGCGAAATCTTTTGCCTCGATGGTGTCACCGGAAAACGGCGTTGCCGGCGGCATCTCCACCGAAAAAGCATTCCAAAATTCCTCGTGTCGCCGTTTTTGACGAAGGAAATTCCAAAGGAACATTCCGCCGCAAAACAGAAAACATAGCACAAGCGGATAGGCAAGCGCCGCAAAAGGCAGATGATAAAGCGCAAAGGCGGTGGCAAACAGCGCGACACATACGCCGGCGGTTAACAGTGCCCATTTTTTAGTTTTCAGATAGTTTCGAAACGTCATAGTCTTACTCCACACGATAGCCTTCACCGAATTTGGTGACGATATATTCCGAAAGTCCTGCCGCTGCCAGCTTTTTGCGCAGACGGTTAACGTTGACCGTCAAGGTGTTTTCGTCCACAAAACTGTCGGTCGCCCACAGTTCGGTCATCAGTTTTTCGCGACTGACGGTTTTGCCTTTGTTGGTGAGCAGGCAGAAAAGAATACGGGATTCGTTTTTGGACAATTCGATTTTTTCTCCCTCAAAGGTGAGCGAGCCGTCGCCCACGTTGAAGATGGCGCCTTTATGGGAAAGAAGCGGAGATGACGGCGCAAAGTCGTAACTGCGACGGAGCAGGGCTTGCACTTTTGCCATCAGCACGTTGCCGTCGAACGGTTTTGGGATAAAGTCGTCCGCGCCCTCGTTCATCGCCATCACCATATTGAGGTTGTCCGAAGCGGACGAGAGAAAAATAATCGGCACGCTGGACAGTTTGCGGATTTCCCGACACCAGTGGAAACCGCCGGCAAAAGGAAGACCGATGTCGAGCAGTACCAAATGAGGAGCGCAGGCGATAAACTCATCGGTTACGGCGCGAAAATCGGCACAGCACACGACTTCGTACCCCCACGTAGACGCAAGTGTTACAATGCCGTCGGCAATTCCTTTGTCGTCCTCCACCAAAAACAATTTGTACATAACACGCCCATCCTCCTTGACAAGTCATAACGGGTTTATTATACCGACCGAGCGACGCGCTGTCAACCATAGGGCAATGAGGGTTTTTGTTGCTTTTTTCGCGCGTGTGTGTTATACTACCCAATATATAGGCGTTTTTGTTTGAGTTCTTTTTAAAAAGGAGATTGAGCGTATGACTATCCCGACGTTTGAATCTATTCCGGCGGTGACGCCGCTTTGCGCTTCGCAAGAGGGCGTGTATTTGGAGTGCGTGAACAACCCCGATTCAGTGCGGTATAATCTGCCGTTTCGTTTCACGTTTCCTAAGGGTACGGATGAACGGCGCCTTTGCGATGCGGTAAAGCAGGCGCTGTATGCGCACCCCACACTGTTCGTCACGTTCGGCGCGCCGGCAGGGGTGCCGTCGATGCTGTTTTCCGGCGTGGGCGGCGTGGAAATCCCCGTTAAAGAACCAGGGGATTTTGCGGCATTCGTGCGCCCGTTCGATCTCGAAAACGGCCCGTTGTTCCGCGCGGAGATTTGGAGAACGAGCGAGGGACTGACACTTGTGTTTGACGTACACCATTTGGTGTTTGACGGCACGTCGGCAGGCGTGTTGGCGCGCACCATTGTCGCCGCGTATGAGGGACAGGAACTTTTGCCCGAAGCGATGACACAGTTCGACGTGCCTGCCGCGGAAAAAGCGGTTTCTGCTGATGACCGTGCCGCGGATATGGCGTATTTTGAAAAACAACTCGGCGGTGACGAGTGGGATACGGGCTTCGTATCCGACGTGACCGTCGAGCCGACGGGTGGTTTGAGGGTTCAGTTTACCGAGCCGTGTGACGGGCTTTTGGAAGCGGACGTTTTGGCGTTTACGAAAGCTACCGGCGTGTCGGAAAATGCGCTCTTTACCGGCGCGTTCGCCTATACGCTCGCCAAATTCAATGGCGTGAAAGACAGTTGTTTCTGCTCCGCCCACAACGGCCGCCTCGACAAGCGGCTGCAAAACGCAACGGGTATGTTCGTACATACGTTGCCCTTCCGCTTTGCGATTGACGAAACGCAGAGCGTCGGAGAGTTCTTAAAAACCGTCTACAACGCCTATTACGAGACGAAAAAACGCACCGCTGTGTCGTTCGGCGATTTGGCGATGGAGTTCGGTGTCACCAACAAGGCGACGTTCGTGTTCCAGTCGGCGTTGTTTGATCCGGTGCCGTTTTCGGGTGGCGAAATGACGGTACAATACGTGGCCGCCAACGATGCCATCACCGATTTCGATATGATGGTGATCAAAACCGAAACCGGCTATAAAACGGAACTCCACGCGAAACGGGCGCTCTTTACCGGGGGCTTTTTGCAGGCGTTTTCCGCAATGTATCGCGCGGTCGTTTCGGAGATGATGAACAAGGCGACACTCGGCGAGATTGCCTTTGTGAGCGAAGCGGCCAAAGCGCAGATGGATGCGTTTAACCGCACCGAGGCGGACTACGACACGAATATCACCGTGGTGGAGGAATTCCGCACGCAGGCGAAAAAAACGCCGAACAACCTCTGCCTTTGCTATCTTGATAAGAAATTCACTTACCGCGAAGTGGACGAGTTTACCGACCGTTTTGCCCGTTGGCTTGTGGAACACGGCATTGGAAAAGAAACCGTTGTCGGCGTACTCATCGGTCGGTGCGAATATATGCTTTTATGCTCGCTGTCGGTGCTGAAAGCAGGCGGCGCGTATTTGCCGCTGGATCCGACCTATCCTGTCGAGCGGCTCAACTTGATGGTGAAAGACTCCGGAGCTGCGATGCTTCTTTATGCGCCGGAATATGCGGATGTGATTACCGCCGACTTTACCGGCACGCGCGTGTGTATCGACGATATTCCCGCGCTTGACGGAACAGCGGCGCTTCCCACTCCGGCACCGGAAGATTTGTTTGTCATGCTCTATACCTCCGGCTCGACCGGCACGCCCAAAGGCGTGCAGTTTGCCCATTCCAACACGCTTGTGACCACCGAATGGGTGAAAAAATACTACGAGATGAACGAGACTTCGCGCGTGACGTCGTATGCGAGTTACGGCTTTGACGCGAACGTCTACGACACCTATCCGGCGATTACGTCGGGTGCGTGTCTGCACATTATTGCCGAGGAAATGCGACTGGATTTCCCGACACTTCTGAAATATTATAACGACAACGGCATTACCCATACCGTCATGACTACCCAAGTCGGGCGGCAGTTTGCGCTGATGGGCGGGCAAACCACCTTGAAACATCTGTCGGTGGCAGGCGAAAAATTAACGCCGCTTCCTGCGCCCGAAAACGTTGCGCTGTATAACCTCTATGGCCCGACGGAGGGCTCGGTTGTAACGAGCGGCTTCAAAATGGAGGCAGGTGTCGCGTACAAAGACGTGCCGATTGGCGCGGCGGTGGACAACTTGAAAGTCTATGTCGTTGATCCGCGCGGCCGTCGGCTTCCCGTCGGCGCGGTGGGCGAACTGTGGATTGCTGGGCCGCACGTAACACGCGGTTACTTAAATCGCCCCGAAAAAACCGCCGAAGCGTATGGTGAAAACCCGTTTGATACCGCGCCCGGCTATGAGCGCGTATACCGCACGGGCGATATCGTCCGTCTGCTTTCGGACGGCAACTTGCAATTCGTCGGCCGCCGCGACGGTCAGGTGAAAGTGCGCGGCTTCCGCGTGGAACTGACCGAAATCGAAGAAATCGTCCGTCGCTTCCCCGGTGTGGAAGATGCGACAGTGGCGGCGTTTGACGATCCTGCCGGCGGCAAATTTGTCGCGGCGTATATCGTGGCGCCGACGAAAATCGACAAAACCGCACTCGCCGACTTTATTCGTGCGGAAAAACCGCCGTATATGGTGCCGGCGGTGACGATGCAGATTGACAAAATTCCGCTCAACCAAAACCAAAAAGTTAACAAACGGGCGCTTCCCGTGCCGGTGCGCGATCGCGGCGAAATTGTGCCCCCGAAAAACGAAATGCAACAGAAAATTTTCGATATCGTTGCGGACGTGGTGGGACACAAGGATTTCGGCGTGACCACCGATTTTGACACCGCCGGGCTTACCTCTATCGGTGCGGTGCGGCTGAACGTGGCGCTTGCCGATGCGTTTGATACGCCCCTTCGTCTGTCCGATCTCAAAGAACAGGACACGGTTGAGAAATTGGAGGCGTTTTTGGCAGATTCCGAGGATGTGACCGCCTATGAATGGCAGGAGGATTATCCCATTACCGAAAACCAAAACGGCATTTTTGTGGAATGTATGGCATCGCCCGATTCGACGATGTATAACATTCCGGTGCTTGTGAAACTGTCCGACAACGTGGAACTGCCGCGGCTTGCCGAGGCGGTCAAAGCGGCGTTCTGTGCGCATCCGTATGTAAAAACTACGCTGTTTACCAACAAGAACGGTGACGTGCGCGCCCGTCGTCGGGACGAGGCGGAAATCGCCGTGCCGATTATCGAATGTGCGGCGCTTCCGGACAAAACCGAACTGGTAAAACCGTTCAAACTGCTTAACGGCGAACTTTATCGCGTGGCGATTTACAAAACGAACGGCGGCAACGCCCTCTTTATGGATTTCCACCACATTCTGTGTGACGGTACGTCCGAAGCGGTGCTCTTTGATGCAATTTCCCGTGCTTACGCCGGCGAAACCTTGAAGCCGGAGACGTTTACCGGCTTTGAGGCGGCGCTTGAAGAACAGAAAGTCCGCGCATCCGACCGCTATACGGCGGCACAGGCATTTTGGAAGACGGCACTTGCCGGCGCGGAAACCGACTGTATGCCCAAAAAAGAGCCGGAACAAGACGGTGTCGGCTCGGGTTCTGTCACCATTCTTTCGAACGTAGATGCGGCGAAAGTTAAAACGTATTGCGATAAAAACAACGTGACGATGAATGCCCTCTTTAACGCGGCGTTTGCGCTGGTGCTTTCCAAATTCACCGGAAAAGACGAGGTTTCTTTTGCTACCATTTACAGTGGCCGCGCCGACAGCCGATTGGCAAACGTGGTGATGTTTTTGGCGCGCTCACTGCCCGTTGCCGCGGACGTTTCGGCTGACGTGGAGGCGCTGGATTTCGTAAAAGCCATGCAGATGAAACTGAAAGACAGCATGGCGAACGATGCGTGCTCATTTGCGGAACTTTCCCACGCGTACGGTGTGAAATCCGACATTCTTTTCGCGTTCCAGGGCGACCAATTCCGCTTTGACTCGCTTTGCGGCGAGCCGGCGGAGATTGCGCCGATTACGCTCGGCGAGGCGAAATCGCCGCTTTCGGTCAACGTCAATTTGACTGCTGACGGATTTACTTTTGAAATCGAATACCGCCGCGATACCTATAACGAGAAATTTGCCAAAGCGCTGGCAAACGCGCTTTCGGCGGCGCTTTCGGCGTTTGTCGGCGGCGGAAGGCTCTCCGCCCTTTCGCTGATGAACGACGAGGCGTGGGCACTCTATGCGGAAATGAACGACAACGATATGCCCATCGAGGACATCTATTTTCATCAAAAAATGGAATACTGGGCAGAGAAAACGCCGGACACGTTGGCAGTTGCCGCCGAGGGCCGCTCACTCACCTTCCGCGAAATGAACGAGCAAGCCAACCGTGTGGCACACGGTCTGCTTGCCCGCGGTGCGAAAAAAGACAGGATCGTCGGCTTAGTGCTCGAACGCTCCTGCGAAGTACTGGTGTGCGAGATCGGTTTTATGAAAGCCGGCGTCGCGTATTTGCCGATGCTTCCGAGTTATCCGGACGAGCGCATTGACTTCTGCCTGCAAAACGCGAGTAGTCTCTATGTGGTGACCACCGAAGCGATTAAGGCCGACAAACC
>JAZLLJ010000059.1:0-3608 GCA_045598065.1 Acutalibacteraceae bacterium
GTAAGTACCGTCAATCACAGCTTGATTTTTTCGAAATTCAGGCGGCTTTGTCGGCGAACGTTGTCTTTCACCGTGTTTTGGGTTTCTTTGTCCATATAACTCTTGTCCACCACGGTCACGCCGTTTAGACCGGAGAAGAAAAACCAAAATTCGCCCATTTCATAAATTTTGGTGAAATCCGCAAACAAAATCTTGTTTTCGCCGACCGCCGGCTTAATCTGGCTCAAATAGTCCCCATAAATCGCATAGGTGACGTTTTGGCGGCGGCGGTTATTCTTGGCATAGCGTTTCGCCAGCACTTTTTCCACGTTAAGGCCGGTATTCAGCGAAAACGCGCCCACAAGTCCAAACGCCGCCACGTATGGCAAAATCGCAAAAAAATGGGTAAACTGCGTCACAAGCAACCACGCCATAATCCCCAAGCAAATCGCGCCCACACCGATATACATTCGTTTGCGCGCGCCGGCTTTCGGATCGTTACGCTGCTGCAAGCGCACGACGGCACGGTAAACCGGCATCGTATATGCCATTTTCACTTCGCAAATCGGTTCTTTTTTCTCGTGTTCCATACTATCCTCACTCATTGGACAACGGGCGGCACAAAAATACCGTTCCGAGGTCTCGCAACGCTTCACGGCAATCGCGCGCATCGGACTCATTCTTAAACAACGCATACACCGCCGAGCCGCTGCCGCTCATCTGACAGCCGAGCGGCGAAAATTCGCGCATTTTTTCGCAAACAGCGTCCACTTCCGGCAGTTTCAGCACTTCTTCAAACACGTTGAACAGCCGCTCGCCCACCGCGGCGACATCCTCGGCTTCCAGCGCCGCCAACAACCCCGTTTCGTCCGACAGTTTGCTGATCTCGCAGGCATCCACTGCGGCATATGCCTCGGCGGTAGACACGGAAACGGCAGGTTTGCAAATCACCACAAACAGCTCGTCCGAAAGACTTTTGACCGGCTCTAATACCTCGCCGATGCCGGTAGCAAGGGCACTGCCACCCCGCACACAAAACGGCACGTCCGCACCGATAGACACGGCAAACGCACACAGCGCATCGGTGGAAAACGGATCATCCCACAACCGGTTTAAACCGCGAAGCACCGCGGCGGCATCCGCACTTCCTCCTGCAAGTCCTGCTTGCTGGGGGATTTTTTTGTCTATGTAAATATCGATTCCGCCCACACGCTCCGCTTCCGGCAGGGCGTTCCAAAACGCTTTAGCGGCGGCGTATGCGGTGTTGCGGCGATCGGTCGGCAAATTCTTGTCCGAAAGGCGCAGGAAAATACCCGGCTCATCCACCCGTGTCACCGTCACGGTGTCCGATAACGTCACCGTTTGCATAACGGTACGGATAAGATGATAATCGTCCTCTCGTTTGCCGACCACGTCCAGCGTCAAGTTGATTTTTGCCGGCGCGGACAAGGTCAAACGTTTCATTTTTTCAGCTCCTCAATAAATTCGCGCATCCGTTTTAACGCCTCACAAATGTGGGACACCGAATAGCAATACGAAATGCGCACAAAGCCCTCGCCGCATTCGCCGAACGCGGTGCCGGGCACAACGGCGACCTGCTTTTCTCTGAGCAGGCGCTCACAAAATTCCTCCGAAGAAAGCCCCGTTGAGGCAATGCACGGAAACACGTAAAACGCGCCCTCCGGCTCAAAGCAGGAAAGTCCCATCCGGCGAAGCTCGTCCACAATGAGACGGCGGCGTTTGTCGTATTCCGCGCACATATGCTTTACGTCCTCCTCGCCGTTATCCAGCGCCTCAATCGCGGCGTACTGCGCCGTTGTCGGGGCGCACATAATGGCGTATTGGTGGAGTTTTAACATCTGTTTAAGAATCGGCGCAGGCGCACAGGCATAGCCGAGGCGCCAGCCGGTCATGGCAAACGCTTTGGAAAAACCGCTGACAAGAATGGTGCGTTCCCACATACCGGGAAGCGAGGCGATGCTGACGTGCGGCGTGCCGCCGTAAGTCAACTCGCCGTAAATCTCGTCTGACAACACAAGAATGTTCGTGTCGCGGAGAATGTCGGCAATTTGCTCCAAATGCTCACGGCGCATCACAGCACCCGTCGGGTTGTTCGGGAACGGCAACACAAGCAGCTTCGTTTTATCGGTAATCGCGGCTTTGAGCGCTTCGGGTGTCAGGCGGAATTCGTCCTCCTCTTTCGTCACAAGCGACACCGGCACACCGCCTGCGAGTTGCGCCAGCGGCGCATAGCAAACAAAGCAGGGCGACGGGATAAGCACCTCATCCCCCGGCTGAATGACCGCGCGAAACGCGTTGTCAATCGCTTCACTTCCGCCGACCGTAATCATCACTTCGGTTTTCGCGTCATAGTCCACGTTGAAGCGGCGTTTTAAGTACTTCGCGGTAGATTCACGCAACTGGGTAAAGCCCGCATTGGGAGAATACCACGTTTTTCCCTTTTCCAAAGTATCAATACCGCATTGACAAATGTGCCACGGGGTAGAAAAGTCCGGCTCTCCGATGGTCAGAGAAATCACGTCTTTTACCTCGCTCGCCAAGTCAAAAAAGCGGCGAATTCCGGAAGGCGGCAACGCCGACAGTTCCGGATTCAGCAAGGATTGATAGTCCATTAAAACGCCCCTCTCTCATCCTTTTGCTCGCCGAGGAACTGGACGTCCCGTTCTTTATAGCGGCGAAGCACAAAGTGGGTGGTGGTGGAAACGACCGAGTCGAGCGTCGCCAAGCGGCGTGCCACGAACATCGCAATCTCTTGGAACGTCTTGCCACGCACCACAATCGAGAAATCATAGCCGCCGGACATCAGATAGACGTTTTCCACCTCATCAAAACGCATAATGGTCTCCGCCAACTCCTCAAATCCGCGGTCACGTTTCGGCGTCACACGCAGTTCAATAATCGCGGTCACATAATCGCGGTCAGTGCGGTCCCAGTCCACCACGGCTTTATAGCCTCGAAGAACACCGTCCGCCTCCAATTTGGCAATTTTTGCCGCCACGTCGTCCTCGGTCGTGCCGAGCATCGCGGCGATTTGGGCGTTAGAAAGCCTCGCATTGTCGTTCAAAATCGTCAACAGTTTATCCATTACAAGTTCCTCCTTAATGGTTGTCGTTTTTCATAAATCCGTTTCCAAAGGTCTGTTCGGTTGTAAGAACAATGGTAAAAGCATCCGGGTCCAACGCCCGAATACGGGCGCGTAAAGGGTGTACCTCCGACGGGCGAAGCGCACACACAATGGCGTTACGGTTGATTTTGGTATACCCGCCCCGGGCGCGCAAAAGGGTCACACCGCGCCCCAGCTCGTTCAGTATCACATCCTCCACTGCCTGTTCCTCGGCGGTAAGGATAAACAGCATCCGTCCGTGATCACGCCCGTACACCACCGCATCGGTCACGCGAGAGCTCACAAAAATCAGCACCACGGCGTAAAGGCCGCTTTGCAGTTTTCCGAACACCGTCACCGAAAGCGCTACCACCACGCCGACAATCAAAAGCAACAGACGCCCAATCGGCAGATGCGGAAAATGAAGCTCCAAAAGCCGCGCCACAATCTCGCTTCCGCCGGTGGTCGCGCCGCGCCACAAAATGAGTCCGATACCAAATCCCAT
>JAZLLJ010000060.1:0-44651 GCA_045598065.1 Acutalibacteraceae bacterium
GTCATCTCGTCGAGAGCCGCTTGTTTATCTTCAAGGTCTTTCACGGCTTGTGCGAGCGCCTCGTCTTTCTCCGAAACCGTACCTTCGAGTTTCTCGATATTCGCCTTGGCGGTTTCGAGGTCGGCTTTCGCAGTTTCAAGATCCGATTTCGCCGTATTGAGCTGTTCGGTAGCGGTATTCAGTGCCGCCTGTTTTTCGGCAATTGTCGCCTCCTTGCTTGCGACCGTTTTGTCGAGTGCCTCGATGGCATTGTTTGCCGCCGTCAACGCTGCAGTTGCTGTTAGCAAATCCTGTTTCGTCTGCGCGAGTTCATCCTCCACCGCTTGTTTTGCAGCTGCGGCTTCGGTGGCAAGTTGTTCGGCAATCGCGGCAAAACCGTTCTGCTCGGCGGTCATCACATCCACCACCGTTTCGGCTTCGTCCACTGCATCAAGCGCATCGCTCAAAATCGCCGCAAGTTCGTCCGACGGCGTGTTTCCAACCGCCGCCGTCAGTGCGACTTTTGCGGCGGTTTTAGCGTTCGCAAGCGTTTGCGCGGCCGCTTCGGCCTCTGCCGTCGCCTGTGCGGTAATCACCGGCAGCACCACCGCTTTAATCGCATCTACTTCCGTCTCCGTTTTGGCGGCGTTTATCAGTTCTTCGGCGGCATCCACACTCGCCTGCAGCGCCGCTGACGGCGTTCCGCCTGCCGCAGCGCTCACTGCCGCAATGGCGGTATCTTTGATACGCCGCAATTCCACAATGGGAAACCACGTCTCTTTTGCCGCCACAATCGCCGCCACCGTTTCGGCCGTATCTACCGCGGCATTCGCATCGTTCAAAACCGTTTTCATCGCATCAGACAGATTTTCGCCTGCCGCCTCAGTAAACGTCGCTTTTACATCTGACCGCGCCGCCGAAAGATTTTCATACCCGCACGCATCGCAAATATACGGAGCATTCACGTACGTATGCTCCCGAACGTCCTCACAATACGTGCATCTATGGGTGTTTTCGTCCACCACAATCCAATCGTGGTCAACGACAGCGATATATCCGGCGCCGCCCTCCGCTTTCCATGCGGCAAGCGCTTCACCATCGCCGATTTTCGCACCGCTGTCGCTCATTTCGTAATACAGCGAATCCACCGCGTTTTGGATATATGCTTTGCATCCCACCTGAGAGCAAGTGGGAGAAATCGCGGCGGTTTGCGTACCTTTGCAAAGCAGTGCGTACCGTTTGGCGCTGTAATCGGCACAGTAGGCAAGGCTGTCGGCGGCATCACCGGCAAAAAGCGACAGGGTTTCGCCCACCGTAATCGTACCGCACGTACCGTTAAGCCCATTACCGATACCGGCGGCGCCGGTACCACCGGCCGCCGTAATCACGCCGCCGTTCAGCGTAATGTTTCCGCACGCGGCCTCACCGTTACTGCCAATGCCGGCGCCACCTGCGGCACCGGTCGCTGTGACAATACCGCCGTTAGTGACAAAGTCGCCGTCACCGCCAACGGCCGCCCGATTCGCATCCGTTGCCGTCACGACCAGCGCACCCATTTGCGCTGTGTCCAGCGTTTGGGCATACACGGACAAGTCGCCCCCGTCCAGTACAATGCCGTTCGTCACGGTCAGCGTAGCACCGTTGCCCAAAATCAGTTCGGCATCGTCAGAGACGGTCAGCGTTCCGTTCACCGTCACGTTACCAAACACAATGTAAAAGCCGCCGTCAATCTCCGTATCCGTATCTGTGGAACAAACACCCCGAAGATCCTCCATATACGGGTCGATCGTCACTTGTGAAAACTGCTTCGAAATGGCGTTGTAGTCATAATATTTTACACTCGCAGTAATGCCGCAGTCGCTGCACGCATTGTTATAGTATGTGTGCCCGCTCACGTCGCCGCATCGCGCACACACGTGTTGGAAGAAATCGAGGTATTCGTAGTCGTGACCGAGCGGCGCAATATAGCCATCACCGCCTTGCGCTTTCCACGTAACAAGCGCGGCATCGTCACCGATGTGTCCGTCCTCTGTAAACGGAAGCGCCGCATAGTAGTCGCCGCTGACGTAATCTTTGTAATACGCCGCCGTGGCACTTGTCACACAGTCGGGCTCTGTTCCCGCAAACGGCTCATAGTTGATATACGTGGCATCACTTTTCACAATTTTCGTGCAGGAGGTATCAAGAGACACCGTTGTTTCGGAACCACTGTCGCCCTCGCCGATAGGCTGTGCACCTCCGCCGTTTTTCGCGCGGATATAGCCTCCCGTAATGGTCACGATGTCGCACGAAGCTACAAATCCACCGCCGATACCGGCTCCACTTTTGCCACCCTGCGCATTCACCACACCGCCGGAAATGACAACGGCATCGCAAGCCGACATAAATCCACTACCGATACCGGCACCGTCGTCACCGCCCTGTGCACTCACCACACCGCCGGAAACGGTAATCGTATGGCATCCTGAATTATTGTTGTATCCGCCGCCGATACCGGCGCTGTTGTCGCCACCCTGCGCGTTCACCACACCGCCGACAATCGTAATATTTCCACAATGGGAGCTATAAAATCCGCTACCGATACCGGCACCGCCTCTGCCACCCTGTGCATTCACCACACCGCCGTAAATCGCAATATCGCCACACGAACTTTGAAATCCGCTGCCGATACCGGCGGCACTGTCGCCGCCCTGTGCATTCACCACACCGCCGTAAATCGTGATCGTGCCGCAGTTACCGTTACCGGATGCGCCGATACCGGCATTAAAAGAATCCACGCCTTCCGGCACAATGAGCTTGCCCATCGTCTCCTCATCGGCCGATTGAGCATACACAGCAAAATCGCCGTCAGAAGCCACCGTAATACCCTTTTTCGCGGTCAGCGTTGCCCCGTCCGCCAAAATGAGATTGACGTCTTTCGGAAGCGTAATGCGTTCTTCAAAGGTCACATTGCCTTTGACAATGTTCCAGCCGGTGACAAACGCATCCGTATTCTCGTCAATGACGTTGAGAGGATCCGGCAATGCCACCGCCGTGAACGTGCCGCCGGCATAGTCGAGATACGTTTCCGTTTCCGCCGCGACCGACATCACCAATGTCGGAAGCGTAGTCAACACCATCGCCGCCGCCAAAAGCACAGCCAATATCCGTTTTTTCATTTCACATACCCTCATTTCGCGGTTGATTTTCGATACTTTTTTCTTTTTCATCCATAGACACAGTAACTATATCATACTTTTTGAAAAAGCGCAAGAAAAAAGCGGCAGGCGTTCCACTCCTGCCGCTTTTCTTACGAATATTTACGCGCCGAGCTTTTCAATCATCCCTGCAAGGAACTTGCGAAGCACCAGAACGTCTTTCATATTGACTTCGCCGTCTTCGTTGCAATCGGCGTTCTTCATATCAATTTCGGTACTCATTCCTGCAAGTTGCTTGCGAAGCACTAGCACGTCTTTCATATTGACCGCGCCGTCATCGTTCGCATCACCGAGCAAACCGTCCTCCAACACCACGACCGTCACCGTCTTTTTGCCGCCGTAAGGCGCCACAGACAGGCGAAGCGTGGTTTCGCCGGCCGCAAGACCGACCAACGCGTTGTTTTCCACCGTTGCCACCGCCGCATCGTCTACTGCAAACGCAACCGCGGCGTTGCGATAAAACGTTGACGGCTCATAGGTCGCGGAAAGTACAAAGCTCTCGCCCTTTTGCAGCGTGATAACCTCATCTTCCACGCCGGAAAGGGTGATTCCGAACGGCGAAGTCAGCGCCGCCGTGGCGATTTCCGGCTCGGAAAGCGCCGTACCGTCTTCATCGCGCACCGTCAGCACGTACTCGGCGTAACCGTAGGTCACACTGTCCGGATCGATTTTCACGCGTACCTCAAACGGCACGTCCACGTTTTTGTCCATCGCAGGAAGTTCCACCGTGGCAAGCACTGTGGGCAAACCGTTGTTGCCGATGATTTCGATCGTCTGTTTACCGGTTGCCGGGGCACCGACGTTCTTTACAAAACCGGTGAGAATAAACTCGTCGCCGTCCTGCGTGCCGGATTCCGGCGTCAACACGTATTGCGGCTTGCCGTCAAACATTTTTGCCGTGCTGATAGACGATTCCTCGGAATTCTCCTCGGTCATCACCAAACGAAGTTCAAGATCTTCCAAGCGACCGACCGCTTCTTCAGGAAGCGTGAAGCGGTCTGTCAGCCAAATGCCCGAACCGGCAGGCACCGCGCCGTCCACTTTTCTTTCTTCCAACTGCTGAACGACCTTGCCGTCCAGCACAAGCGATGCCGTATAAGAGAAACTCGGCTCGCATTTCACACCCACGTTGGCGAGGCGGAAACTTACGTCAAACTCTTCGCCTGCTTCCCACGGCACGGTGATCGGCGCCGCTTCTTTGATTTCAAGTGAACTGACCGTCACGTAATCCGTCTCGACCAGCGCCACACCCGACTCTTCATAGATGTCGCCGCTCATATCCACGTTGTACTGCGTGTTGACCATCATCAGCCGACCGTCACCAATGTCCGCATACTCCGGAAGCTCATTCAGCGCGTTGTTATTCGTCATCCGAATCGGTGCCGACCAAGCGGAATACGGCGCGTTTTCGTCGGTCGTTTTCACATAACCGGCCAAATAAATATCCTGCGTCGGGTTGAACGCGGTATCGTCCTGCTGTAACTCAGCGGAATTTTGTGCCCACGTCACAAACAGATTTTGCGATTTGTCCGCAAACGCCGTAAAGTTGTTGATGGAAAGCTCGTTGTCTTTTTCGGTCTTCACGTCCACAATGTTCGCGTTCACCATGCCGTTTTCGTCCACATCGGTCATCATACTTTCGGCGCTGATATAACGGATTTCTTTGCCGTTGTGCAACCAGAACAGATAACTTGTATCGGCACAGCAAACGAGCCGCGGCACGCTGTCGTTTTCGTTGTTATCGGTCACGCGAATGGCCGGCTCGGTCGTGTGCGTGTCGAAATCATACAGCTGGACGAACAACTCACGGTCGTTTTCCGTTGCCAAGTTGTTGTCCTCATCCACGGTGTAGGCATAGATACCGTAATGCTTCGTGTATTCTTGCTTAAACGCCTCCAACGCCTCGTTAAAGGCTTGCGCCTCGTCTTCGGTACATTCCTCCGGTGTGATATCGTGTTCGGTGAAATATTTCTCCGTAAACGCCTCGATATCGGCGGCGTTGAGGTTGGTCACGATGCCGCTGTTGACCGTGAAATCCGCCACAACAGGGTTCGTTTTGCCGAACGCCGCATTGGGCACAAAGCGCTGACCTTTGAATTCCTCCAAAAGTGCCTCGGCATCCGCACCGTCCGCCAATTCGTTTTCGAAGAAGCGGTCGCGCACCCATTCGCCGGTCGCGCCGTCATACAACATATACATCAGCACCGAGCCGTTGGTGTACGGCATTCCCTCATTCATCAAATCCGCCGCGTTTTCGATCGCATTCACCTCGGATTTTTGATAGATGAGCAATGCATCACCGCTGTCTTTGTCGTAAACCGCCATCGGCGCCGTATCGTAATAGGCATCGTCCGTCAAACGCTCGATTTCGCCGAGCGCCATCGTTTCTTTATCCATACGCACGGTATAGATTTCGTTAGAAGACAGATACGCGGCGTAATCACCGGACGTCACTTTTTCCGGACGCGACACCCACGAAATCAAAATGTCCTTGCCGGTATCGCACACAGACGGCGCAAAGTCCGCCGTGCCGTCGTCTTGAATGACGACCGGCGTCTCCCAACACTCGCCGTTGTAGAGCATATATTTGAGCACAGTGCGCTCGTTCGCCTCGCGCTCCTTGTCATCATCGAGGTAAACCATCAATACCTTGCCGTCGTCAAGCGGAATCAGCTTTTGCTGGGCATCGTCGTAGGAGTTTGTGACGATAACTCGCGTAAACACACTCTTAAACGAACTGCCGATGGTGTTGCGATCGCCCACGAAGCGAGATTCTTTCTCGCCGCGCGGCTTGCTCTCGATAGGCAGGCTTTCCATCGCCGACAGCATCGTGTTCATATCCGCTTTAGAGGTCTCGTTCTCGATGAGTTCCTCCACGTCCTCGAAATAGCCTTGTTTCAGGAAATCCCAACTATATAGCGGAATCGGGAGGGAGAACAGCACGAGATCCGCCCAGAACTTGATAGCACCCGAAATTGCCACGCCGGTCGGGCGCACCGTGGGATAATTCTTGCTCACCATGGGGTTGGCGATAAACCGCATCGTCAGCGTAAAGCCGCCGCGAATACCGATGGTACCGCAAATGCCCACACCGGCATACGCGTTACCTACCACCATTGCACGGAAAATGAATTGGAAATGGGAATTGTTCAGCAGTTTATCGAACGCTTCTTGGTCTATATCCACAAACGGGATATGCGTATCCGAATCCACCGCGATGCCGAGCTCCGCCATCAGCGTCAGCGTGACGTCGCCGCCCACATAGACGGGAATACCGTAAACGAGCATATAGTAGGTATAACGGAAGAAACCGATCACACCGATATAACCGCCGCCACCCGTAAATTCAAGGCGTTCCTCTACTTCCTCTTGTGAGGCATCGTGATACATAGAGAATTCGAGCCAGATACCCGCCATCGGCTCGATTTTCCAAACGGGAATACCGAGCGACATCGCGCCGAGCTCATTTTTGCTGCCGAGACCGCTAATCATATCGGTTAAGTCATTCAGTCCCTCGTCAAAATTGGACAGCGTGACTTTGAAACCGGTATCCGAAACCGGGTTGCCGTTTCCGTCAAAGCAGTTACCGGTGGTGCCCGATTTAATCTGTTTGCCGAAGAACAAGCGCACGCCGCCGGTTTCGGTGGAAGCAACACCGAACGAGATACCGAGCGCGTTGATCATCATCGTCAAATCGCCGATGATCGGCAGATGATAACTCTCCTCTTTGCCGGAATGGTTAGGGGCTTTCAGCTCCAGATCCATCACCACCGGCTCTTTCGGATTGACACCCGAAAGCACAAGGCCCGTCCGCACCGGCGGATAGGTCGTCTGCCGGAAAATCTCGACCGGCGTGCGGTTGCCGTCTTCATCCTCAGTGCAGCCGTCACCGACAAAGCGGTCAGTGATCAGCCGTGCATACACAAGGTCACCCGCTTTGTATTTGGTCGCCTCATCAAACGTGAACGTATACCCTTTGCTCCATGTTGTGCCGGAGCCAATCGCTTCCGGAAGCACGAATTTTTCCGTATGTGTCACCGGATCGATAATCACAAGTTCCACACCGATCGGCGTTTCTTCCCGTGTTTGGAGAACGCCGTTTTCGTCCGTATAGGAATAGGTGTATGCTTCGCCCGTCAGCGGATCATCGGTATCCACCGTAATGGTAAAGGTGGTCACGTTATCGTTGATTTTTACCTTGCCGTATTCCGAATTGAGCGGATTTTTCGCCACCACACTAATGATGTGCGGACGGCGCATATCCGCTTCGGCGATCACGTGGTCGGCAACGGCGATATCCGTATTCTTTTTGCCCTCGCCGGTCAGTTTTACATCCATATACTCGTCGTAACCGGCGGTGCTGATTTTCACTCGCACGAAGTTGCCCGTAATACCGGGGAACGCCTTCGTCTTCACCGCGCCGTTGATATCGGCGATGCCGTAATGCGCATCGTCAATAATGTAAAACGCACCACAAGCCGGATACCACGCCTGCGCTGAGGCCGTGCCGCCGAGCGCCGCATCATCATAATATACAGTACCCGAGAGCGTATAGGCACCCTTGTCCGCCTGCGCGGCCGTCAAATACACAAAGTTGCTTTCCGCTTCAGCAAGCGCGGTAAAGTAGAACGTCCCCTGCGTATATTTCGCACGGCTGTTCCCTTCCTCCCACCATACCGGCACGTTGCCGGCATCGGCGGTTTTGGCACTCATAGCAAATGTCTTGCCCGTCACGTTGCCGGCATCGACAACGTATTCGTAATATTCCTCATTTTCTTCCGGCAAGCTGTTGAAAATCCCGCTCGTGGTGTCGAATAACGCCAAATCGGACTTTTTCACACGTACCACCACGGCATTTCCGCCCCGTTCGGGAAGCGGCGAAATGCGCATCTCGGACACACACGCCACCTCTTGGGCGTAAGTTTGTCCCGGTTTTACGTAAATATCGTATTTCTGCTTGCCTGCCGGTCGAATCGGCTCAATCAGCACGCGCGGACATTCGTATTGTTGATTCTTGTACTTGCCGAGAACCTCCGTGTTCAGCCGCAGGCAATCGCCCACATTGCATTGGTAAACAGTTTCCGACTCATCCTCGGACACAACGGGAATGATTTTACCGTCCCACACCGTCACCGAGGCGCGCTCGTCCTTTTTCACGCGGACGGTCGCCGGCATATTCGACAAAACGGGTTTGATGGCAAGATGGCCGTACAAACCTTGACCGTTTTCGTTTTTCTTGAAATTCACATAATCCACGTATTTCCCGATCATCTCGTTGGTGATGTAAAGGGACGCGCTGGTCGTACCCTCCGGGAACGTCTTGACAACGGCGGCTTCTTTCGTTTCGGTGTTGACGATTTGAAGCGCCGAGATATAGCAAATCGGTGAGGTGTTGTTGCGCAATTCCACCGTTACCGCGTTGCCGCAGGTGGTGATAAGACTGTTATTTGAGTCGGTGTTGAGCATCATCACCTGATTCTCGTTGGCGTAAGCAGTCGTCTGGGTGTTTTTGACCTTGTTGCCATCGCTGTCAATGAGCATAAACGGGTCAGCACCGATCATATCCACCTTAAACAAACGCATAATGGGTTTGACGGATTTGATCGTAAACTTACTTTCGGTGGGTCCGATCAACATTATTCCGGATGCCGTCATTCCGAATTCGATACCTTCCGAAAGCCCTTGTTCTAAATATAATTTTTCCGACTTGGAAATGGTATCAGAATATGTCCCGCCGTTCCACCACTCCTCTGCCAAGCTGTCGCCTGTAATATTCCGAATATTCGCCTTGATCATTTGCGGGGGAGCAGGATTGATTTCCCAGTTTACATCATAACCGCAATAGTCGTAGTGCTTGTGACCGCGCAAGTCGGAATCGGGATAAAACCACACACTGCTATTCCGCGTTCCACCTTTACCGTGCGGCATAAACGCTGTAATAAACCAACCGTTGTCTCCGTAGGCCTCCGCTTTGCTGGAAGTATCGTAGAGAAAATTGCATTTTTCCATTTTCGGCAGGCAGAACGGATCACCGATGATCTCGCTGTCCAAATCAATGTCCTGCGACACGCCGAGCACGTTTTTCTCCAATTTCTCCAAAGCGGCTTCGTCCTTGCCCTCAAAACTTTCGTCCTCAGGCGAAATGGTGCAAACCGCCGTGCCGTTTTTGCCGATCACACACTCCTGCGGATCGTGGAGAACGAGTTTGAAACTCACCGGGCCGGTCAAATTGGTCGAACGAACCGGAATACGAACCGTCCGTTCCTCCAAACCGAAACCGAACACCAATTTGGCGTGAACTTCGGAATAATCCAGTCCGCCGATGGCCGTATCGTCCGCGCTGTCGAGCGATGCCGTCAGCACCGAGGTCAGACTGCCGCTGCGTTTTACCGTAACAGTTACATAGCCGTCTTCCGGCGCATATGTTGCCGCGCCGAACTCAATCGTATCCGGCACATACGGCTCATCGTCGAGAATTTTCAGCGTAAAATTACCGTACATACCCGATACAATGGCATCGCCAACGCCCTCCAGCGCAAAGCCGGATTGCAGCGTACCATCGCTTTTATCGTTGTCTTTCGGGGTGATCATCACGGTTTTTTCCGTCTCATCAGCAGCAAAATCCAGTGTGAGGTATGCCGCGTTCAACACTTCGCTTACCTCGGAAATCCCGTCTTGCATATAGCCGGTGGAATCGTTTTGCAAACCCGAGTCCTCCGGCAGGGTGTAACTCATCGGCGCACGGTCGTCCGCCAAACCGACCGCGTTTTCACGCGCGGCGGCAAGCGCACTTCCCGAGCCGGTCGGCTCCTCGGAAGTGGCAGACGTTTCCTCATTGCCGGAAAGCGAGGCCAGCACTTCCTGCGACATCGCCTCGACAGCCTGCTTTTCGCTGTCATTCAGTTCCAGTTCACTCTGTTCTTCTTCGGTCAGTTGGTCACTCGCGCCGATCGAACCGTCGATGATTGCATCCGCGTAGTTGTATTCTTCCGTCTCGTTGGTTTCGAGATATTCGAGCATCGACTGGCTCTCTTTTGCATTTTCCACCGAAGAGCCGGATTCACCGTACAACTCTACGGTGTAATCCTTGCCGTAAGATGCCGTGACGTCCGTCATCACAAGGCGCACCGATTGCGCCGTTTTCGCATCTCCAAAACGACAGATTTTCAAAAGATAGCCGTGTCCGGCATTCTCCTCAATCTCCGCGCCGGCGGAAGCGAAGTAAAACGCGCCGACCTCAATGTATTGTTCGTCGATCGTCATCGCCGGAAGCACCGTCGGCTCCGGCGCCGCAAACGCCGTGAGCGGCACGGTCATCAGCGTGACCGCCACTATCAGGACAATGGCCACCAATCGTTTTGTCATACAGACCAACCTCATTTCGTTTGTATTTTCATCCGTGTTTTTTGTGTTTTCAGTAACTGGTATCTTATAAACCTACTTTTATTTTAACATAACTTTTCGGATTGTCAATTCACCTCAGTCATTATTCTCTTATTTTTCAATTTATAGGTTGATTTGCGATTAAAAATGCAGCATTCTTATAATGTTCTCGATAGCACCACATTGAATGCTTACATTTATGCGAAGTAATCGTATGGCTCAACACAATAAACCGTTTTCCAATTTTTTCAACAATCTGAAAGCAAAGAAAAAAGGTCTCTCTAAAAAAGAAAACACCGGTCTTACCGGCAATGAATTGGGAGAAATCACAGAACAGATGTATGCCGGCCAGTGCAATAATTTTTTTATTAAACGATAATGAGTTGGCCGAAAGAAGTCCCTTCTGCTTCGGCGCAACAAAAAAGCGGTGTAATCCTTTCGGATTACACCGCTTTTGCGTTATTTTTAAATTACAGCTGCGGACCGGCTTTGACCAGTTCTTTGCCGGCTTCGTTGCCTTCGTATTTCACGAAGTTTTTCACGAAGCGACCGGCCAAATCCTGGGCTTTGGCTTCCCACTCGGCGGCATCCGCATAGGTGTCGCGCGGATCGAGGATACCGGTGTCCACGCCGTTGAGTTCGGTCGGGACTTCGAGGTTGAAGTACGGGATGGTCTTGGTCGGGGCATTGAGAATGTCGCCGTTCAAGATAGCATCGATAATGCCACGGGTATCTTTAATGGAGATACGTTTGCCGGTGCCGTTCCAACCGGTGTTGACGAGGTAGGCTTTGGCGCCGCTGGCTTCCATACGTTTGACGAGCTCTTCCGCATATTTGGTCGGATGGAGTTCGAGGAACGCCTGACCGAAGCAGGAGGAGAAGGTCGGAGTCGGCTCGGTGATGCCGCGCTCGGTACCTGCGAGTTTCGCGGTGAAGCCGGAGAGGAAGTAGTATTTGGTCTGTTCCGGAGTCAGAACGGAGACAGGCGGCAGAACGCCGAACGCGTCCGCAGACAGGAAGATGACGTTTTTCGCGGCCGGAGCAGCGGAAACCGGACGAACAATCTTCTCGATGTGGTCGATCGGATAGGACACACGGGTGTTCTCGGTGACGGATTTGTCCGCGAAATCGATTTTGCCTTCGGCATCGACCGTCACGTTCTCAAGCAGCGCGTTGCGTTTGATGGCGTTGTAGATGTCCGGCTCGGACTCTTTATCCAGGTTGATAACTTTCGCATAGCAGCCGCGCTCGAAGTTGAAGACGCCGTTGTCGTCCCAACCGTGCTCGTCGTCGCCGATGAGGAGACGTTTCGGATCGGTGGAAAGGGTGGTTTTGCCGGTACCGGACAGACCGAAGAAGATGGCAGTGTTCTCGCCGTTCATATCGGTGTTGGCGGAGCAGTGCATGGAAGCAATGCCTTTCAGCGGCAGATAGTAGTTCATCATGGAGAACATACCTTTTTTCATCTCGCCGCCGTACCAGGTGTTCAGGATAACCTGCTCACGGCTGGAAATGTTGAAGACAACCGCGGTCTCGGAGTTGAGTCCGAGTTCTTTGTAGTTCTCAACCTTGGCTTTGGAAGCGGTATACACCACGAAGTCCGGCTCGAAAGAAGCCAGCTCCTCAGCGGACGGTTTGATGAACATATTGGTAACGAAGTGCGCTTGCCATGCCACTTCCATAATGAAGCGGATAGCCATACGGGTATCTTTGTTGGCGCCGCAGAACGCGTCGACAACGTAGAGTTTTTTGCCGGAGAGTTCTTTCAAAGCGATTTCTTTAACCACTTTCCAGGCCTCTTCGCTGGCCGGATGGTTGTCGTTTTTGTACTCCTCGGAAGTCCACCACACGGTGTCTTTGGAGTTCTCATCCATCACGATGAATTTGTCTTTGGGGGAACGGCCGGTGTAAACGCCGGTCATAACGTTGACAGCGTCCAGCTCGGTCACTTGACCTTTGTCGAAGCCGGTCAAGGAAGGATCGGTTTCATCTTTGAACAACTGGTCGTAGGAGGGATTGTGGATAATCTCTTCCACGCCGGTAATTCCGTAACGAGTCAAATCTAATGCCATAGTGTACTACATCCTTTCAAAGATAGAGTATTTGGAATATTTCCATACTCTACTATTACACCACATTTTGTTTCTAATTACAAGTGTTTTTGGTAAAAAAATTCGATTTCTTGCAAAAAAATCCCGACAAGGTCGGGATTTCTCGATAACAATCAGCACAAGTTGCACAGGAAAACACGATTTTCGGCAAACTCCGGCGAAAAGAACGGAAGCAACACCGCGAACGCGCCGTCACAAACAAGTAAGGTCATTCCGAAAAAGCGAAGCACGTTCTTTTTTCAATTTTCAAAACGGTTAAAACGCTTCCACTTTTTTGGTGACCGTGTCGATGGCCGTAGACTCCAATAAAAAAGTGTCGCTTGCAGTTTTCATTCTGTCGCCCCTTCCGAAAAAACAAGTATACCATACGTCTCTCTTATTTGGCGAAAAAACGCCTTCGATTCTTGTTCATTTTTACGAAGCAGGTATAAAAAAACGAGTATTCACAAGAGAAATCCCTTATGAATACTCGATATGGTAACTGCAACACTTTCCGGAGAGCAAAAAGCCCTGTTTGAAAAATATAACGAAACTAACGCAAAGCTCTGTGGTATCAGTGAAAAAGAAGCTTTTATCAGGGGGTTTAAGCTCGGTCTTCGTTTCATGGCGGAAGCAACGGATGACTCAAACAATCTGTTTGAAGAAACATAAAATAAAATATAGCTAACTTTTGGAGGCTTGGCAATACTCATATGCCAAGTCTCTATATTTTTAAACATTTTTATATTGCCATAATGCTTATTTTGCGATATAATAACGCTATAAAAGTGTAAGGAGCATTATTATGAGTTTTGCTGAAGATATAAAGAAAGTACGGTTTTTAAGTTTAATGACACAAGCGGATTTTGCCAAAGAACTTAATGTTTCATTTACAACAGTTAACCGTTGGGAAACAGGTAAATCAAAACCGAATATGCGAACAATGAAATCAATTGATGAGTTTTGCAAAAAACGCAGTATTGATTTTAATGTCAGTTTAGAAGTCTTGGAGGGATAATCGTGAAAAAAACATATAATGCTATCGATTTGTTTTGCGGTGCCGGTGGACTTTCATATGGTTTTGAACGTGCAGGGTTTAATATCCTTTTAGGCATTGATAATGATAAAAAGGCTCTCGAAACATTTGAAGCAAACCATAAAAACGCAAAATCCATATGCGGAGATATAACAAAGATTACATATAAGAATGATATAAAGGATTTGATTGGTGATAAAAGTATAGATGTTATAATCGGTGGGCCTCCCTGTCAGGGATTTTCTCTTTCCGGTCCCCGCAATTTTGATGATCCGCGTAACAAACTGTATTTAAGTTATATAAGGATGGTTGAAGAAATTAAACCGAGAGCATTTGTAATAGAAAATGTCCCCGGTCTTGTCGCTCTTTTTAATGGTGAAGTAAAGAACAATATAATTGAGCGTTTTACAAAAATGGGATACAAGGTGGATTGTAAAATACTCTGCGCCGCTGATTACGGTGTTCCTCAAAGCAGAAAAAGAGTTGTATTTGTAGGTACATATAAAGGCGAGAAAGATTTCTGCTATCCTTTGCCTGTTGAAAACACAGTAACCTGCGAAATGGCGTTATCAGATTTGCCTTCTTTAATTGATGAATTGGGCGATGAAGTGCAGGAATATGTTTCCAAACCTCAAAATGACTATCAAAAAACAATGCGCGAACGGTCAAATGCAGTTTATAATCATGTTGCGGCAGCACACTCGGGAAAAGTTCAGCACATTATATCTTTAGTCCCCGACGGAGGCAATTATAAAGATTTACCGGAAGAATACCGTAACAGCCGTAATTTTCATGTCGCATGGACAAGATTTGCAAGCGACAAACCCGCTCCGACGATTGATACCGGTCACAGACATCATTTCCATTATAAATATAATCGTGTGCCGACAGTCAGAGAATGTGCGCGCTTACAGTCTTTCCCGGATGATTTTCATTTTATCGGAAATAAAACACAGCAGTTCAGACAGGTTGGAAATGCTGTACCCCCATTAATGGCTCAAAAAATTGCAGAACAGATAATTGATGTTTTAGAAGGTGAAAACAATGAGTGAATACATTATTCCTGCAGAATATAAATTCAGAATCCATCATGTAAGACCGCGCTTTAAAGGTGATGTAGAAAATGTTCTTGTATATATGGCAGAAGAAATAACAAAAATCGGTGAAGCGCCAAGAGATGAATTTGTCAGCAAAATTAACGCTTCAATATACCGTTATCCCGGAAATGCACACAGAAAAGAAAAAACAATTAATAATTGGCGAACTGAAATTTCATCTCTGTTCGGATTTATAGAACATACTGATACAACAGATAAACCCGGATTAAGAGCTAAAGAACTCGCCGAACATCAGGATCTTGTTGAGGCATTTAAGGTTTTTCTCTATAACTTTCAATATCCGGGAGCTCATATTAAACCCAAAGATACGCTTGAGCAGATTGAAAACGGAGTTCATTTTAAGCCGGCACAATATATTCTCAAATTACTTCGTTATGCAAATCGTGACGGCGGAAATTCAATCGGTATAACAAAATATGAAGCCTGTCACTGCATTTTCGACGATTTAAGAGTAACGCGAGATAATGAGGGCGTAGAAGAAACATGGAAAAGAATAAGTAAAAACAGAAAACTTGAAATGTCTTATGACCAAACAGGCGATGTAATCCGTTATGCAGGTGACATAATTGATTACATGGAAATTGCTAATTTATTGAAAACATATGACAGCAGAACATATTATCTTAATACATTAGAGGAAGAAACTATCATTAAGTTTTGTGAATCTGATGAATGGTTTTCCGAATACGACAGAATGATTAAAAACAGGTCAGGCTCTTTAGAAGCTGTAAAAGACTGTATAAACGGATGGTTCAGTTATGTAAACAGAGATTTATCGGATACGGATTTTTCAACAGATATACTTGCATATATTTCAGATTCATCAAAACAGTCTGAAGAACTCAAAAACCAAAGTTCTGCAATCGCATCATATATCGACACTTCAATCGAAGAATTCTCAACCAAAGATATTGGTGATGTCGGCGAAGGGCTTGTTCACGGACACGAATGTATGAGAATCAAATTAGGCGGCAGAGAAGATTTAATTCATTTAATTAAAAGAATTCCTACACAATTTGCAGTCGGATATGATATAAGCTCTGTTGAATTGGATGAACGCAAAAGATACATTGAGGTCAAAACAACAATCAGTTCCAAACCGCTGCATTTTAATAAGGTTCATCTGACGAAAAATGAGTGGAATACCGCAAGCAGTACTCACGACAGATATTATGTTTACAGATTAATGATAAGCAAGTCCAGAACACAACTGTTCCTTTTGCAGGACCCGGTTGGCTTGTATAAAAAAGATTTGATAGATATGGTCCCGGGTGACGGTGCAGATATTACATTTGACCCTAAAAAAGTTGGAGTATTCGAGGAGTTATTAACATGGAGTGTTTAAAAGTCGCCTCTCTTTTCTGCGGTTGCGGAGGTACTGATGTAGGCGTTTTGGGCGGTTTTGATTTTTTAGGAAAAACATATGGTAAAAACCCCTATGAAATTGTGTATGCAAATGATATCGAAAAAAGTGCGTGTGATATTTTTGCTGAAAACTTTTCAATAATTCCTGATATGAGAGATATCAGAACAGTTAAATCTGACGAACTGCCTGAGATTGATATTCTTACGGGCGGCTTCCCGTGTCAATCTTTTTCTATTGTTGCTCAAAATCCTAAAAGGCTCGGCGTAAAAGATGACAGGGGCACTCTTTTCTTTGAAATGTGCAGAATATTAAAAGATAAGCAGCCCAAGGCATTTATTGCTGAAAATGTTAAAGGTTTGCTGTCTGCAAATCATGGCGAAGCTTTTCCTCTGATAATCGATGAGTTTAAAAATCCGGGTTATAATGTTACATACAAACTTATTAACGCTGTTCAGTTTGGCGTTCCGCAAAAAAGAGAAAGAGTTATTATTGTCGGTATTCGCAAAGATTTGAATTTTGAATTCAAATTTCCTGAAGAAACGAGAAAAACAGAAGAAGAGTATGTTCCGTTGGGTAATATTATTGAGCATGAAGTTGATGAAAAATACTTTTTCAGTGAAAAAGCTGTTCAGGGAATGAAGAATGCTAAAAAGGATATGAACAAAGGCAGAGCACAGGATTTGACTAAGCCGTGCAATACCGTCGGTTCACATTTGGCAAAAGTATCGCTCAACAGTACTGATCCTGTTTTGCTTGTTCATGACAGATATCGCAGATTTACTCCGCGTGAAGTGGC
This sequence comes from Acutalibacteraceae bacterium, assembly GCA_045598065.1. Lineage (GTDB taxonomy): Bacteria > Bacillota > Clostridia > Oscillospirales > Acutalibacteraceae > RGIG426. The sequence continues at coordinate 16,966 of JAZLLJ010000060.1, forward strand.
GAGAATTCAGTCTTTTCCCGAAACATTCAAACTGATTGGAACTGAAGCCGCACAGTATCGTGCGTTGGGGAATGCAATTGCGCCGGTAATGTTTTGGTATATTGCTAAAGCACTAAACGAACAACTTGAAGCACATATAAATCAGAATCGTGATGATGGTTTATTTCAAAAGAATTACCGGAGAAATGTACGTATTAGCAATTCGAAAACCGTTTAATACTGCTTTATTAATAAATTATCAAAATCAATATATCAAATTATGATATAGAAAGGGAATTTTAAATGATTAATGCTATACCGAGGAATTGGACATATAACGAAAATTTAGAAATGCTATTTTTATTATATCAATGTGCCGATGAGCTTTTAAGCGAGACAACATTTGATACATATATGTTACCACTGCATAATACCATTACTCTATTGGATGAAATTGAAGAAATATTTAAGCTATTAAAAAAATACAATATTGTAAATGAGCATTATGGAAATTACATTCCACCAATTATAGATGAATTTCTTGAACAATTAGAAAATGATTTTATATTAAAAAAAGTGTTGAATAAACGACTCATAAATATTCGTACAGGTTTTTTTGAAGCGAAAAGCAATAGTGCTCTGCTGCAACGGTGGATTGATTTAATTCGCCAAATATGCTCAAAATCGTTATATAAAAAGCTTTATGAAAGTGAGATAATCGATTTGGTAACAAATACAAAAAATAAAAAAGAACTTATTTTTTGTTTAAAGAATTATTATATCTCTTTAAAAAATTACGGTTACTCAAGAGAATATTTATATACAACCACTAAACGCTTTTTCAATAATAAAAAGAAAAATATTGATGATCCCAATATTATTAAAGAATACCTTTCTTCATTTAATTGTAAAGATCAAAAATATCATTTTTTGATTCTTATGGACTATGAAGTAATAGAATATATTGATAGCATTAACAATAATATTAAAATAAGTGATATGATCAAAAAAATTGATGTTGATAAAGAACGTGAAGAATTATCAAAAGATTCAAATGTATTTGATTTATTTAAGCAATATGATAGTAAAATCCACAATGAAGGTAAATATGAGAAAGTAGCCGTTGTTGAATACGATAATCTATCTTCAGACCCTTATTCTTCTGCAACACAATTTAATGAATTAGTTAATTTTTTGCAGACATTTACGAGATATTTTAAGCATTTCTATACTTCAAAAACAGTTTATAAAATGTTATTAAAGTGTAATGATGGACACTATATTGAAATAAGACTTCCAAATAAACTTCAAAAAAGACCATATTTTAGCCAAGAACTTATTGATTCAAGAATAAAAAATATATTAAATGCAAAATCGATGGATTTGGTAGCGTTTTCTTCGATTGCAAAAGCGATTGAAATGCATTCGGAAGCTTATGATTCCAAAAATATAGGTACACTATTAAAATTATTTTGGACTGCACTTGAAACCCTTTTTTCAAACCCTGTATCCGGCAGTACGAGAGATAATGTGGTTAATAGTGTTACTGCTATTATTCAGAAAACATATATATTAAAATTACTTAGGAACATCCACTCTCAATTACTTTCTGCAATTGAAGAAGAAAAAACAAAAGAAATCGGAATATTCAAGTTTAATGATTTTGTCAGTTTTTTTGCTATCAATAAGTATGATTCTGATAATTTCAAAAAAATATATAATCATTTATCTGACAACCCCATGTTAAGGTCGAGAATTTATGAAATGCGTAAAACTATGGATAATGGATTAAGTATTTCATGCATGTTAAAAGAACATCAAACAAGAATAACTTGGCAATTGCGGCGTTTATACAGAATTAGAAACATATCTACCCATTTAGGAAATGAAGTTTCAGGAATAAACGTAGCAATTAATCATCTTCATAATTATTTTGATTATTCCGTAAACTTTTTACTTTGTAAATCAGAAAATGGAGATTTTATAAAAAGTACTTCGAGCGTTGTTTTTGAAGCCAAAAATGATAATCAAATTCATATGGAATTACTCAAAAATAATGAACCTTTATCAAAAGAAAACTATATGGATTATCTTTTTGGCCCTGATCATAGACTTATTAACTATGACTTTCAATAATCTTTCTATTTTATACAAAAATCTTTGTGCAGCTTAAAAATACAATATAATAATCAGCCACAGGAATAATGGACTATTTGACTATCCTGTGGCTTTTTCAATTTCTAAAAAATCAGAAAAACTATTAACAACAGCACATTTGTTCTGTATAATTAAATATGGTAGATTTTGGTCTGCCGTACATAACATATAAAACTGAATAGCTCTGAGAGAAGTTTCAGCCTGCAATGAGCTGTAAAATCATTGCCTCCGGGATAACGCAGATTGTCCGTGCGCCTGGCAGTAAAACGGACTCGACTTTGAACTTCAAAGCCGTTACATATGAGAGCACATCTCAAACGAGGGGGGCGTATATCCCCTTTGTTTTGTGCTGTCTATGTGACGGCTTTTTCTTTTTGCCGAAAAAGCCATGCACCTTGACAACTGAATATAGGGGATCCCGAGGTAAATCCCGGTCAGCCGAGCTGCCATCACAGCCGCCACGACCTCCGTAAGGAGCGAGCGATAAGTTATGTGCGTTTGGACGAAGCAGTATCACAGCATTGCTTCGCAGGCCATGACACTGACACGGGGATAATGATACTTCCGTGAAGAACGGCTCGGTGCAAATCCGGGATATGGTCGTTATAGGTTGGAATTGATACCTACTATGCCATATATGATGCCTTGTTACCGAGGAAAAGGGTCACGCTATCTATGCTAAGAGGTTACTCCGGATCTCCCCTGCAAAATGAGTACGGAATAACTGTACCCTTTTTGCGTCCGCCGGGGGCTGTAATAAATACGGCGGAACACACATTTAAGGCGACTTTTTTCTTTGTTAATTATTACATTCCCTTAATAAATAAATCGATTACAGAGGAAAAAATCGCCAAAAACAGCACCAAAAAGGCAACTTTTTCAGAGCTGCCGGAAAACAAATTTAACAGAAAGGAGATGCTTGATGAACAGATATTTTTCAAAAGAAAAACTCGGCGAATTGACCTTTTACAAAATTCCGAAAATGCTTTTCACAGACAAAAAATACACTACGCTTTCGGTATGTGCAAAGGTTCTTTACTGTATGCTGCTTGAAAGGCTTTCACTCAAATATGAAACAGAGCGGGACGAGCTGAAAATGAAGATAAAGGATATTCGTATTGAATTATCCGGCATAGAAACAATGCGTCAGGGCACGGAGCAGTTCACAAAGGCAATCCGTAAGTTTATGGAAATGGAAACCTTATCCTCCGTTCTTCTCAGAGAGCTTATTGAAAAGATTGAAGTCTATGCTGCAGAAGGACAAGGCAGGCGTAAAACACAGCGGATAATCATTTACTACAAATTCATCGGTGCGATTGATATTCCCATAGGCTCAGAGTACGAAAGATTACGAAAAGAAACAAGGCAGGGCGTTGAGGTTGAGTATATCACTCAATCAAAAACAGCCTGACAACAAAAAAGAGCAGGTCAACAGCCTGCTCGGTTACATAAACAAAACTATATATGAATCATTGCCTGACAAAAAGAAAATCGAGTATTCACTTGTGTTATGAATACTCGATATGGTCGGAGTGACGGGACTTGAACCCATGGCCTCTTGGTCCCGAACCAAGCGCTCTACCAAACTGAGCTACACCCCGACGTTCGGGAACGCTGTTTTTTCACAGCCTTGTTATTATACTGTACTTTCCCCCGTTTGTCAACTGCTTTTTTATTCTTTTTTGAAAAAAGGCTTGACGAGCCTTTCAAAAGCCTTTATAATTCAACTAATCTTGTTTTTTGGGAGGGATTTCGATGAAATTCCTGAAACAATACGCAAAACATTTATTTATCGACGGTTTTTCCGGTATGGCCTCCGGTTTGTTTGCCACGCTGATTGTAGGAACGATTTTGGCGCAAATCGGAACGCTCGTCATCGGTATCGGCGGTGTGTGGGTAACGGTCGGCACGTGGATTGGGCTGATGGCCTCCATCGCCAAAACCGCTATGGGCGCCGGCATCGGTGTCGGTGTTGCCTGCAAGTATAAAGCATCAGCGCTTGTAACCGCGTCCGGCGCGGTGGCCGGTCTTGTGGGTGCGTTTGCCAAACAACTGTTAGCCGGCGACGCCGCCATCGCGTTCGGTACACCGGGTGAACCGCTCGGCGCATTTGTCGCCGCCTACGTGGCCATCGAATTAGGCTCGCTTGTTTCGGGCAAAACCAAAATCGATATCCTTGTTACTCCCATAACCTGCATTTTAAGCGGCGGCGCGGTGGGATTGCTCATCGGTCCGTCGGTATCGGCGTTTATGACCTCTCTCGGCGGCATTATCGAAAACGCCACCAAAGCGCAGCCGTTCCTTATGGGCATTGTTGTGGCAACGTTGATGGGGTTGGCGCTGACACTTCCCATCAGTTCCGCCGCTATCGGTGTTTCGCTTCATTTAGGCGATATCGCCGCCGGCGCGGCAGCAGTCGGCTGCGCGGCACAGATGATGGGCTTTGCGGTCAGCAGTTACCGCGAAAACAAAACCGGCGGCCTCATCGCCCAAGGTGTCGGTACGTCGATGTTACAAGTTCCCAACATTCTCCGTCATCCGCTGATTTGGTTGCCGCCTACGTTGGCATCCGCGATTTTAGGCCCGATTTCCACCTGCGTGTTCCATCTCGTAAACAACGAGAGCGGTTCCGGTATGGGCACGTCCGGTTTGGTCGGCCCAATTATGGGCTTCCAGGAAATGACCGGCGCCGGCACGTCGGCTGTGATTGCGTTGCTCGAAATTCTTCTCATGTATTTCATCGCGCCTGCCGCCATCAGCCTGTTCTTCTCCGAATCCATGCGCAAACTCGGCTGGATTAAAAAAGGCGATATGAAATTGGAGTTGTAAAAACATAAAAAGGCACCGTCCGCGGACGGTGCCTTTTTTATATGGTCAATTATTCGTCGTCGGCGACTTTGTATTCGGCAACGACTTTTTGTGCGACCGCTTCGGGCGCTTGCTCATACCGCTCGAAATCGAGGGTAAAGTGGCCACGGCCTTGGGTGAGCGAGCGGAGCATCACCGCATAATCGCCCATTTCCGCCATCGGGACTTCCGCCTCGACACAAGTCAAATCGTCCTCGGCCGGATTCATACCGAGCACGCGGCCGCGACGTTTGGTCGCGTCACCCATCACGTCACCGGTGTTGTCGCCCGGAACGTACGCTTTCAGCACGCCAATCGGTTCGAGAATCGCCGGGCTCGCCTGCGCCATACCCTCTTTATACGCGAGGGACGCGGCGGTTTTGAACGCCATTTCGGAGGAATCGACCGGGTGATACGAGCCGTCCACCAGCGTGGCTTTCACGCCCACGACCGGGAAACCGGCCAACACGCCTTTTTGGGCGCTGTCCACAAGGCCTTTTTCGACCGCCGGGAAGAAGTTTTTCGGCACGGAACCGCCAAACACGGTTTCCTCAAAGATGAGACCGTCGCAATCCCACGGCTCAAACTCCACCCACACGTCACCGAACTGACCGTGACCGCCGGACTGTTTCTTGTGGCGACCTTGGACTTTCACTTTCTTGCGGATGGTTTCGCGGTAGGCCACACGCGGAGTGGCATAGTCCACTTCCACGCCGAATTTGCTCTTCAATTTGGAGGCAATCACGTCCAAATGCTGTTCGCCGAGACCGGACAAAACGGATTCTTTCGTCTCCTTGTTGACCTCGAAATGGATGGTGGGATCTTCCTCCATCAAGCGGTCGAGGCCGGAAGCAATCTTTTCTTCTTCGCCTTTCTTCTTCGCCGAGACCGCCACCGACAGGCAGGGGCTCTCGAACGGCACGCGGTTCAAGGTAATCTGCGTACCCACGCTGCACAGCGTGTCACCGGTACGGGTGGTCGCCAGTTTCGCCACACCGCCGATGTCGCCGGCAGTGATAAAGGCGGTTTCTTCCTGTTTCTTACCGCGGATAAAGTAAACTTTACCGATTTTCTCGTTGGCGCCGGTGCGCATATTCACAAGCGTGGAATCCGCGCTCACTTTACCGCTGATAACTTTGAAATACAGCAATTTGCCCACAAACGGGTCAGCGATAGTTTTAAACACGATAGCGACCGTCGGGCCTTCGGGATCGACCGTCAGTTTCACGTCGTTGCCGGCGCCGTCTTTACCGACTTCGCCTGCAACCGTCTCGGCCCACGGCGCCAAATCGCGCATACCGTCGAACAACGTGGTAAGACCTGCCATCGTGGTCGCCGAGCCGCAGAACACCGGCGCAATCTCGCCGCGACGAACACCGCCCGAAAGTGCTTCCACGAGTTCTTCGTGAGTAAACGGCTCATCATTGAAATATTTCTCCATCAGTTCTTCGCTGGTTTCCGCGACCGCCTCGCGAATCTTCGTGCGGAATTCTTCCGCGCGCTCCATCTCAGGCATCGGGCATTCCAGCGGAATACCGTCTTTATACACATACGCCTTTTCGTCGATGAGATCCACAAAGCACTCGACTTTGCCGTTTACCACATGCGGCAGCACCACCGGGCAAATCATTTTGCCGTAGGTGTCGAGCAGTTGCTGATAGACCTTATAGAAATCGGCGTGCTCCTCGTCCATTTTGTTGACAAAGAACAGCTTGGCGATTCCTTTTTTGGATGCGGCGCGGAACGCTTTTTCGGCGCCCACTTCAAGGCCGCTTTTGCCGGAGACAACGATGAGCGCGCAACCGGCGGCGCGGATACCTTCGCTCATGCCGCCCGCAAAATCGAACAGTCCGGGCGTGTCGAGCAAATTCACTTTAATATCCGACCATTCCATAGGAAGGACGGCGGTAGAAACAGAGGCTTGGCGTTTAATTTCCTCCGGATCGAAGTCACATACGGTCGTACCGTCCGCCACTTTGCCGAGACGGTCGGATTGACCGGTCAAATAGTAGGCGGCTTCGGCCAGGGACGTTTTTCCTGCGCCGGCGTGTCCTACTAATACAATGTTGCGGATGTTTTTTGCTGCATAGGTTTTCATTTCGGGTTTTCTCCTTTCGCGCTTCTCGCGGTTTTTTGAGCAAATGTAACAAAATTCTTCAAGATTGTTTGAAAATAAGTGTTACTTTTAACAGTATACCGCATCTTCACGATTTTTTCAAGCCCGTTTTAATAAAAAAACTCCCGATTTTTTAAAAAATCGGCAGTTTTCGGTCCTATTTTATTTTAGGTGCGGCAAATTCTGGGCAACAGCAGTCCCACCACCGCCGTAAACAGCATATACAGCAACGCCGACAGCACCGACGGCAACTCGCCCGTGCCGGAAAACGCATTCAACGTGCACAGAATAAATCCGACAAGGCCCAAGCCCAACGTGGCGAAAACGGAAGACGCCACTCCTTTGCGCAAACGACTGCACACGGTCAGCACCGCGGCTTTTCCGGCGGCACCGCCGTCACAAGCCAGCGCCGGCGCTTCCGGATCGTCTTCTTCGGGCGCGGCATCCAGCACCTGCCCGAGCGAACGACGGCCGGCAGAGCCGAGAATTTCCACGTAGTATTCCGGCAAATTCAGCGTTTCGCACACCAATTCTTCCGTAATGTTCGGATCGGTCGTGCGGATGAGCAACGTCACGTCCTCTTTGGTGAGCGCGCGCAACGCCCGTTTTACCCGAGCGTCAGCGGTATACGCCACCACAAACATCGCCGACAACTCGCCGGCCGTGGACAAATAGACCAGTTTGCGGCCGGAACGGGTATAGCGCATCTCATAATCACGAGAGGGCACGTCCACTCCGTGGTTTTCCAAGAGGCGGCGGTTACCCACCAACACGCGGCGACCGCCCACCCAACCGGAGAGGCCCATTTCCTGCTCATAGACCAGCGTATCCACTTCCTGCAAAATATCCACTTTGTCTTGAATTACGCGGCGGAACACCGTTTGAAGCGGTCCGCCGGCCGCAATCACCACGGCGGCAGCATCCAAAATCGCCTCGTCAATACGGGCGCCGGCAAACGTTTTAATACCGCCGAGAATCACGTTGTCTTCGGGAAACAAATCCGCCGCATCCACGCACACCGCGTTGAGATTGCCGAATTCGTCCACCTCGTCCTGCCCGATAAGCATTCCGTTGTAGTTGAGCGCATACCGACTGCTGCGCCAAAACGCCGAGGATACGGACAGCGACAACGTAAGCGGCGACGCCACACACACAGACAGCGTAAAGAAATATATCGCCTGCCAAAAATCTTTTTGTACCAATCCGTACACCGCCGCCACCAATGCCGCCACCAGTGTGACAGCCGGCACAAACATCCGCAAAAGCGGAGTTTCCGCGCGACGGGTATACGAGCGATCCAAAAACCGATGGACAAAGCCGACCGGCGAAAAATACGCGATTTCCGGCGTTCCCATCGCCACTGCCGCCGCGCCGATTTCCACCGCGGTTTGTTCATCTTCGACACGATGCGCCAAATAGGTGTCTTCCTCGCGGCTGACAAACGCAAAGTTCGCGCAAAGACGACGCATTTGCAACTGCCGTGCAAGAGTAGCAACCATCAACCCCGCTCCGGCCAGTGCCGGCAACAAATGAGTGGCCGTCATACCTTGCAAATGGCATAACTGCAACAACGTATGCACCATCGTGACGGTACAGCATAAAAGCACTGCCGTATCGCAGGAAAATTCTCCCTCACGAAGATCCTCCCATCCATCTCGGAGCAGGGAAAAATTCAAAAGCATCATAATACCGAGAATAACGGCGGAATCCACAACGTACACCAGTTTATCTTGGAAAATCGAGAAGTAAAAGCACAACACGTTAAACACGAGCAACGCTTCCACGATAACCGTGGCCAAAGCGCTGATACGGTGGCGTGCGCGGCGATACCGCAATTCGGAGGCGACCGCTTCGGCATCTTCATAAGCGCAAAAATCTTCGATGTAGTCCTCCTCGAATTCGTCTTCCACTTCCTCAATAGGAGAGGTTTCTTCCTCTTCGCCCGTCAGTTTCAGGCGGCGGTCATCATCGAATGCACGAATTTTTTCTTTGCGGCGGTTTTTGAGATTTTCTTCCATCTCCGCCTCGTGTTCTTCCTTTTCGCGGCGCGCCTTTTCTTCTTTTTCAGCGGCCTCATCCCACTCCTCAAAGCAAAGTTGGTCCGACGTTTCCTCTTCCTCGTCGTCAACCTCCGCAAGCGGCACACCCACCGACGGAATCGCCTTGGTGGATTCTTCCTTGGCAACCGGAGTAAAGATTTTCACGTCATCTTCCTCGGCGGCAGGGATTTCCACAGTGTCTTCCTCGGCAACCACCTTCACGTCATCATCCTTCGGCAACGGCTCCGCCGACGGTTCGCGCAATTCTTTCGGCAAAAATTCGGCAAGCAGTTCGTCGGTATTATACTGTTTGTCCATAGGAGTTCCCTCCGTTTCGTTCAGTTTCCGTTTTGGCGGCGGCGCAACACTTCATACATAAGAATTCCGCCGGCCACCGAGGCATTCAACGAGTTTACGTGCCCCACCATCGGCAGCGACACAATGCCGTCACAGCGTTCGCGCACCAGACGGGAAATACCGTGGCCCTCCGAGCCGATAACCAACGCCACCGCGCCGGACAAATCGGTTTTGTCCCATGACTGGCCGTCCATATCCAGCCCAAACACCCATACGTTTTTCTCTTTTAATTCCTTCACCGTGTCCGCGATGTTGGTCACGCGCACCACCGGCATATACTCCACCGCACCGGCGGATGCTTTATATACCGCGCTCGTCAATCCGGCGCTGTGGCGTTTCGGAATAATCACTCCGTGCGCTCCTGCACATTCGGCGGTACGAATCACCGCTCCCAAATTGTGCGGATCTTCCAACTCATCACATACCACCAAAAACGGCGGCTCGCCACGCTCTTCGGCAAGCGCAAACACGTCCGCAAGGCTCGAAAATTCTTTGCAAGCGGCAACAGCGGCGATGCCTTGGTGATTTTTGCCTGCTAAAAAATCCAATTTGCGGCTGTCCACTTCTTTTACGGGGATTCCGCGCTCTTTGGCTTTGGCCACAAGCGCCACAATACTTCCCGTCCGCTCGCCGCGCGCCACTTCGATATGGTCGATCACGCGACCGGACCGCAGCGCCTCACTCACCGCGTTGCGACCGGAAAGCACATCCGTTTCCCGTTGCTGTTGTTTCTCTTCCGGCATGGTTCCACCGCCTTTTCGTCAAATAGTCCTTAACAGAAACAGTATACCACAAAATCCGCCTTTCTGTAAAGCAAAAATGTGGGGTTTTTGTCGGTTTATATTTGAAAACTGTCGCCGCACCGCATCCGCACAAGACGGTCGCCTAAAAGCGGTTTCATCACGTCAACCGCCTCGTCACCGGTGCAATGGCCGGTATAAAACGTCGCACCCGTCGCAGCAAGTGCTGAGGCAAGTATCTGTAACTGTGCGATTTCCGCCCCGGTATACGGTTCGTTTTTTACGGTGTGGAATCCGCTGAACACCGCGTCCGGCATCCCACCGTATAACGTCGTAAACATGCCTAAAATATTGAGAATGCCGCTGTGGGCACAGCCGGAAATCAACACCCGTTTTCCGTTTTCACACACCACGGTCGCCTGCTCGTGCGAAAAATCGTCCGGCCGTTCGATGCCGTTTTCCCTTACAGTCAGCCCGGCGTTGGCAAAAGGTCTGTCAAACACACTGTCAAACCCACCGAACACCGACACACCGTTGCCGAGGTCCGTCACGCCGCCGAAAACAAAGCGGCAACTATCGCCGCTCGCAAGCGTCTTATCGATGCCGATATACCGCTCGCCGTGGAAAAAATCTCCGTTTGCCCCTACACGCAAAACACGCGGCACGTCGGGATATTGCGCCGCAAACGCCGACAATCCGCCGCTGTGGTCGTAGTGGCCGTGGGACAAGATAGCGGTGTCCACCGCGGACAAATCTTTTTTGAGCGCCGCCGCGTTCGAAAGCAACGCCGCCGATTGACCGCCGTCACAAAGAATCGTCCGCTCGCCGGTCTCCACAAGCAAAGCAAGCCCGTGTTCCGCCACCACACCGTCGCGCGCGGCGGTATTTTCCGCTAAAACGGTAACGTGCATCTTCTCGCCCCTTTCGTTGTTTTCTTCATTGTACCACATATTCTTACAAAAATCCACATAAAAAACGCCTGCGAAAGCAGGCGTTTTGATTTATCCCTCAAACAGGGGTACGGAATTTAGGTAATTCAGCTGTTCTTCCGCTGAACAAAGCTATACGTGTCGCTCCTTTGGATTCGGACTAAACTTATTTCAGCAACTTGCATTTGGTATTGCGGTCTTGCAACAACACCACGATATCCGCGGAAATCTTGTCGAGCATTTCCACATCGTTAGCCGACACCGCTGCCGACATATCGTTGAAACGCAGAGTGATTTGACCTTCCACGCCGGCAAGCGCCGGGTTGGACATCGGATCGGAATAGCGCACCGCCTCGTACACTTTGGTGCACAGCGCACGGGCTTCTTCCGACTGCGCGCCGTCTACCAACGTTTGGGCGTTGGCGGTCAGAGTTTTGATAAAGAACGTCTGATATTTCACGCGGTCGTCCGTCTCTTTTACCGCGCCGGCGGCCACGGTGGCTTTTACGAGCGCAACCGCGGTAAACGCCACAATCACAAGGCACACGAGAATACCAATCCAGCTGGGCAAATCCTCAATGCACATCACAAGCGAGCCGACGATAACCATCGTAATCAGTCCCACGTAACTGGCGCGGATAATCGGGAAATTATAAAACACTTTTTGGTCGGTGTTGGCGCTGAACGCCGCAAAAGAAATGCCGAGATGTGCCAAGAACATCACCGTAATGAAAATGTATCCAACCCAGAAACCGCCTTCACGGCTCAAATCCGGCGGAAGGAAGCAAAATGCGTTGAAAATTCCCATGCCGATTACCCAAACCAGCATATAGAGATAGAAATTACTCTTCTTCGACATACGTTATCACTCCTTTTACAGTGTTCACAGTTTACAGTTGTTCGCCGCATTCGAGGCAGAATTTACTGCCGGTCGGCACGGTGTTACCGCATTTCGGGCAAGTTTTCACAAGGGAAGCGCCACATTCCATGCAGAATTTTCCGTTTTGGGTTATCTTTCCGCAAGCGGGACAAAGGATCTCGTTCGCGCCGAGGATCTCCACTTTCGCGCCACATTCGAGACAGAATTTTGCACCCTCCGGCAATTTCGCGCCGCATTTCGGGCAGTCGATAGTTGCCGCCGGAGCTGCCGGAGCCGCAACCGCCGCCGTATCGTTCGACATCAAATTATCCATTTGTCCCATCATAGCGCCCGCCATTTTCATGCCGGCAACCATGCTGACCATATCCGATGCTACGCCACCGCCGGCCGAGCCACCGTTCGAGCCCATTTGCCCCATACCTTCGGCGTACGCTTTTTGCACTTCCGCCTCCACGTAATCTTTTTCGGTAATGCCCTTGGCTTTATACACTTCCGCCTCGGCAAAACCAGCCGCTTTGTAGGCTTCCGCTTCGCCCTGCGCCTTGATCACGCGTTGCTCGGCTTCTTTTTTCTCCAATTCGACTTCGGTGGTCTTTTTCTCCAACGCGATTTCGCGGCTGGCTTCGATGTATTTCTTTTGAAGCGCCATCGTGTGCATCTCGCGCAGACGTTTGAAGTTTACATCGTCTTCCGGCAACACCACCGTGGTCACGTAGAACTGCGGAACGGTAAGGCCGTATTCCTCGAAACCGGGCAGCAGTTTCACTCGAAGCGCATTCGACAACTCGGTCAAATGCGCGTCCACCTCGAACAAATCGATTCTTTGCTCAGCCAGTGTCTGTGCGAGGTTGGTTTTCACACCCGTGGAAATCAGCGGACGGAACGACTCCTGAATGGATTTCGTGAACGTCGCGGACGTGCCGTCCCAGGCGATGCCGTTCATCGTGCCCACCAGTTTCACAAGCAGTTTACGGGAATCGGACACCATCATATTGAGCTTACCGGAAGCACCGATCTCCACCGGAATACCCGATTCCGCATCAATATAGCGCACTTTGGAATCGGTACCCCAGTTCAGGCCCATCTGCACGGTCTTATTGATAAAGTAGACCTCACAGTGGAACGGCGATTCGCCGCCGGTCGCACGGTTGAGGATCTTGCCGACGATAGGCAAATTCTGGCTGTCCAGCGTGTAGCGGCCGGGACCGAACGTATCCAGTGCCTGACCGTTCATAAAGAAAATCGCCTCTTGGGATTCGTGAACGATCAACTGCGAGAATTTGTTAAAATCCTCCGCCGAATGCTTCCAAATAAATACGTCGTTCGTTCCTTCATACTTGATAACGTCTGCAATCTTTTCCATGTGTGTTCCTCCTCGTTTTGATTGTATGTAAAACTCAAATTATTTCGCAAAAGCATTAATTCATAATGAAGTCGGTTTTCAGTTTCGTCAAACGCTGATCAATATCCAACAGTTCCTGTCGCGGCCTCTCAGAAATCCGGCGGCTGTTGAGCGCGTGGATAATCGCTCCCATCCCAAGCGACGTCGAAAACACCATAACACCGCCGATTATTTCATCCGACGTCTCTGTTTCACCGGAAGAAATCCCTGCAATAGTCATAATAAGACAAAACAGAAAAATTCCCACCATTACGCGGATAAACCGTTTTTTGGAAGTCTTCAAACCGTTTTCTCGTTCTTCCGTCAACATCTCACGACGCTTTTCCAACGCGGCAATTTCTGTTTGAATTTTCAACCGTTGTTTTTCTCGGGAAATGGCGTCTTCCGTCTCGACTTTTCGGTCGGTACTGGATTTCGACACCACCGAAACTGACATAGGCTTCGGCTTTTCCGATATCTCGAACAAAGACAACACCTTTTTCACGCCTTGGATAATATCCGCAATAAACCCGATTTTCCCCATATTCTGCGCCTGCAAATGGGAAAATTCCGCCGGCAAATCGTAAGCGCTCATATTCTTGTAGCAGGGGAACAACTTTTTGCGCGGATCTTTTTTGATGATCTTCAAAAACCGCGACCATTCGTTTTTTACCCACGGCGCTTCGAAATATTCTTTTTTCGAGCCGACCGCCAGCATCACTTTTGCCGAGTTGAGTGCCGCGAAAATATACGGCTCGTACTCCGTTCCCTGTTTGTCCTCAAGCGTGATGGGCGCGTAAAACACCTTGTACCCTGCATTGGTCAAATAGTAATAGATCTCGTTGGTGGTCACACTGTCTTCCGTGCGCTGACCGGTCGTGGGATCGGTCTCTTTGTAACAGATGAACACGTCGAACGGCGGCTCATTTTGGGACACCGCCAAAATACGGCGCTGAATATCGTCGATGAGGCGCGCCTCTTGCTGATACATCGCTTGTTGGAGCGTGTCGCCATATTGCAGTGCCGCGCGATAATCCATATCCGCCGCCACCGCATCGTAAGAAGCGCGGTGACACGTCGGCGTACGCTTATGCGTGGCGGAATCTTCCACGTACTCGATACCGTAACGGGAAAGCACCGCACCCCAGTGGGCTTCGGCCTCGGTAAAATCCAACTCAATGATTTTTTGATACGTTTCTTCCGCTTTGTCGAATTCGCCGGCGGCACGCTGTGCGTTGGCGACGTTAAACAAATTCGCCACGTTTTCGTCTCGCGTTTTCGGAAGCGTTTGCTGAGCACCGCAGTAGGTGCATTGCGCAACGGAAAGCCCCTCTTGTACGCTCAAATCTCCGCCGCACATTTTGCATTTGAGGATAGCCATAGTAACTCCTTTTCGTGTTTAGTCGTCTATCTCCACATAGATTACCGGACGCACCGCGATAGCATCGGAGTTCGCCCAATACCCATTCGACTGCACTTTACCGTCTTCGTTCACCGCCAACGCCGAGCCTGTCGATTTACCGGGAGTGGAGGTCCACCAAATGCACGGACCGTTTTTGCCGTCTTTGAAAGCGCCCTCCACCACAGCATAGGGAGTCGGCTCACATTCTCTGTATTCGTAATACGACGTGTTGGGAGTCGACATCACGTTTTCCGCCGGTACCGCCACCCGATCGCCGTTCATTTGGACAAGCTGCTTTTTGTCGTTCGAGATGAACGCGTCGCTGTAAAACGAGCTGTTCAACCAATTCCGCAGCGAGCAGGAAGACCACGAAACCGATTTGTACACCGCATGATCGTCATAGTCGTCGTAATAAGAATCGTAGTCATTGATAATGTCTTTTTCATACGGTTGGCAATCCAATGCTTTTTCGCTTAAAAGAATCAACACACCGTCGGTTTCCTTCACCACGCGCCACTCGATGGGTTCCGGACCGTTCTTTTTGTTGTTGTCCTGCTCGTACATGCCGAATTCCACCACATCGCCGACTTCCGCCTCAGCCAATTTCTCGACATCCAGCGAAGATTTCACCTTGCGCGCGCGGTCGCGGCTGTTGCTGTAATATTCTCCTTCGGGGAAAAGCACGGTGGGGTATTCCAGTTTGGAGAACAGTGCGTACGCCTCTTCGTATTTTCCCTCTTCCTCCAATTTGTTCGCTTTGCTATAGCGAAGCGGGAAGTAAGCGGCCCACACCGCCACAGCTCCCAATACGAGCACCAAAACGATAATCAGAAACGTAATCAACACTTTTTTGGCGCGTTTGCGACGAATATGGCCTTGAATTCGTTTCGCTTCTTTTCGCAATTGCGCTCGGCGTTCATTCTCGTTTAATTCAAAAATCAGCCGACGGCACTGATCCATTTTGAAATTCGCATCCCGATAGTCGGGAATCGAACGGAACATTTCCTCAGCCTGCGCCAAAACAACCGCAGGTTGCACTCCCGGGCCGCGAGTGGCGTTCATCAACCGGCACGCCTCGATATAGATGTATTCTTTATGGAAAAAGTCCGCTTTTTCCACACATTTTTGGGCATACGCATCCGCTTGTTCATAGCCGGAAATCGAACGGAACATCGTTTCCGCCTGGAAGCATGCGTCCTCCGAAGCGGCCATATCCAGCATTTGGATGGCGCTCGCATAATACGCCTGCAAGTTTTCCTGCTCCACTCGCCGACTCACCTTTTCGCTGCATTCGGTCAAAAACGCCACGCGATCCTCGTCGCCGAAGCGTACTGCTTTTTTATAGGCGTTGCTCTCGCCGAACGGCCGTGCACTGTTTTCCAATTCCTCTTGACGGTGAGCGTGCACCTCCGCCATCAGTTTGCCGAGATAGGCATCACCGTTTTCCGGCTCAATATCCAACACTTTCTCGCAATATTCTGCGGCCGACCGCCACTCGCCGTCTTCCAAAAACATATTCGCGCGCTTAAGCAACGCCTCCGCGTTGTATGCAACGACAGACGACGGCATCACAGGCTCCTCGAAATTCTCCGGCGGTGAAAAAGGCTCAACCGGCATAACGTTCTTTTCTTCGTTCATTCGGTTTTTCACGTCTTCGACCGAATATTTGCATCCGCAGTCTTGGCACACAAACACGCCGTCTTGCTTGACAATTTCGGTACTGCCGCACACTTCACAAGTGGGTTTGTTCATAGCGATTCCTCCAAAAACAGGTTTTTCAGTGTCTTTCGCTTTAATAAAAAGGATATACTTGGATATACTTACCCATATTTACAATATATTAGCATATTTTTGCAAGCATTACAACTATTTTCGACAAAAACCTTCACTTTTCCTCCCAACCCTCCTGCTTTTTCGCAAAAAAATAACACCGAAATGCACAAGGCATCTCGGCGTTATTTGGTGGGAGTGGGTGGATTCTTTTCTCACGGGACTCAACCGTCCCCCGGACGGTTGTTCCCAAACGCCTCGCTCGCTTCGCTCACGGCGTTTGGAGTTCGTTTCGAATCCACCCTTTATTTTCAAAAAATAACACCGAAATGCACAAGGCATCTCGGTGTTATTTGGTGGGAGCGGGTGGATTCGAACCACCGAAGTCACTGACAACAGATTTACAGTCTGCCCCCTTTGGCCACTCGGGAACACTCCCATATTCCGTTTTGCAACGACAATAACTATACCACGGGCAAAGAGAAATGTCAAGGAAAAAATAAAAATATCTTTTGAAAAAGCAAAATCTTTTCTGCGTTATCCGCTTGAAACCTCGTCTTTTCCGTGCTATACTTGAAAAAAATATTCAAGAAGCGAGTGAAAACAGATGCCCTTTGCCCTTTGCCGTGGTTGTGGAAAAACGCATTCCCCCACCCAACTTGCCGACGGTTTCTGTTCTGCCTGTCAACAGACATTTTCCGACGAGCTCTTTTCTCTCTACGCATGGATGCGAGAGCAGGCATCCGAGGTTTTTGAACGTCACAGTTCCGATTATGCAAAACTGGTCGTTCCCGTTTATCGGCAAACGTTCCGACGATCGGAACTTCTGCGCGAACAAATGGCGTTCCCCGAAAGTTTGCAAAACCGCGCAGACTGTGCTCGCGAAACGTTGGGGATTTTAGAGTGTCTTTGTGCTCGCGCGGCCTTTAAGCAACAGCTGAACGATGATTCTTTTGACGTGTTTGACGGGATGCATATTCCGCCGCTTTATGATTTTATAAAAAACGACGAGGCTTTTTCATGAATCCTCGTCGTTTGTTTTTTCAGTGGAAACCGAAAGCGCATCCCCATCGGTGGTCACCGTGATAGTTCCCTGCTTGTCGGTGCGATAAATCTCCGCTCCCTCCGCCGAAAGCCGTGTCAGTGCCGAGGCGTGTGGGTGGCCGAAATCGTTGTATACTCCGCAGGAAACCACCGCAATTTCCGGGGAGACCGCGTGAATGAATTGGCGGTTGCTTGATCCGCCGGAACCGTGATGCGCCACCTTTATCACGTCGGCGGAAAGCCCGTCATCGCGTTGTAACAACGACCGTTCCTCCGTTTCCCCCATATCTCCGCAAAACAGAAAACTCCGGTTGCCGTAATCCACGCGCAAACACAAAGAATACTCGTTTAAGTCCTCCACGTTTTGTTTCAGCGGCCCGAGCACCGTCACGCGCATATCACCGAACGTATAGGTATCGTCCGGTTTCGGCTCTTCCCGTGTAATCTTCTTCGTTTCGATGGTCTCCAATGTTTTTTCGTAATAATGCCCCTCCGCCGGCAATTTTTCCGGCGGCGTCTGCATAACGACCGTGTCCACGTCCAATTTTTCCAAAATCGTGGGCAATCCGCCGATGTGGTCGGCGTGGGGATGGCTGACAAACACCGCGTCCAAATGCGAGATGCCGTAAGAAGAAATCAATTCATACGCAAGCGAGGGTTTTTCCACCGTGCCTGCATCAATAAGCACCGCCGTTTCGCCTTGACAAAGCAACGCACAATCGCCTTGCCCAACGTCCAAGAACCGCACGCATAAGGTGTTTTCGTCGAACGTTTCCGCTTTGTCACCCCACCGTGCCGGCGGATACAGTTGCCATAAAACCGAAAGAGCGACCAGCAGGCAAAACCCTACGCAAATCCAAGGAATTTGCTTTTTGTAGTTGCGTTTTGCCATACTCGTCGCCCTCTGTCATTCTTGTACGTTTTCTTTCGCCAAAAACGCCTCTAACAGCGCCATATCGTTGTCGTGCCGCTCGGTGGCTTTTTTGCTGTCGGCCGTGCCTCCGAGCCGCCGCACACCGAAATAGAGATGTTGCGGAAACTCACCGCCCCAATAGGCACAACGGCGGTTGTCGTCAATCCAATCCCAATAATTCTCGTCGGAATTGATTCCGGGAGCGTCGCTGTTAATCGGATCAAAAATCGCCTCGACGTTGCCTTCTTCTTTTAGCTTTTTCGCGTAATTTTCAAAGCTCGGCTCGTCAAAAATATAAAACATCACGTCCGCTGACAAAAGATACGCCATTATTTTTTGGGAATTTGTTTCCGCCATAGGATTTTTTTGGCCACCCACGTACTGTGCCAGCGGCAAATTCTCGATTTCCACCACCACTTTGCCGTCCCCGTTCAGGTCTTCGGCATAGGGAACCAACAATTCCTCCAAGTTTTCAATTGCCTCTTCCGACACACCGTCACGGGTAACAAGCGCAATCGGATAATCCGGCTCCACACGGGACAGCATTTGCCACATTCCGATAACGATAACCGCCACAAGGCACACGCCGGCGATTACCCACCATTTATAGTAAAACCAAAAATTCTGCCATTTGGATTTCGGTGTTTGCGGTGGCGGCGGTGTGGTATCTCGCTGTAATTCTTCCTTCGGCACACCTGCCAAAGCCATTTCTCTTGCCATTTTCATCCCTCGCTTTATATTCTTTAGTATACGGGATTTCGGGGGTAAAGTCAAGGGGACGGGTAATTTAGAATTAAGAATTTAGAATTAAGAATTATTCGATGGGCGTGTAGGAAACGGCATTTTCGGTGGCGCTTTTTCGCAAAAGCAATAAAAAATCCCGCCCCATGGGGCATCCTACGTAAGGAAGGTGCCCCAAAGGGAGGGCCTTTGTATCAAATCTTAATAATTGTGTTTTTAAGACGGCATAGCCATTATGATTATGCCGTTTTGCTTTAGGTTTCTGCTTTGGGTTTCTTTCAAGTGGGGTTGCAGAGGCTTGCCCCTTTCGTGTCGCTGACACGGAGGGATGGTGGCTACACAAATCCCATGCTCGTTATCCTTACGGACAAGACAGCCACCGTATAGCCACCGATTGGTTTTATGCCTCTAATGTAAAGGGACAACGGGGTGCCGTTTGTGCAGTCTTTTTGTGAAAAAACTTTTGATTTTTCGAAAATTTTCCCTCCAATAAATGGTTGTAGAAAAATCGTCGAAAAATCAATATGCGATTTTAAGATTTTTGCAGAAAAATAAAAACCTCACTTACTACAGCGAGGGGGCCAACCCATATACATACTCTTACACTTTTCTCTTGTTTTCTATAAGTAGTTATGCTATTCTGAAGGAAAAAGCAGATCATAAAAAAAGGTCGTTAATATTACAATTCAATTTCGTTTTTACATTGATTTTACAGAAAAGTGATAACAGATTTGAATTTGCAACGGTATACTATCAAAAAAAGATACAGAGGTGAAAAAGAATGATTTACTGTGTGGAAGACGACAACGGTATCCGAAATTTAATGTTATACACTCTAAACACATCCGGCTTTGAGGCAAAAGGGTTTGAGACATCGGATGAATTTTGGAGCGAATTGAAAAGCGAAAAACCCGAACTGATCATTCTGGATATTATGCTTCCGGGGGAGGACGGTATTTCCGTTTTGAAAAGACTCCGCGCCGATATTGCCACGTGTGACATACCGATTATTATGGCAAGCGCGAAAGGAACCGAGTACGACAAGGTGTTGGGACTTGATCTCGGCGCGGATGATTATCTTGCAAAGCCCTTCGGAATGATGGAAATGGTGTCCCGTGTAAAATCGGTTCTTCGCAGAACCGCACCAAAAGCTACAACTATCATTAAATGCGGCAGTATTGAGCTGGATACGGGAAAGTACAGCGTATCGGTTGATGGCGAAGAAATCGTGCTGACACGGAAGGAATACGATCTGCTCCATCTGTTCTTGAAAAATCAAGGCTTTGTTCTGACGAGAGACCAACTTCTCGAAAAGGTATGGGGGCAGGACTTTATCGGAGAAACCAGAACAGTGGATGTTCACATCGGAACACTTCGTACAAAACTCGGCGATGCGGGCAATTATATCGAAACCGTACGCGGTGTAGGGTATCGGATGGAGGGTGGAAAATGACAAAACGAATTTTTCGCTCCATTTGTATCGTTGCCATTGTTGTTTTTTTGGCTTCTCTTGTTCTGATCATGGAGGTTCTTTACAGCTATTTTTCGGACCGCCAGATGAAAAGCTTAAAAACAGAAACGGCGCTTTGTGCATCGGCTGTTGAAAAAAACGGACTCGATTACTTGAATACGGTTCCTGCCGGCGACTATCGCATCACATGGATTTCTTCCGATGGCACAGTGCTATTTGACAACAAAGCCAAAACCGAGAAAATGGAAAACCATTTGGAACGAAAAGAAATCCGGGAGGCACTTGCGGACGGTGTGGGTGAAAGTGTAAGACATTCAGATACGCTGATGGAAAAGCAGTTATACTTCGCACAAACACTGCCGGACGGCACCGTCCTTCGTCTGTCCGAATCCTATTTGGCGTTGTGGTCTTTGATTCTTTCCATGCTTCAACCGATCATTGTTGTTATTCTGATTGCGGTTGGATTATCGTTATTTCTTGCCTATCGATTGTCAAGGAATATCGTTAAACCGTTAAACGATTTGGATTTAGATAATCCGAGCCCCGAGAATGTTTATGAAGAAATCACACCTTTTGTCAACCGTATCGCAAGTCAGCAGCAACAGCTGAAAATGCAAAAGGCGGAACTTAACCAAAAGCAAGAGGAGTTTGACACCGCAACGGGCTATATGAACGAGGGAATCATTCTTCTTTCGAAAAACGGCGCTGTGTTGAGCATAAACAAAGCCGCAACAAAGTTGCTGGGTATCAGCCAGTACTGTGTTGGCAAGGACTTGCTTCTTTTTAACAACAGTTTTGAAATACAAGAACTGCTCCGTATCGCCGGTGCCGGAAAACGGGCTGAGAAAATCATTCCGATTGAGGAGCGGGATTATCAGTTCAACGCCAGCCCCATTATCAATGAAGATACGGTTTCCGGTATTGCGCTGATCATTTTTGATATTACCGATAAAGAAAAGGCGGAAGAAGCGCGGCGTGAATTTACGGCAAATGTATCTCACGAATTGAAAACTCCGCTTCAAAACATTTCCGGCAGTGCGGAGTTGTTGGCGGGCGGTCTTGTTAAAGCAGAGGATGTGCCGAGATTTGCCGAGCAAATTTTCGGAGAATCCAAACGAATGATTACCCTTGTCGAAGATATTATTAAACTCTCCCATCTTGATGAAGGCGCCGAGGATATGCAGCGGCAGAGCGTCGATTTGTATGAGCTTGCCGACTTGACGGTTCGCAACTTAACTCCCGTAGCCGAAGCGGCAGGAGTAACGCTCTCCCTAAGCGGAGAAAAAGCCATTATGGAGGGTATACCGCAATTGCTGTCGGGCATTATGTACAATCTTTGCGATAATGCCGTCAAGTATAACCGTGTGGGCGGCAGTGTGAATGTGGATGTGAAATCAACGGACGAAGATGTGATTTTGACCATCAAGGATACGGGCATCGGTATTCCGCCCGAAGCACAAGATCGGATTTTTGAAAGATTTTACCGCGTAGATAAGAGCCGTTCTAAATCGGTTGGCGGAACGGGACTCGGATTGTCCATCGTCAAGCACTCGGTCAAACTTCACAAAGGCGAGATCGAACTTCGCAGTGTGATGGATAAGGGCACAACCATGATCATCACTCTGCCAAAAGAAGAAAAAGTTGCGTCGGAAATATAAAACGCGCAAATGATTTATTGAAAAAAGGAGCATCAAATTTTGATGCTCCTTTTTTGTTTTACATAGATTTTACAAAGATGAGATAATGGATTTGATGTTTTGTTACTATACTATCCGTGTGAAACAATAAGGATTGTGAGTGTGATCTATGGACATTTTCAATGTGTTATCTATGATTGGCGGCTTGTGTCTGTTTTTGTTCGGTATGAACTTGATGGGACAAGCGTTGGAACGCCGTGCCGGCGGTCAAATGCACTCGGTGCTTACCAAAATGACCACCAATAAATTTGCCGGCTTCTTGACCGGTTGCGGTGTTACGGCGGTTATTCAAAGTTCGTCTGCCACAACCGTCATGGTCGTTGGTTTTGTCAACTCGGGACTGATGTCTTTGAAGCAAGCCGTGAATGTTATTATGGGTGCAAACGTAGGCACGACGATCACCGGATGGATTTTATCTCTTGGCGGAATCAGCGGCGACAGCATGTGGATAAGGTTATTGAAACCGGCCTCATTTACGCCTGTTTTAGCACTGATCGGCATCGTTCTTTATATGTTCACCAAAAAACATACAAAGAAAGATACGGGAATGATCCTGCTTGGTTTTGCGACCTTGATGTTCGGTATGGAAACAATGACCGACGCCGTTTCGGGGCTTGCAGATGTTCCGGAATTCCAGCAGCTGTTTTTGATGTTCAAAAACCCCTTGCTCGGTCTGCTTGCGGGAGCTCTTTTGACGGCGGTCATTCAGTCGAGCTCCGCCTCGGTCGGCATTTTGCAGGCGCTTGCCATGACCGGTCAGGTATCTTATGGGGCCGCCATCCCGATTGTAATGGGTGATGCCATCGGAACCTGTGTGACGGCGATGCTGTCCTCTGTCGGAGCAAAAAAAGAAGCCAAACGAGCGGCGGTCGTCCACTTGCTTTTTAATATTATCGGAGCATCCGTATGGCTTGGGATATACTCGATCATTCGCGCGGTATTTATGCCGGCGATTCTTGATAGTTCGGCAACGCTCGTCGGTATTGCCGTGGTCAACACGGCATTCAAGGTGCTTTCCACGATGTTGCTTTTGCCGATGTCCTCTCTGCTCGAAAAGTTTGCCGTAAAAATTGTGCCGGATGCAAAATACGAAGAAAAGACCGTCAGATTGGATACGCGTCTCCTTGCCACGCCGCCGCTGGCACTCGGCCAAGCGCGTGCCGTTGCTGTCGAGATGGCGGAAAAAGCGGTAGGAGCATTAAAAACAGCTATCGGAACATTTACGGAGTATTCCAAAGAAAAGGCGGAGCAAATCCGAAAAGACGAAACCCTGTGTGATGAGCTGGAAGACACAATCGGCACCTATCTGATCAAACTCAGTGCCGAACAACTTGGCCAGAAGGAAAGTGAGGAAGCAACTGCCTTGTTGAAGGTGATCGGTGACTTTGAGCGCATTTCCGACCATGCGGTCAATATTTTGAGGTCGGCGGAAGAATTGCGCGACAAGAGTCTTACTCTGACAGAGGAAGCGTTAAAGGAATACGATATTATTTCAAAAGCCGTAAAAGAGGTGTTGGACTCTACTGTTCAAGCGTTTTGCAATGAAGATTCTTCCGTTGCCGTAAGAGTGGAACCGCTTGAGCAGGTCATAGATGCTTTGAAAGAACAACTCCGAACCAACCATATCATTCGCATGAAAGAGGGAAAATGTACTGTGCAGGTCGGATTTGTTTGGGCAGATATTTTGACAAATCTTGAGCGTGTGAGCGACCATTGCTCTAACATTGCCGGATGTGTGATCGATACGGCAGAGCATAATTTGAACGTGCACAAGTCGCTTCGTGAAACTCGCTATGGTGATATAATGTTCGAAAAAATGTTCCGTGAATATTCGGAGAAATACCGGTTAAGCATACTGACATAACAGAAGTGGCAAGATCTCAAGATCTTGCCACTTTTTATAAACCGCCGGAACATCTCGTCGGCTTGCTTATCAATGTCGGCAAGGTGGTCGTTCAATTTGCCTGCAAGAAACAAACTGTTATAAATTGTTTTGCGGTGCTGCTTCAAATACTGCAAGTGCTGTTGTCCCCAAATCCCAATTGATTTTTGCTCGGGCAATTCCAAATCCGGCAGGTAATAGTCGCCGTACAGAGTATAACGGATGCCTGTTTTTTCATCTGTAATATGCGTTTTCATTGTGTAATCCCCCATAATAATGATTTTTGATTTCCTATTGATTCAATCATTCCGGCTGATTACAAAAACCAAAAGGGAGAGACTACTTCGTTACGTAGTCTCTCCCTTGGCATGGGATTTTTCTTATGAAAACTTATTTCTGCGGGAAGCGCTCGCGGTTTTTGTTGTAGGTGGTGTGGAGCAACTCGTGCGCTTTGTGGGAGTTCGGCTCGCCGAGGAACTCGTCATACAGCGCTTTCACCTGCGGATTGTTGTGGCTCTGACGAATGGCTTGGCGCTCGTCCTCGCTGTACAGCGCGGCGGCACGTTTCGCCTGATAGGTGTCGAGAATATCGTCATCCTCGTTCGGCAGGAACGCCTCGCGGACATACGGCTGACCGCCGCCGTTGATGCAGCCGCCCGGGCAACCCATAACCTCGATAAAGGTATAGGGAGAGGTGCCCTCGCGGATTTGGTCGAGCAGCACTTTCGCGCCTTTCATACCGCTGGTGACCGCCACTTTGATTTTTTGGCCGGCGAGGTCGAATTCCGCCTCGCGGATGGACTCAAAGCCGCGGACCTCGTGGAATTCCACGCCCTCGCGCTCTTTGCCGGTAAGGACAAAGTAGGCGGTACGAAGCGCGGCTTCCATCACGCCGCCGGTCACGCCGAAGATGACGCCGGCGCCGGTGTAATCGTGGACAATGTCCTGATCAAAGTCTTCATCCGGCAGTTTCGTGAAGTTGATGCCGGAACGTTTGATGAGTTTGCCGAGTTCGCGTGTGGTCAGCACGGCGTCCACGTCGCGCAGACCGTTGGTTTCCATTTCGGGGCGCTGCTCCTCGTATTTTTTGCAGGAGCAGGGCATAATGGATACCACAAACATATCTTCCGGTTTCACGCCGACTTTCTCGGCGTAGTAGCTCTTGAGAATCGCGCCGAACATCTCGTGCGGCGATTTGCAGGAAGACAGGTGGTCGAGTTGATCGCCATAGTAGTACTCGGCATAGTTTACCCAGCCGGGCGAGCAGGAGGTAATCATCGGCAGCGCGCCGCCGTTTTTGATGCGGCCAAGCAGTTCGGTGGCTTCCTCCATAATGGTGAGGTCGGCGGCAAAGTTGGTGTCGAACACTTTCTTGAAGCCAAGGCGACGAAGTGCGGCACACATTTTGCCGGTCACCGGAGTGCCGATCTTCATGCCGAATTCTTCGCCGAGGGCGGCACGGACAGCCGGAGCGGTTTGCACGACCACGTATTTGCCGGCGGCCATCGCCGCGTCAACTTTGTCGATTTCGCTTTTCTCCATCAACGCGCCGGTCGGGCAGACGTTGATGCACTGGCCGCACATAATGCAGGGCGACTCAATGAAACTACGGTTCTCGGCCGGGGCAACAATCGTGTTGAAGCCGCGGTTTTCGAAACCGAGGATGCCGTTGCCGTGCGCATTCTGGCAACGGGCGACACAACGGCCGCACAGCACGCATTTGGAGGTGTCGCGGACGATGGTCGGCGTTAAATCGTCGAACGTGGTCGGCGTTTGCGCACCTTGGAACATTCCCTCGCGCGCACCGGTCAGGCGCGCCACGTGGAGCAATTCACATTTTTCGTTTTTGTCGCACTCTTGGCAGTTGCGGTTGTGGTTGGAGAGAAGCAGTTCCACCGAGGCACGGCGAGCCGCCGTAGCCGCCGGGGAGGAAATGGTGATTTCCATACCCTCGTTCACCGGGTACACGCAAGACGCCACAAGACCGCGCGCACCGGTGGCTTCCACCAAGCAGACACGGCAGGAACCGCGGTTGCATTCGCCGTGATTATACGCGCAGAGAGACGGGATCTCATAGCCGCATTTTTTGGCGGCCTCCATAATGGTCAAGCCTTCCTCGACTTGATAGGGAATCCCTTCAATTTTAATGTTCACTAAAGCCATTGTCGTAATCCCCCTTATTTCTTATCAATCGCGCCAAATTTGCAGGTAGCCACGCACATACCGCACTTGATGCACTTTTGCGGATCGATTTCCAGCGCCGGCAGTTTTTTGCCTTCGGCGATGTAGTCGGTCTTAGTGATAGCACCCACCGGGCACTGTTTCGCGCAAGCGCCGCAACCGTAGCATTTGTCTTTGTTGATGACGTACTGCATCAGGTTTTTGCACACGCCTGCCGGGCATTTTTTTTCCACAATGTGGGCAATGTACTCGTCGCGGAAGTGGGTAAGCGTGGAAAGCACCGGGTTGGCTGCCGTTTGACCGAGCGCACACAGCGAGCCGGCTTTGATGGTCGCCGCCAGTTCTTCGAGCTGTTCCAAATCTTCCATCGTGGCTTTGCCCTCGGTAATTTTGGTGAGGTATTCGAGCATACGTTTCGTACCGATACGGCAGGGCGAGCATTTACCGCAGGACTCGTCGCAAATGAATTCCATATAGAATTTTGCCACGTCCACCATGCAGTTATCCTCGTCCATAACAATCGCGCCGCCGGAACCCATCATCGAGCCCTTGGCCACGAGGTTATCAAAGTCGATTTCCGCATCGAGGTCTTTTTCGGTAAGGCAACCGCCGGACGGGCCGCCGGTTTGAATCGCCTTGAATTTTTTGCCGTTCGGCACACCGCCGCCGATGTCGTAGATGAGTTCACGGAGCGTGGTGCCCATCGGAACTTCCACGAGGCCGACGTTGTTGATTTTGCCGCCCAAAGCAAACACTTTCGTGCCTTTGGATTTCTCCGTGCCGCACTCAGCGAATTTCTGAGCGCCCTCACGCAGAATGTACGGGATGCACGCCAAGGTCTCCACGTTATTCACAACGGTGGGACGATCCCACAGACCTTTGACCGCCGGGAACGGCGGACGCGGACGCGGCATACCGCGCTGACCTTGGATAGAGTTAAGCAGAGCCGTCTCTTCACCGCATACGAATGCACCGGCGCCGAGGCGGATGTGCGCGCGGAAGGAGAAGCCGGAGCCCAAAATATTGTCACCGAGGAGACCGAGCTCTTCGGCTTGTTTAATCGCGATTTTGAGGCGGTTGACCGCAATCGGATACTCCGCGCGAACATAGAAATAACCGTTCTGCGCTCCGATGGCGTAACCGGCAATCATCATACCCTC
>JAZLLJ010000061.1:0-15540 GCA_045598065.1 Acutalibacteraceae bacterium
AGCGGAGATGGTGACCGAACTGTTCGGCATCTCAAACGTGCCGTTCGTCACTGTAATGGGTTGCGAGGTGGTGTTGTTGACCACGGTCCAAGTGTCAAGCACCTTGCCGGCAGGCGGATACGGTGTCAATTTCACTGTATCGCCAATCTTGGCCTTGGTGACGGCGTTGACACCGATAGAAGCCTCGCCGCACGAATCCGTGAAGGTGATGTCGTATTGAATCGGCGTGTACTTCGCGGTCAACGTCACGTTGGCCGCCGTGTTCAACTGGAAGGTGGTGTGCGCATCCTGGCCCGTGCCTGCACTGGTGCAAACACCGCTGCCGGGAGCGTCAATCTCCCAATAATCAAACGCATAACCGGTCGGAATCGCGGAAGTATCGACCACGATGTCCACCGTTCCGTTCACCGGGATGCTGGTGGAGGTTTCGCTGCTTTGATACAGCGTACCGCCGACCACGCGGACGGTGTAGCGGCCTTCGACAAACACCGCGGTAACGTCTACCTCGTCTTCCGGCATCGTAAAGGTGCCGTTCGTCACCGTAATGGTGTCGCCGGAAGTGTGTTCCGTGACCACCCAGTGGTCAAACGCATAACCGACGGTGGGCGTGGCGGTCAATGTGACCGTTTTGCCTGCTTCCTCGCTTAATTTGTTGGAGGAAATCGTACCGCCGGAAGCCGGCTGCGTTAGGTTGATGTTGTATTTGGGATTTCCGCTCGGAGGTTCTGTAACCGTGCCCTCGACGAGGATGACATTATCCACCGAGAAAGTGACACCGGCGCGCTCGTTCTTAACCATTCGGATAAGAATGGAATACGAAGCGTTGGGATCATTACTGGTGGTGAATTGAACATAGCCATCCTCGTTGGGAATTTGGGCAACCGTCTTGTTTCCCTCTTTTACGGCAACGTAGAAATGCTCGTCTTTGTTCGTATTTACGTCGGCGAACAGCGTATACGCGGTGTCAGGTCGCAATCTGCCATTGTTGTAGGTCGGATCGATTTTTGCCACCCAGTTCGTATTAGAAGTTGCATCGGTCGAATCGTAGACGAGAACGCCGTCCACCACCGACCAGCTTGAACCTATTTGGTCAAGACCGCTGTACGGTGTCCACTCGAAGCCGCCGTCTATCGAAACGACGATGCCTTCCACGTTCTCATAACCACCGGTGCTCGAGGTGATCACGCCGTCCACGTTTTCGAAGTCGCCGTTCATAATGAGGTTATCCGGCTTATCCCGGAACGTGGCTTTGATGACCACGTCGGCATCCGGCATGGTAAAGGTCGCATCGGCAGATTTGATATTGCTGAGGGTAACGCCCGAAGAGGGGCTTGTAATCACCCATTTGTCAAAGAGCTTGTCATTGGGGATGATCGGCACGCTGAGCGTGACCGTATCGCCCCTGTAAGCGCTGCCGGTATCCGCAATGTCGGTGGTCGCCGGCGTTACCGTATACGAGGCGGTGCCGCCGGTATCTGCGGTAACGGTGATGGTGTGGGGAACTTTGACATCATATACCGGCTCCACAATTACGGCGTGACCGGGCATCGTAAAGGTTGTGGTTGCTTCGTATTCGTCCGCGAACACCACGCCCGTGTTGGACAGCGGCGCTCCGTTTTCGTCCACAACAATCCATCTCTTAAATTCTTGACCTGCCATCGGCGCGCCTGCTTCAATCGTAACAGTCGTGCCCTGGGCAGCAGTGGCAACCGAAGCTGTACCCAAACCTCTATACACCGTAACGGCGTATTTTTCGGCGGCAATTTCTTCGTAGACCGGAATGGCGTTGACACTGAACGCCGGCATCACCAACGTGCTGCCGCTTAGGCAAGAATCGGTGATATCGGTACTGGTGCTGCTGCTCTTAACAATCTTCCATCCGGTATAATGCTTGGTTGCCGTATCGTTTGGCAAAATAAGCGTAATCTCCGTACCGGCCGCAAAGCGGTCGTTGTTCGTGACCGCCACGCCACCCGACGTTTGGCCGGAACCGCCGTTCGGGAAGCGGATGGCGTAATCCACGTTGGGAGCTTCGGAAGAGGTCGTCTCCTCCGGCGGAAGCGTTGTTCCGCTGAGTTGGGAATCGAGTTCCGCCAACGTGGAATGCTCACCGATGGCACCGGTAATGAGCACGTCCTCGGACATCAGGATTGTGTAGGTGTAGGTCACATCGCCGTTTTGATTGACTATCGTGCCGATGTCAACGGAAGATGCCGAAATCGGTCTGCCGTTTGCGTACAGCGTTACGTATTCACTAAGTGCCGCATCCGTTTTCTCGTCCGGTTTGTACACCGACGGCAACGTCACCACAAAGTCCACGGTTTGACCACGTTGATACTGCACGGGACCGTAAGTGAGAGTGGTGGTCGGATTGTCCTTTTTCGTTGTCTGTACGATGTTTGCAGACAAGGTAACATGCGGATCGCGCGTACCGATTTTGCGGTACAAATTGAACTGCACCGTGCCGTCGTGGGTAATAGCGGAACCGTCCGCATCTTTCCACTGTTTAATGACGTTGAGTTCGGTGTAGTTCGAGACGTTCGGCCGATAAACCGCCGAACCTTCTTGCAGCAGTTCGCCTGCAAAATCGCTGGGTTTCGACTCTGTCTGGGCGCCTGCAACCATAAAGTAATACGGTTCGGAATCCAGGATGTAGTTTTCGGGAGCGCGTGTCTCTACCAGCTTGTAGGCAACGCCTTTGGTGAGGTGATCCAACAGCGCCATACCGTCGCCGTCACTGTAGACGGAATATTTTTCAACGTACGTTGTGCCGTT
The DNA here is from genome assembly GCA_045598065.1 of Acutalibacteraceae bacterium. GTDB lineage: Bacteria > Bacillota > Clostridia > Oscillospirales > Acutalibacteraceae > RGIG426. The sequence continues at coordinate 2,776 of JAZLLJ010000061.1, forward strand.
GTACTCGTACAGCGTAAATTTCGCATCCGGCAAGGTCATACTGTAGTTTTTACTGTCGACCTTGTAGACGAGAATACCTTTTACGTCGGCGGTAACGTTGGTACCGTCAAAGTTGACGTTGTATTTGCTGTCGGTGGAAACATCGCCGCCGGAAACGCCCTCCAACTTCACGGTGTTGGAAACCGCTTGGTTGAATTTATCGTTCGTCGTGCGCACAACGTAGACGTATTCGATAACGAGAGCGCGTTCATCCGGGATGCGCATCGTCAACACGTCGATGATATTGTGATTCTCCCATTTTGCCGTGTAGGAGTAGGAGAACAGGCCCATATCCAACTGAGCGCCTTTGTTACCCGGTTTTGTGGTGTCGCGCTCATACACACGGAGCGTTGACGGATCCAACGTAATCGAACCGTCGGTTTCGTTCTGGCAATACGCTTTGAGCGTATCCGTCAAAATCAGCGTATCGGTGCCGTCCAACAAGTCGGCGCCATCCGGGTTGATTTCGAGGTGATACGGCAAGTTACCGGCCAACACGTCGCCGGCAGTTTGGTAAATCGATTTAGAAAGGACGCCGTGGTACTTATCGACAGTGACGACCTGAGTTTGCGTGTCTTCGAGGAGCGTCATCATCTCGCCCGGCGTAGCGGTGGGAACTTTGACCGCCGCGGTATTCGCAAAGTGCGGTGCACCGTTCTTGTCGGTGTACGACGGGATTTCATCCAACTCCGCCACCAACTGGAAGTACAAAACGTCGGACTTGCCGGCGTAACGTTCAACGACATCCTCGTCAAGTTCGATGGAAATCGTTTGTCCGTCGCAGGTGACGTCAGCCGTTCCGTTTTCGCCGACCGTAATCGTGCCGGAGGTTTTGGCGGCGTCGTCCGTCCAGTTTACATTATAAGTGGAATAGTTCTTTTTGTTAACCGACAAGACGAGACTGTCTAAAGTCAGGCCTTCGGGAAGAACGTCTTCCACCGTCAACGTGGTATCAATACCGCGCGGAACCGTAACCGCCAATTCCCATTGCAGTTTTCCGTCCACCGCGTAATATTCGTGGGTGGTCTGGGGATTGGAATTGGCCACGCTGGAATTTGTCGGCGGAACCGGGTCGGTTTTGACGATAGCCGGACGATACACCGCTTCCGGCTGACTTTCCACAGTATACACGTGGTTGCCGGGGGCGTTTTGCATCACTTTACCGCGGTTTTGATAACGCTGAACTTGGTCCAATTTACCGGAAGGACCGGTAGAAAAGTAGGTAAAGTTGACGTTTTGACCGACGGCAAGGTCTCTGTATACGTGGAGCGTAAACCGATCGAAGCAGCCCGTCGGGACGTCGCCATCATCGCTGCACTTGAGTTCGAAGGTGTACTCTTTTTGCACCGCAGGATCGTACGGTGCGTTGGAATTCGCGTTCGGTGTGCCGCGTTCAAGGCCGAGTTTTGTGGTCATCTGCGCCACAATGGCGGCTTCCAGTGCGCTCGCCTGGTCGGCGGTGAGATACTGCCCGCTTCTGAGCGTATCGTCATACAACCAGTCGTAACCGGTAACGCTGCCGCTGACACCGATCAACTTGGAGATGGTCGGGGTGATATCCACGCTCCACTCGATGGTGGTCAGCGGATTGTCGGGATCACTCGTATTCACCGACACGTTCTTGTCCGTCTTGGTCAGCGGATTGTTTTCGTCCGTAACAAGGGATTTTGTAATCTTGATGGGGTTGTCGCCTTCATAATCGCCCGGGCGGAAAACCGCCGTGTTATCAACGCTCGATTGACCGATTTTTGTCTCGAACGGCGACGAATATTTGAAGACGTAGTCCGTACCCGTGCTTCCCGTCGGGAAGGTGTACGGGATAGTAACCGAGGTCGCTGTGCCGCCGTCCACCTTCAGCTCGGCACTGCCGGTGTAATCGTAGCCTTCGAGGATATCCGACAGCACCCAACCGTCCAAGCTGGAAGAGGCTTGGCGGTGAACCGTAATGGTCCAAACAATGTTGTCGCCCTCAATAGCGGCGCTCTTGGTCACAAAGTTTTGGTTGTAAAGCCAGACGTCGTCTTTCACGCCGCCCTCGGCTTTTTCGCCTTCAATCTTGGTAGTTACCTTGATTTGGTTGTTCGTGTGGTAACTGCCGCTGAACGGATCAATGACTTTGGCGCGGTAGGTGATGGCATAGGCATCGCCTTCCGTCATATTATTGGTGCATTGGAAGGAGAAATCGCGCTTGCCAACCACCAAGGTTTCCACTCCATCGACAAACGTCGAACCGGCCACCCGGTCGCCCGTGCTGACGATGTTGTCGTCACCGTCCAAGGTCACTTCGTTGATTGCGAAATTTTCTAAATACGTGAGACCGGTCGCCATCCAGTCATAGATCAGCGGCGGCTCTTCGGTGTCTTCTTCTACGCGGAAGATCGCGGTAAAGTCCACGATGCCGTTGGCGGCGTCAATAACGTTGTGCGTTTTCTTAACGAACAGGTTCTCGTCTTTCGGAGGAATCGTTTCGGTCGGCTCTTCTTCGTGATGCGTCGTATCGTCGCCACCACCGCCGCCACCGCTGGGATTCTCCAGCGTAATGGTCCACTCACCGATGGTGATGACGCGGCCGTCGCCGCCACCGAGAAGGTCACCGGCGCTGCAATCGAATTTAATCGTACCGCCAATCGGCAAGGTGGCGTTCTTCTCTATCATAGAGTTTTCGATCTCGGTGTCAAAAACGATAACCGCAAGACCGCCCTCCTCGATGGAGAAGGTACCGATAACGCGGCGGTCACCGATAACCGGAGATTCGTCCGCCGTCACCATATTAAAGCAAGAGGGAAGCTGATACGTAATGGTGTCGCAGGTGTTGCTGAGTGTGCCAATAGGCAAACTGTAATCCAAAATGAACTGCAATACGTCGTTCGCGCCGACTTCCAAGCTCTCGGCGGAGGGGCTGACTTCCACCCAGCTGCTGCCGGAGCGGATTTTCAGCGTTACGCCGTCGATGTCGGAATCTTGCAGCGAATACTTGTCTGCCGTTGCGGTAATACCCGGCAAAATGAGGGCGTAAACGGTGCAAAGCACAATCACGGTCGCAAAAATCGAAAACACGGTCGTCCGTGCCTTGCGTCCGCTTTTTTTCGTAAAGAATTCTTTAATCTTCGAGAAGAACTGTTTCAAATGCTTCAATCCGTTTCGCCCCCTTTCTATCTAAAATAGGCTTTTTTATTTCTTTTCGCTACATTCTGTATATAAACGATCACTTCACCGTGCCAAATTGCGGCAGCGGCCAGACCTTAAAGATGATTTTTCCCACCACTTGCTCGTCGGCCACACAGCCGATGGCGCTGTTACGGGAATCCAGCGACACCGAGCGGTGGTCGCCCATCACAAACACGCGAGATTCCGGAACCTGGTAAGGAAATTCAAGATCGCAGTCGCCTAACGACTTTTCGGTGACGTACGGCTCGTCGAGCGGCGCGCCCGGTTTGCCTTTTTCATCGTAGACATACACCGTGCCGTCTTCGTCGATATCCACCCATTGGCCGGCGTGAGCAATCACGCGTTTGATAAGAATTTTGTTGTTGAGGTAAAACGCAATCACATCTCCGGTTTCGAATTTGCTGGTTTTCACCGCCACGGCAATTTCTCCGTCCGACAAGGTCGGCGTCATAGAACTACCGTAAATTTGGAACACGGGGAGCAGCAACGTGGCAACCAAAACCGCCACCGCTGCCACCGCAACCAGCGAGAAGAACGTGCTGCGGATGATGCTTTTGTACTGCTTTTTGTAGCCGACGCGCTTAATCTCGCCTCGCAATTCGGCGCTTGTCGGCATTTCCAAGGGCGTTTTGGGCTTTTTCATTCCGCGCCCTCCGGACTCTCTTCGGTTTGTTCTTCCGAAGGCGCTTGATGCGGTTCTTTCGGTTCAGCGGCCTTCGTCGGTTTCTTTGAGTTGCTCTTTTTCTTAGCCTTTTCCTTCGGCTCAGCAGGCTTCACCGGCGTTTCCTCCGGTTTTTCCGCTTCCGGCGCTTCCGGCTCAAAAATCTCGCTTTCGCCGCGAGCAACGCGCTCGATATTCTTCAAATACTGTTCGGCCGCAGCCTCCGCCGCTTCGAACACACCGTTCAGTTTGAGCGACGCCTCCGCAATAGAGCCGACGTTTTCCAGCAGGATTGCACGGTCTTCCAATTTTTTGTTGGCTTCCTCCAACTCCGCTTTCAACCGCTCAACCTCAGCAGTGCGCGCCAGTAATATTTCCAACAAATCCGAGCGTTTCAGTTTTTTCAGTTCTTTCGCCGTCATGCCATATCCCTCGCTGAATATCCAAAAAAGGGTAGACTACCCCTTAATTATATATACAAGCACATTTTACACTGTTTTTCACATTTTTTCAATTCATTTTTCAAACAGAAAAGCGCAATATATTTTGTGCACTTCGACGAATTATTTTAAACTTTTTGAGTTAATTATATGCAACTCATCCAAAATTTTTGATACTTTTAGGTGCTTTTCTTGCTTATTTATGCACATTTTCAAGCTTTATACTGTATAATTGCGTTTTTCTTGCACTTTTCGACTGAAAAAAGAGACAGCTTTGCCCGATTGTCGGGACAAAGCTGTCTCTTCATCACGTTTTGTTATTCTGTTAAAAGCTCCAGCGCCGCTTGATACTTTTTTGCGCGAGCAACGTCTTTTTCCGTCACCGTATCCAAACGGGACAAATCGACGTTGTGCGTAAGGTCAGCTATCTTCACCGCGCGTGCCAACGGATCGCTTTTGAGCGAGGCTACGTAGTCGAGATACGGCACGTTTTCCGCGTGAGTCATCCGCTCGATCGCCTGCACTACGTCCGCCGGAAAGCCCATCGACCGCAGTTCCGCCGCCGTAGTGGGCGTGTCTTCCAAAACATCGTGGAGCAGCGCCACGCATGTCGTTTTTTCGTCGGTCATCGACTCCGCCACGTGGAACGGATGGAACGGATACGGCACACCGCATTTATCCACCTGATCCCGGTGGCGTTCAAAGCAAAGCCGCATGGCCTTTTTCGTTAACTCGGTGTAAATCATTGCGCGCCCTCATTTCGGTATCGTTACTTTCTTATCAAAGCGAGCTTTCTTTCGCACGCATCAACGCGGCAATTTCGCTGTCACATTCTTTGATAATCGGCATCAGCCCATGTTTTAATTCCCAACCTTTAAGTTCGCCTTTTTTCTGTAAAAGACGGCGTTGGTATCGCGATTTTCTTTCCACTTTTTATGGTTTTGACAATAAGCGTTAATCGTAGCCCAAATCGCAGCTATGTTAAATTCCACGCTGCAAAAGGAAGGGCCACGTTCCAAATGATAGAAGCCGCACCCACCTAAACACGCTTCCAAACGCCCCGATTTAAGCGCCAGCTCAAGCTTTCTCTCGCTGTCCTTATTTATCTTTTTAAAATTGTTTTTCAAAAAAGACATATTCCGCACGACCTCATTTCATTCCAACGGCTTCATCGTGGGGATATAAATTCTCATTTTGTCAAAGTCAGTAAAATCTATGTCAAACTCGGTATTTCGTTCAACCGAAAAAATCACCGGCATAATAAAATTAAGCAATTCCATGACAAAATAGTACACCTTACCGGTATACACATTGGTACACAAGAACACTCACCCAAAGGAAGTTCTGCCCTTAGATTACATCAGCCAAGTTTGTCTTAGGAAAGGCTTGATTATTTGTCCTTTTGCGCTCCGTCATATTTATTGTTAAATGATGAATTTTGCAAAAAGACTCGAAAAAACAGATAAGCATCGCTATATGTTTTAACAATTGCTTCACCTTTGTAATCAGTTGCGTAAGTTGCAAATTCGCCATTTCGTTTGAAGCATCCAAACACATCCGGAAAAGAAACTATTTCGTCTATGTAGACATTATTTAATCGTTCTGGAGCATATCCGGACTCTGCCAGAGTTTTTTTGAGAAAATCCTTCAGTGGGAGAGATTGATACTTTTCTACTATTTGCTTTAGTTTTTCTATTTCCTGTTCGTAATCGCACATATCAGTACATCCTCCAATAATACAATAGGTCGTCAATTGGAAAATGAAGAACAGACTATCCCAAATTCCGATTACTCCAACGTCTTCATTGTCGGGATAAGAATTCCACTATTTCATCTCGTGTCCGACCAGTGGCTCCCATATCACAGGTATGATTCGTCCGGCATCAAAGACAATTCATCATATATATCGTTCAGTTCGGCAAGTCCTTCTCGTATACTTTTTTCTCGCTCGCTTTCCTGCTTGGATATGGCATCCGTCAACCATTTCTTGTGGCGCAGTATTTCTTCTTCCAGCAGGTCAATTGCGGTGCTTTTCGATATTTCAGTCACTACAACATCCCTGTCAACCATAGCGGCACCGTAATTAAACGCTTCATTTTCTCCGCAATATAATGCATTGCCGTTGCGGTATATTCGCAAACTGTGCATAGTGTCATAATTAACCCTGCAAGAGAACAGGAGCTTCCCGTGCATTTGAGGATTATATGCATTTTCTCCCCACGGGGAACTTTTTCTTTCGGCTGTCGGTGAATCATCGGTATGAACCGTCACTTTTTTCTTCTTTAAGAAATTAAACATCTTTTTTACTCCAACGTCTTCATCGTTGGGAAACGAAAAGAACTTTCATATTTTCGTCCCAAAACGGCTTAAACCTTACCGTTCCGTCATATCTCTTTTTTAGCATTTCCCATATTGAATTATAATTTACCATGATGTATCGGCTTAATGGAGACTAAATTGGAGACTTCGGCGAAAAGGTTTCATTGTTTTGAAAGCGAGAAGCTTTCTTTGCTGACAAATGATTATAGCACAAGAATCCCGAAATTTCAAGATGAACTGGCATTTTTGCGCTTCACGGAGAAGAACAAATTTCGGCAGAAACGTATATCGTTCTTGTTCTCTGACGTGATGTAAACATGATTCTTCCTGAAAAGAGCTTTGATTTGAGCCGCCATAGCAAATGGATCTTTGCTGTTTATCTCGCAGTATGTAATTCCGTTTTGATTGCAGAGGCTTTTCTTTACCGCTTTAATCTTACGACTATGTTCAAATCCATCAACCACCAAATTAAAATAAGGTATATAAGCATCAACCGGAAGTCCGATTGCATCCGTTGTTCGCAGAACCACATTCAGATTGTTTTCTCTTGCATAGTACATCGTCAGTAATTGAGGCAGTGATGCAATGAACTCTGACTCACACTCTTTGCAGGAGCAGTCCCCAAGCGTTCTATCGCAAATGGGAGCGTTCCAACTATGCCCGAACTCACACTTCCACCATGCACGGTTATACGCTGTCCGAAGAATCTTAGTCGGATCAATCTTATTCTTTGAGTAGTCCCACTCTTTCATCAGTTCCGGCTCGGTCGATGCCAAGTCATTATATCCTGTGATAGCACATCTATTTGAGCAGGAAGGACACTCTCCGCCATTCACTCTTGTTTTGATTTGTTGTTTCCATTCGTATCCGCAGACATGGCACTTCCACCATACGCTCTTTGTGGATTTATCATTCACCGTATCGGGATGTAAATCGCCATTTCGTTCTGACCATTCAAGAACCAGATTGGGATGTGTCGTTGCAAGATCATTGAAACCTTTTAGAAGTTTGATTCCGCTACAATACGGGCATTTACTTCCGGATGAGCGCGTAGAGATAAGCGTAAACCATTCATGTCCTTCGCTACACTTCCACCAAACCTTTTTGTTTGCAAAAGCCGTAACCTGTGACGGCAATAGCGGAAGATTTCTATCTGACCATTCTTTTGCCACTTCGGGATACAAGGTTTCCAAGTCATTATAACCGGCAAGGACTTTATTGTGAGAGCAATAGGGACAGCCAGCACCCGCAACTCGGTTTTTAATTACTGCCGACCATTCATGTCCGCACTTTCCTTTCCATATAACCTTCCTATGTGAACCCGATCCAACCATTGTCGGCAGTAATGGGCTATTCTTTTTAGACCATTCTTTTGATAATTCCGGTTCCAAAGTTTGAAGATCATTTATTCCGGGGATGATTCGTGCATTAGAACATATCGGGCAACCTTCGCCGCTGGAACGAGCCTTCGCACTCGTCTGCCATTCGTGACCGCAAGAACCGCGCCACCAATACAGTTTATTTGATCCAAACGGAACGCAGTCGGGTGTCAATGGATAGTTCTTCTCAGACCACTCTTTGACAAGTTCCGGTCTCATATTTGAAATACTGTTCTCCATACTAAAAGCTCCTTGTCTTTTGCTTTGCTTTTAGTATATGTATTTCGTGATGGTTTGAGAAATGTGCGAATTACGTGAAAGAAGCCACAAGGTACATTTCCTCGTGGCTTCATAGAGTTCAGGTAAATCAGAATCCCATTTTTCTCATGGTTATCATATTCAGATCCTGCTGTGTTAGATTGTCAACATCCTCCGGCTTCGTAATATATTTGCTGTACGCAGCGATTTCTTTCTTCTTCAAATCGTTCATGGCGTCCACATAGATATTCATTGTTGTAGATATATCGACATGCCCAAGAATATCCTGAATTACTTTCAGATTGACACCAGCCTCACAGATTCGTGTAGCGAATGTATGTCGAAGGATATGGCAACTGAAATCGGGTAAGAGCGTCGGTTCGCTTTCAAGATCATTTTCAAGAAGAACCTTGTCGTTACAGTCTCGCATAATCCTTTTCAGGGCTTTGTTCAACGTCCCTTGATGCTGAACCTCTCCGCTACGGTTTACAAAGATGAAATCTTCGTATCCATCAATACGGGACTTGCTCACAATACCGTTTTCCTCTTGATACTTGCGTTCCATTTCAAACGCTTCCCGCACACCCTCAACAATCGGAATTTCTCTTTTACCGGCATCTGTCTTCGGAGTATTGATGCTGTAATAGGTTCCAAGCTCATCTCGATGGTTGTAATATACCAGCGTGTGATTGACACTAATCATGCCGTTCTCAAAGTCAACATCTCTCCACCGCAAGCCTGTCAGCTCGCCGACACGCATACCGGTGTTCAGCATGATATAGAATACCGGATACCAATGCTGGTACTTTTCGGTTTCTCTCATATAGTTTATAAAGAGTTCCTGTTGATCCATGGAGAGTGCTTTCCTTTTTTCTATCTCATGACCATGAGCGATTTTCAATTCTTTAAGCATCCTATCGGTCGGATTCCCGCGAATGTAGTTATCATCCACCGCAACCTGAAACACCTGATGAAGCACATTATGGATATTGTCAATAGTCGATACTTTCAGATGCTTATCGTCAGCCAGAGTATTATAGAATCGCTTTACATCCGATTTTAAGACCTTAGTGACCTTTTTCTTGCCGAAGGTCGGCATGACAAACATTTCATACATGTAGATGTAGTTCTTATATGTGCTGTCTTTTATGCCTCGTTTCAACTCTTTCCAGAGTTCATAGCAGTCATTAACCGTCAACCCTTTGACATCCGTTTTGATACCGTCATGTTTATCGGCAGCAAGTTCTTCCTCAATCTCACGGAGTTTATCAAGTGTCGGGGCGAATGTTGAATGGCGTTTCCCATCTGGAGTCGTCCAACGATATTCATATCCGTTTTTCTTTTCTGTTTCTCCGGTTCTAAGCCTTATATGATGACTGTCAAACCGAACATTCTTTTTCACTGTTCTTGACATGTTTATTGTTCCTTTCCTTTTATGTTTTCCTGTATCCGACCGCCAATAGGATACAGGATTTCTTTTTTTATCTCCAATGTGCAAACGGGAGGAAACGCGGTCTTTTGCACATTTGACAGAAGTATCAGATCGAATATTCTTTTAGAAGATATTCGAGCATCTTATCTTTTTTAATGAGCTTTCTGCCGCCCACCCACAAAACCAGTTCCTCTTTCTTATTGGAAAGGTCATTCATTTTGTTCTTTCCGATGCCGAAATACTTTGCCGCTTCGATTACGGTGAGCAACGGTTTGTCTTTTAGCTTAATGTCTTTTGTTTCATCAAATTCCACGTTACACACCTCCAATCAATCCAAATCCAAAGAATGATGAAGCGCAGCGTTTACCAGCTTCATTTTGGATTCATCGACTGTTGCCACATATTCAAGCAATCGGCAGCGATCAATCGTTCTTATCTGTTCCAGTAAAGCCATCGACTTTCTTCCGTTTACTTCTCCGAGACACACATGGGTTGCCAGTGAGAGTTTTTTATTCTTAGTAGTAAGCGGAGAAACAATAAGGGTTGGGCTATACTTGTTTCCCAAATCGTTCTGTATTACCAGTACGGGGCGTATTCCATTCTGTTCAGATCCGACATTCTCTCCGAGATCTGCGTAGAAGACGTCACCTTTATGAATGTTCTCTATTGATTTTTGAATCATCGTTTTAACCTCCGAGTGTTTAGTCTTTCGAGTCCCCTCAATCCTTTACCGCAACTTTTGAGGTCGAAAAACGACACACTTTTTAGAACTTTTTCAAAAAATCTTTTGCAAACGATTCAAAGCCGTCTTTCCATCTTTGAGCGGTGCGAATGGTAACACCGTATTTTTCGCTGATTATTTTGGTGGCGTTTCCTTTCTGACCTTTAAGATACAGATCAAGAAAAACTGTGCCGTAAGATTTCCAAGAGGTCAGCCTTTCACGCAATGCCGCCATTTCGGATTTATCTTCGGCTTCTTTTTCAACATTGCATGAGGAATCGGCAATAATATCCTCATAAACTAAATCCGTTCCGGGTATTTCCTGAGCTGTTGAAACAAAGGAATATTGTTCGCCAAGTTTCCTGTTCCGTTCTTTCATCTCATGTTCTGAATGCCACTTGTTATATTCCTCTCTTGAGACTTCGATGAACATACGGTCAAGCTCACCATTATCTTCAATACTGTCACAAGTAAAGAAGCGGCGTTCAGCTCTGGGCAATGTTCGATTGACTTTCATGATTTCGTCCCACTGCTTGGGAGTAGCAACAATCAGTTCTTTCTTTTCTGCCTTCGGGTCTTTGTAGATTAAATATGTGTTTTTCATTTTGGTTCCTTTCCCGCGCTGGCGAGAAGGAACCCTTAACACAGTACAAAGCAATTAAACGCGCAAAAAAGCACCGTCGAATCGAACCAAGATAGAAGGATATAATTATCCTTATCTCAATTCGGCTTCGTACGGTGCTTGAGAGATTTTCAGCCCTTTCGGGTCCTGCTTCGCTTGCGCGATTAAAAGTCGTTTATTTTATTTAATTTTTATCAAAGTGGTTTGTGCCGGCTACTGGTTTTCACTCGGTATGTCCTACGTGGTTTTACTGTTCTGAATAGCGCAGTATCAATAACCTCGTTGAACTTACACTTGCGGCACTTAACTCTGGTAATATGGTGATCCCTGCCATATACATCCATGAGGTAGAATCCGCATACCGGACACTTTATTTCTCGTTTGATGAGCTCTTCTGCGGCTAACTGAGAAAGAGCCAATTTGTTCAAGAGTTCGGGATCATACTGTCTTGCTGATTGAGCTTGCATTACGCCAATTCACCTCCGGAACGAAAAGTAGATAAATACTCTTCAATCGGACGCTTGTCGAACAAGTCAAGTTCTTTCAGCCGTGTTATTAGGGGCGAGTAATTTACGCCCATTGCATCAGCCATTCTCTGAACGATGATCTTCTGTTCCTGCGACATTACATAATCATCGTAGGCAATCACCTTACATCCTCCGTTGTATTGTTTCAGTAATCTCAGTACGAGGAACTTTGGCATCAAAAGACACGCAGCAGCTCTGTTTCCGAATGACTCATTGATTGAAAGCATTTCTCTGAGCATTTCCGGGGAATAAACCATTTCCGTATCAAACTCACTGTGAAAAGCTGCATAGGCATCTGTTTGAGCCGGAATATGTTTGGAGAGAACAAAGTGTGCTCCCTCATGAGCAATAGTGAAACGCTTTCTTCCGATTTCAGTTTGTGTTTGCAGGTATTTTTCAAGAACAACGGTATTTTTAGGAAAGAGCACCTGCTTTTTCTCATTTCCTCGAACCACCCACAGTGGACGAATACCGTCTGACAAGAACCCGATTCTTCCCGGATCAGGTTCAGCGAATGTCTCATAGACGATAGGAATACCCAGATATTCCGTGACAAAGGCTTCGATGTCCACACAGTGCGCATTCGTATAATGTTTGCGCTTCATGAAGTCCTTTATCATGGCTTCACAGAGGTTTTCGATCTCGCTATAAGTAGTGAATTTTTTCACTGCTCACACCTCCTGTCAAGCCATCACATACCATGTGTGATTGACTCGGTAAATATATTTTTCCGCACTACCGATTATTACCGTGTAGCGAATTCCTTCATACTCATTTGAAGAAGACATGCCATGATAAACCACCCGCGAAATTGCGAATCGCCGACCGTCACTCCAAATGACGGCTTTGGGTATTTGCTCACCGTCTCGGCGAACCTCAACTTCAACATCTACAGGGATCTTGTTCAACTATGTCATGCTCCTTCCTTTACAAGCTCTTTATTACGTGCTTTGCGATACCCTGAACCACAAGTTCTTTAACCAGTATGGTTTTGCCAGGGTAAACATCCTCGTTCATATATTCAAGTATTACTCTATGATTATCATCAAATCCGCCGAATCTTTTCAGCGTATTTTGATCCTGGTCATCGAGTGCGACGACTATATCTCCGACCTCTGCGGTCGGCTGTTTTAAGATGACAACGAGATCTCCCTCAGAGATGCCGGCATCTTCCATAGAATCACCTTTAGCACGGAGGA
>JAZLLJ010000062.1:0-18084 GCA_045598065.1 Acutalibacteraceae bacterium
GCGGTTTCCGATGTGACACAGTATACCTTCAAAGGTGTGCTGCCGACCACGTTGACCGCGGGCGCGACCTATTCTTATCGTGTGGGCGATGCCGCGACCGGCGTGTACAGCCCGATTTACACCTTCACTGCGAAACCGTCCGGCAATTTTGACAATTTTAGCTTTACCTTTATTAACGATACGCAGTTCTCTGAAGGCGCGACTGCCGGCACGACGTATTTGAAGAATATTCTGTCCGCGGCGCAAACGACCAGCCAAGCGGATTTCGGCACGTTGCCGCAACTCACGTTGCACGGCGGTGACTTCATCAGCACCAACGTCAACACTTATGAATACGGCAACCTGTTCGGTGCGAACGCCGATTTCTTTGCCCGCTATCCGATGTTCGGTACGCTTGGCAACCACGATGCCGAGAAGAAATACTTCCTCGACAACTGGAACGTGAACAGCGACAAGTCGTACTATTCGTTCAGCTACGGCCCGATGCACGTGGTCGTTCTCGATAACTCGTCCGACGGTCTGAAACGCTTGAACGACACGCAAGTGGACTTCTTGCAAAGTGACTTGGCAGCGAATGCCTCCAAGTATAAATGGAACTTCGTGATGCTCCACCGCCCGATTTACGGTGCCAAGACCTATAACCAAAACGGTTCGGATACTGATTCAACGAAAGGTCCGTATTGGGAGTACGGTCGTCCGTCTCTCCGTTACAGAGTGACCGACCTGCTCAACCAGTATGACGTGGACTACGTGTTCCAGGCGCACTGCCACCAGTATATGCGTTCTTATCCGATTACCGATTACACGAAGAGTGGTCTTTCGGACGATGCGGCTATCAAGGATTGGGACGATACGGACGATAAGAACTACGTTGAGTTCGATTCCCATCCGACGATGTCGATGGAGAACGGCACCAACTACTACGTGAATCCGGAAGGCACCATCTACGGTACATTCAGTACCGCCGGCTCCGATCCGGACGAGGTTCTCAGTGGCAGTAACAGCCACACGAGCGGTTACACGGAGAACGCGTGGGTTGCGTATGCGGCCAACGGCCAGAAATACTCCTTCACCGCTTGCAACATTAACGGCGACTACTTCACCATTGACCATTGCTACATGAGCGGCAGTTCTGTGAATCACTACGAGAACGCTCGCGGCTATGGCATCAAGAAAACCAACTGATTTATAAGTAATAAATCGGGGAGAGGCTATGCGAAAGCATAGCCTCTCTTTTTTTGTATGCGTGTCTTGTAATACTAAAATCGTTGTGGTATACTGTCTATATATGTGATTTTTCGAGAAAGGGGGATGCGGCGTGGACCATTTTGAACTTAAATCGGATTACAAACCGACCGGCGACCAACCGGAAGCTATCGAGCGGCTTGTAAAAGGCATTGAAAGCGGTATGAAAGAACAAACGCTTTTAGGCGTGACCGGCTCGGGCAAGACGTTCACAATGGCAAACGTGATTGCCAAAGTAAACCGACCGACGCTGATTTTGGCGCACAACAAAACTCTCGCCGCCCAACTTTGCTCGGAATTCAAAGAGTTTTTCCCCAACAACGCGGTGGAATACTTTGTTTCCTATTACGACTACTATCAGCCCGAGGCGTATGTGCCCTCAACCGATACCTACATCGAAAAAGACTCGGATATCAACGACGAAATTGACAAACTGCGTCACTCGGCGACCTCGGCGCTGTCCGAACGGCGAGACGTGATTTTGGTGGCGAGCGTGTCGTGTATCTACTCGCTCGGTGATCCGATTGACTACCGCAGTATGGTGATTTCGCTTCGCCCCGGAATGGAAAAAAGCCGCGATGAACTCATCGAAAAGCTCGTCGGCATCCAGTATGAGCGCAACGACGTGAATTTTACGCGCAACAAATTCCGCGTGCGCGGCGATATCGTGGATATTTTTCCTGCCTATTCGCAGGATTCCGCCATTCGGGTGGAATTTTTCGGCGACGAGATTGACCGCGTATGTGAACTCAATCCGTTGACGGGTGAAACCAAAGCCGTGCTTTCGCACGCGGCGATTTATCCGGCTTCTCACTACATTATTCCGCCGGAAAAGATGGAAACCGCCATCGGTCGCATTGAAAAAGAACTTGATGAGCGCGTAAAATACTTCGAGAGTGAGCATAAACTGCTTGAGGCACAGCGCATTTCCCAGCGCACGCGATACGACATTGAAATGCTTCGCGAAATCGGTATGTGCAAGGGCATTGAGAACTATTCGGCGGTACTGTCCGGCCGAAAACCCGGTGATCCGCCGTGTACGCTTTTAGATTACTTTCCGGACGACTTTCTTTTGTTTGTGGACGAGTCCCACGCTACGTTGCCGCAGGTGCGCGGAATGTATGGCGGTGACAGGGCGCGGAAAGAGTCGCTTGTGGAATACGGTTTTCGCCTTCCGAGCGCCTACGATAACCGTCCGCTGAATTTTGACGAATTTTACGGCCACGTGGGGCAGGCGGTGTTTGTCAGCGCCACCCCGGGTGAGTTGGAAAAGCAAAAAAGCGCCCAAATCGTCGAGCAGGTCATCCGCCCGACGGGACTTTTGGACCCCGAAACGTCCGTGCGCCCCGTGGAGGGACAAATCGACGATTTGCTCGCCGAAATTCGCGAGCGGACCGAGAAAAAAGAGCGCGTGCTTGTGACGACGCTTACAAAGAAAATGGCGGAAGATTTGACCGACTTTCTGCGGAACGCCGGCGTGAAAGTGCGCTATATGCACCACGATATCGACACCATCGAGCGGATGGAAATCATCCGCGACTTGCGGCTCGGCGAATTTGACGTGTTGGTCGGCATCAACCTCTTGCGCGAGGGCCTCGACTTGCCGGAAGTGTCGCTTGTGGCGATACTGGATGCGGACAAAGAGGGCTTTTTGCGCTCCGAAACGGCGCTTATCCAAACGATGGGACGTGCCGCTCGCCACGCGCAGGGCAAGGTGATCTTGTATGCCGACGAGGTAACACCGTCGATGGAACGGGCACTTTCCGAAACGGCTCGTCGCCGCCAAATTCAAGATACGTATAACAAGGCGCATGGCATTGTACCGCAGACGATAGTGAAGGATATTCGTGACGTGCTGGAAATTAGCGGTAAGGATACGGTACGCAACGAAACCGGCCGCAAACTGTCCCGTGCTGAGCGCGAGGCGGAAATTTTGAAACTGAAGAAAGAGATGAAGAACGCGGCGCGATTGCTCGAATTCGAACACGCGGCGTGGCTTCGTGACCGCATTAAAGAACTGCAAGGAGGCTCGTGATGGCGGACGAAAAACAACTGCGTATCCGCGGCGCGCGGGCGCATAACTTGAAAAATATTGACGTGGACATTCCGCGAGACAAGCTTGTGGTGATGACCGGTCTTTCCGGCTCGGGCAAATCGTCGTTGGCGTTCGATACCCTCTATGCCGAGGGACAGCGCCGCTATGTGGAGAGTTTGTCTTCCTATGCGCGGCAATTCTTAGGGCAAATGGAAAAGCCGGACGTGGACGAGATTGAAGGGCTGTCGCCGGCAATTTCCATTGACCAAAAAACCACTTCGAAAAACCCACGCTCCACCGTGGGCACGGTGACGGAGATTTACGACTATCTTCGCCTTTTGTACGCGCGCATCGGTGTGCCGCATTGCCCGATTTGCGGCAAAGAGATTTCGCAGCAGTCGGTGGATCAAATCGTGGACCGCGTGTTGGCACTTCCCGAAAAGACGAAAATCCAACTGCTTGCACCGCTGGTGCGCGGTCGCAAAGGACAACACCAAAAAGAGTTTGAACACGCTCGCAAAGAGGGCTTCGCTCGCGTACGGGTGGACGGCGAAATGCACGATTTGTCTGAGACGTTTGATTTGGACAAAAACAAAAAGCATGAAATTGACGTAGTCGTTGACCGTCTTGTGGTGGGTGACGGTATTCGCAGTCGCTTGGCGGATTCGGTGGAAACCGCCTGCACGCTTTCCGGTGGTCTTTTGACGGTGGACGTGGTCGGTGGGGAGGAGATGCTCTTTTCCCAAAACTATGCCTGCCCCGACCACGGCGTCAGCGTAGAAGAACTTGTACCGCGGATGTTTTCGTTTAACAATCCGTTCGGCGCGTGCCCGACTTGCACCGGCCTCGGCGTGTATATGTCTATTGATCCCGAACGGGTGTTTAAGGATAAATCGCTCTCTATCAACGAGGGCGCGATTTCGACCAGCGGTTGGAACTATTTAGAGGGCGGCACCATGGTGCAAATGTACTTTGAGGCCGTGGCAAACGAATATGGATTCTCGTTGGATACGCCTGTTTGCGATATTCCGCAGGAGAAGCTCGATAAACTGCTTTATGGTACCGACGGCAAAAAAATCAAGATGATTCGCCGCCAGGAATACGGCACCGGTGAATATATGGCGCCGTTTGAGGGCATTGTCAACAACTTGGAACGCCGCTATAAAGAGACCAAAAGCGACTGGATGCGAGAAGAATTAGAAACCTATATGCAGCAGATGCCCTGCCCGGATTGCCACGGTGAACGCCTCAAACCCGAAAGTCTTGCCGTTACGATTGGCGGACTTAACATTATGCAGTTCACGCATCTGTCGGTGACGGAAGCGCTGGATTTTCTCGACAACTTGAAACTCACCGCACGGGAACACCAAATCGGCGACGGCATTTTAAAAGAAGTGCGCGAGCGGCTTGGTTTCCTCAAAGGCGTGGGGTTGGATTATCTGACGTTGTCTCGCGCATCGGCCACGCTTTCCGGCGGCGAAGCGCAGCGCATCCGTTTGGCAACGCAAATCGGTTCGTATCTGATGGGGGTTTTGTATATCCTCGACGAACCGAGTATCGGTCTTCACCAGCGTGACAACGATAAGTTGCTCGCCACTTTGAAACATTTGCGCGACCTCGGCAACACACTTGTCGTCGTGGAGCACGATGAGGATACCATTCGTGCCGCTGATTACGTGGTGGACATCGGTCCCGGCGCAGGCGTGCACGGCGGTAACGTCGTGTTCTCTGGAACGCCGCAGGAACTGTGTGCGTGCGACAAGTCGATTACCGGCTTGTATTTGAGCGGCAAGCGGCAAATTTCCGTGCCGCAAACGCGACGCAAAGGGACGGGCAAGATGCTCACCGTTCACAAAGCGGAGGAGAACAACCTGAAAGACGTGGACGTGAGTTTCCGCTTGGGAGCGTTCAACTGTGTGACCGGCGTGTCCGGCTCGGGCAAATCGTCGCTTGTCAACGAGGTGCTGTATAAAGCGCTCGCAGGGAAACTTAACCGTGCCTTGACACATCCCGGGAAACACGAGAAAATCACCGGTGCCGAACAACTCGACAAAGTCATCAACATCGACCAATCGCCGATTGGGCGCACGCCGCGCTCCAACCCTGCAACGTATACCGGCGTATTCAACGACATTCGCAATCTCTATGCCCAAACGCCGGATGCGCGCGCCAAAGGTTTTAATGCCGGACGGTTCAGTTTCAACGTCAAAGGTGGACGGTGTGAGGCGTGTACCGGCGACGGTATTCTCAAAATCGAGATGCACTTTTTGCCGGATATTTACGTGCCGTGCGAGGTGTGCAAAGGCAAGCGCTACAATCGCGAAACGCTCGAAGTGAAATACAAAGGCAAGAGCATTTATGACGTGCTCGAAATGACCGCAGAAGAGGCGGTGCAGTTCTTTGGCGATATTCCGAAAATTGCCCGAAAACTGAAAACGCTCGTGGACGTCGGCCTCGGTTACGTGAAACTCGGTCAGCCGGCGACCACGTTGTCGGGCGGCGAGGCACAGCGCGTGAAACTGGCGACTGAGCTGTCTCGCGTGGCGACCGGCAAAACGATTTATATCCTCGACGAGCCGACTACGGGATTGCACACCGCCGACGTGGCACAACTGTTGACGGTGCTGCAAAAGTTGGTGGATGCCGGCAACACGGTGGTGGTTATCGAGCACAACCTTGACGTGGTGAAATCCGCGGACTATCTCATTGACCTCGGTCCCGAAGGCGGCGACCGCGGTGGCGAAGTGGTTGTGTGCGGTACGCCGGAGCAGGTGGCGAAATGCGACTGCTCGTATACGGGCCAGTATCTCAAAAAAGTTCTCAAATAGAAATCCCCTGCCGCAGTCGGCAGGGGATGCACAAACGTTTTTATTCGGTTTCGGTAAAGATGTGGGCAAGTGTGGGTGTTTCTCGCATAGAGACGAAGTCGTTGTCCGCGATAACGATGTGGTCTAAAAGACGGATGCTCACCGCATCCAACATTTTGGCAATCGCAATGGTGCTTTCGATATCTGCACGAGAGGGAAGCGCGTGGCCGGAAGGGTGATTGTGGGCGATGACCGCCGCGGTGGCGTTGTCCGACAGCGCTTGCTGTAATATCAGACGGGTACTGATTTCGGTGGCGCTGACCGAGCCTTTGGAGATGACGGAACAGTTGAGCACCTCGTGCCGATGGTTTAAGGACATCAGCATAATCACCTCGTTTTGTTCATTCCAAAAACGTGGCAGAAAGAACTGCCCGAATTCTTCCGGCGTGGAAAGCTGTATACCTGCAGGATGCTGTTCTTCGCCGCATTTTCGGACAAGATGACCGCAAAGAGACAACAGCGATGCCGCTTGATCACCGATGCCGGGAATTTCCTTCAGTTGGGTGGGGCTTGCCTGCAAGACACCGGATACGTTACCGAAGCGATTTAACAACGCGTGGGCGATGGGATTCACGTCGCCGCGCGGAATGGCGTAAAACAACAGAAATTCCAAAAGCTGGATATCGTTGAACACGGCCGGTCCATGATCGCAAAATTGCTTTCGCATCCGATTACGGTGATTCTTGTGCACGTTGTTATCCATAAAGCAAGCCTCCTTTCGTGAGGTTTTATCCAAGTATAGCATACAATGTATCTGAAAACAAGACTAAAATGAAAAGAGGGAAGCGCCTTGAAACTGATTACTGTCGGAAAAAACGATGCCGGACAACGATTGGACAAATTTTTGTGCAAGACGTTTCCGAAATTGCCGATGCCGCGGCTATATAAGGCGGTGCGGTGTAAGGATATTAAAGTCAACGGCAAACGCGCCGAAATCTCCACACGACTTTGTGAAGGGGACGTGGTGCGCGTGTTTGTGCAGGATGAATTTTTGGAGCGGACGGCCACGGAAAAGCAGTGGGCGCACGAATTTATGCAGGCGGGAAAAGAGCTGCAAATCGTCTATGAAGATGAGAATATGATGCTCCTAAATAAACCGGCAGGACTGCTCGTTCACCCCGACAAAAATGAATACGGCGATACGCTTATTGCCCGTGTGCAACGCTATCTCTTTGAAAAAGGGGAGTTCCAACCGGACGACGAGCAATCATTTACGCCGGCGCTCGTCAATCGTATTGACCGCAATACGGCAGGCATCGTCATTGCCGCAAAAACAGCGGCGGCACTGCGCATTTTGAACGAAAAGTTAAAAAATCGCGAAATCGAGAAATACTATCAGTGTTTGGTGTTCGGAAAAATGCCGAAAAAAGCGGACACGCTCACCGGTTATCTTGAAAAAAACAGCGACCAAAACCGTGTGTATATCACCGACAAAAAAACGCCGGATGCGCGCACCATTGTTACCGCGTATAAGGTGCTTGCCGAGCAAAACGGCATTTCGCTCCTCGAAGTGCATCTACTCACCGGCCGCACCCACCAAATTCGCGCCCATTTTGCTTCGCTCGGCCATCCGCTTTTGGGAGATGGAAAATACGGCAAAAACGAGCAAAATAAGAAGGTGGGAATGACGAAACAGGCGCTGTGCGCTTGCCGCTTAAAATTTGATTTTAAGACGGATGCAGGCGAACTTTCCTACCTGAACGGACGCGAATTTGCCTTAGAAGAAGTACCATTTGCCGCTGATTTTTTTGCAGGGAACATCTCGGCACAAAGCAGAAAATGAGACGAAACCGATAATTTTGGCAAAAAATGGGCAAAATAGGCAAAAAAAGCACGCAAAACCCTCTTTTTTTTGAGAAAAATTGCAAAAAAGCCTTGCAAAATCAAGGAAAATAGTGTAAAATGTATTAGAAATGAGGCGCTTGTATGTCACTCTCTTATCCGAAAAAAGAAACCTACGATGTCAACGACTTGCTTTCCATTATGCGCGCGCTTCGCTCGCCGGAAGGCTGCCCGTGGGATAAGGAGCAGACACACGAAAGCATCCGTCAGAACTTCTTAGAAGAAACCCACGAAGCCATTGAAGCCATCGACAACGGTGACAAAGACGGCTTGCGCGAGGAACTGGGCGACGTGATGATGCAAGTCGTATTCCACGCCATTATGGAAGAAGAAGTCGGTGGCTTTACCTTTGACGACGTGGTGGATGAGTTGTGCAAAAAACTTATCGTCCGCCATCCGCACGTGTTCGGTGACGTAAAAGCCACGAACGAGGCCGAGGCCCTTAAAAGTTGGGACGCGATGAAGCGTGCCACCAAAAAGACCAATGCCCAGTCTGATTTGCTCAAAAACGTACCGAAAACATTGCCGGCGCTGATGCGCGCCGAAAAGGTGCAGGACCGCGCTCGTCGCGTTGGGTTTGACTACGACGGGGTGGAGGATGCGCTTGCCGCGCTGGATGGCGAGGTGGCCGAGTTAAAGGCCGAAATTGTCTCCGGTGACACTGCCGCTCAGGAAGACGAATTAGGCGACGTGCTCTTTTCCGTCGTCAACGTGGCTCGTTTTCTTAAAATTGAGCCGGAGCTTGCGCTTGGGAAAAGCGTTGAAAAATTTGTCCGTCGCTTTTCCGCGTTGGACAAACTGGCCGCTGAAAGAAATATTGATGTTCCCGAGGCTTCTCTCGATACGTTGAACGCCCTGTGGGACGAAGTAAAGCGTGCCGAATAAAGTTGGTTTTTAGCGGATTCCGCTGAGAATAGAATAATATTATGGAGGAAAAAGTTATGAACAAAGTTGAACTCGTTGCTGCTATTGCCGAGAAATCCGGTCTTTCCAAGAAAGACGCCGAGAAAGCGCTCGCCGCTACCCTTGATGCCATTGTCGGCGCTGTGAAAAAAGGCGATAAAGTGGCTCTGGTTGGCTTCGGTACCTTCGAGTCCCGTAAACGTGGCGCTCGTGTTGGCCGCAATCCGCGCACCAAAGAGACCATCAAAATTCCTGCGTCCAAAGTGCCGGCTTTCAAAGCGGGCAAAGGCTTCAAAGACGCTGTCGCGAAATAATTTTTGCAAGAGTGAGGCTGCCGCTGGTTTCAACGGCAGCCTTTTCTTTTGCAACAGGAGAACGTATGAGATTAGATAAGTATTTGAAAGTATCTCGCCTCATCAAGCGGCGCACCGTGGCGAACGAGGCGTGCGATGCAGGGCGTGTGCTTGTGAACGATAAACCGGCCCGTGCATCTTATGACGTCAAAGAAGGAGACGTGCTGTGCATCCAGTTTGGCGCCCGTACGGTGAAAGCTCGAGTGGTCTCTGTGAAAGAGGCGGTGCAAAAGCAGGATGCCGCGCTTTTGTATGAATTGCTTGACGACGGCACAAAAACGACGGAAAATTAACAAATCTTTCATAGACCTATCGCTGCTTTTTTGGTATACTGAAAAGAAATCACAGCAAAGGAGACCGTCATGTTTGGGTATGTCCGCATTTTCAAGCCGGAACTGAAAATCGCCGAGTACGACCACTATAAGGGTGTTTACTGTACGTTGTGCAAGAGGCTTGGGAAACGCTACGGAACGGTGGCGCGGTTTTCTTTGAGCTATGATTTTACCTTTACGGCGCTCGTGCAAATGGCGCTTGCGGACACTTGTCCCGGATTCAAATCCGGTCGGTGTGTGTATAATCCGCTAAAAAAATGCTTTTACTGCGGCGATACGGAGGCAGTAGACACGGCGGCGGACTACGCGATGTTGCTCTTATATTACAAACTGTGCGACAACGTACAGGACGAACGGGGCTTCAAACGCCTCGGTGCAAAAATACTGAAAGGATGGTTGTCCTGTGCCCACAAGAAGGCCGCGGCGCTCCATCCCGAGGAAGAAGAATGGGTAAAGTCGTACCTTGCCCACCAACAAGAATTGGAAAAAGGCCATCCCACCACCGATGAAGCCGCCGAACCGACGGCGGCGCTTACGGGAAAACTGCTCGCTGCCTGCGCAACGGATGAAACGACGCGACGGGTGCTGGACCGGTTGGGATATTGTGTCGGCCGATTCGTCTATTTGGCGGATGCGGCGGACGATTTGGAAAAAGACAGAGAAAAAGGCGGCTTCAATCCGCTTATTCCCCTACTGGAAAAAGAGGGGAAAGACGGTGTGAACGCGTTTGTTGAGGCCTCGCTGACGGGAACGATATCCGAAGCCCGGTCTGCGTATGAACTATTGACTATTCGCCGTTATGACGGTATTTTACGAAATATATTGTGGTGGGGATTACCCACTGTGACCAAAAATCTTGTGAAGGAGGAATCATCCGGTGAGAGATCCGTATGAAGTGTTGGGAATTTCCCGTGGCGCGGACGAAGAAGAGATTAAAAGAGCCTACCGCGAGTTGGCGAGAAAATACAGCCCCGAACAATACGATGGTAATCCGCTTTCGGATTTGGCCCAAGAAAAGATGCAGGAAATCAACGCCGCTTACGATGCCATTGTACGGGAGTTGCACGCTTCCTCCGGCGGCTATCGCGGCGCGTCTTATCGAAGTGACAACCAATACGCCGACGTGCGTGAGATGATTGAAAACGGACGTATTGCCGATGCAGAAACGGTGTTAAACGGCGTTCCTTCCGATGCGCGGTCGGCAGAATGGTATTTTCTTAAAGGCCAGTTGCTTCTTCGTAAAGGCTGGTTTGACGATGCCTACACCTGCGTATCGCAGGCGTGCGCGATGGATCCCGGCAACTTTGAGTATCAGGCGCAAAAGTCGAAAATGGACCAAAAACGCGGAACGGCGCCGAACGCGATGGGGCAAAACCCAGGTGCAGTGAATTGCTGCGGCACCGAAACCGATGCTTGCCGCATCTGCGAGACACTGTATTGTATGGATTGTTGCTGTGAATGTATGGGTGGGGATTTCATTTCCTGCTGTTAAAAACGCGAAAAGAGGAAAGGGGAGAACGGAATGAAGCAAAGCGCCAAAATCGCCTTGTGCGGCGTGTTAAGCGCCCTTGCGGTGGTGTGTATGATGCTGACCGTGATTCCCATTTCCAATTTGGCGCTGACCGCTTTGGCCGGTATTATTCTGCTTCCCATTTCCATGGAAGCGGACGTTAAATGGGGATTTGCCGCCTATGCCGCCACAGGAGCGCTGACGTTGTTTATTGCGCCGGAGCCGGAGGCAAAGGTGTTGTTTCTTACGTTCTTCGGCTATTATCCTACGTTGAAATTGCTTCTTGACCGTATTCCTTTGAAAGTCGTTTCTTGGGTGCTGAAACTGGGATTGTTCAACGCCGCCGTAGTGGGAGCCTATCTGCTTTTGATGCTTGTCGTCGGGTTGGAACCGGACGAATTCGAGGTGTTCGGTGTCAATATGCCGTTGGTGCTTCTCGGCATCGGCAACGTGGTGTTCGTTATCTTCGATATCGCGCTAAATGGCCTGGAAGACATCTATAAGTCTCGATGGCATAAGATTTTTGTTCGCGTTTTCAAGTAAAGGTTCTCACCTTTACTGCTTGTTCTTTTTTAGTTTTTCCTTGATTTTACGTGGCTTTTGGCAAAAAAAATCGCTGAAAGCTGCTTTTGGGAGTCTTTCGTATGGAAAGGGATAAAACTTTACATGTGATCGTGGTCGGCGGCGGCGCGGCAGGGCTTATCTGCGCCGGTTTTGCCGCCAAAAGCGGTTACCGCGTGACGATTTTGGAGCGCAACGAGCGCCCTGCCCGTAAGGTGATGATTACCGGCAAGGGGCGTTGCAACCTCACGAACGCCACCGAACCGGACGAGATGATTAAAAATGTTCCCGGCAACGGGCGGTTTTTGTACAGCGCGTTTCACAACTTTACCTACCGCGACACAATGGCGCTTGTTGAGGCGATGGGCGTGCCGCTGAAAGTGGAACGGGGCAATCGTGTGTTTCCCGTGTCTGACAAAGCGGTGGACGTGGTGGATGCACTTCAAAAATTCGCCAAAAAATCCGGTGCTGTGATAGAACGTGCCCACGTGACGTCGCTCCTTTTGGAAAACGGCGTATGCAAAGGCGTGAAAGACGACAAGGGACGGGAACATTTTGCCGACTGCGTGGTGGTTTGCACCGGCGGCGTGTCTTATCCGACTACCGGCAGTACCGGCGACGGCTACGACTTGGCGCGGCAGGCAGGACATACGGTCATTGAGCCGCGCGGCTCCTTGGTGCCGCTCGAATGTGCCGAGCCGCTGTGCGGTGAGGCGCAGGGATTAGCCTTAAAAAACTGCGGATTGACCGTTTTGGACACCGCACGCAAAAACAAAGTAGTTTATAGCGATTTCGGCGAGATGCTGTTTACGCATTTCGGCGTGTCCGGACCGATGATTTTGAGTGCTTCCGCTCATTTGCGAGACATCACCGAAGGACGGTATCGCTTGCTTGTAGATTTGAAACCTGCCTTGTCCGACGAGCAGTTGGATGACCGGATGCTGCGAGATTTTGCGGAGATGCAAAATCTGGATTTGCAAAACGCTCTGTCGAAACTGCTTCCGAAAAGCCTTGTAGAGCCGTTTTTGGCACAAATCGGGGTGGACGGGAGCGTAAAATGTCACAGCGTAACACGGCAACAACGGGAAACGCTCCGCACCGCTTTGAAAGCCCTGCCGCTTACCGTGATCCGTCCGCGTCCTGCGGCGGAAGCGGTGGTGACGGCCGGCGGTGTTTCGGTAAAGGAAGTCGATCCGAAAACGATGGCATCCAAACTTTGCAAAGGATTGTATTTTGCCGGCGAGGTGCTGGATGTGGATGCGTATACCGGCGGTTTTAATTTGCAAATTGCCTTTTCCACCGGCGCGGCTGCCGGTCAACATATGGAAATTGAGGAGGAACTGTAAGATGAACGATTTTGTAGCGGTGGCTATTGACGGCCCGTCCGGTGCGGGCAAAAGCACGATTGCCAAGCGGTTGGCGGCAACCCTCGGTTACGTGTACGTGGATACCGGCGCGATGTATCGCACGGTAGGACTTGCTATGCTGCGTCGCGGCATTGACGTTAACGATAAATCGGCGGTTATCGCTGCTTTGGCGGATATTGAGGTGTCGATTGCGTACGTGGACGGCACACAGCGTGTGCTGCTTTGCGGAGAGGACGTCAGCGACCAAATTCGTACGCCGGAAGTGTCGATGGCGGCGTCGGTGACGTCGGCCATTCCCGAAGTGCGGAAATTCCTGTTTGAAACCCAACAAAAATTGGCGCGTGAAAATAACGTCATTATGGACGGCCGCGATATCGGCACGGTGGTGCTTCCCAACGCGAAAGTGAAAATCTTCCTCTCCGCTTCGGTGGAGGATCGCGCCCGTCGCCGCTTTGATGAGCTGAAAGAAAAGGGAATGGACGTCTCGTTCGAAGACGTACTGGAAGATATGAAACAGCGCGACTACAACGATTCCCACCGTGACGTGGCGCCGCTGAGAGCTGCTGACGATGCTGTGTCGGTGGACACAACCGGCAATACGCTGGAAGAGTCGGTGGCATTGATGGAATCCATTGTGAAGGAGAAACTTTGATGTCGGAAGAATGGACTGCAAAAGAGGCAGAACGGGAGCAGATTGTGAAAGAGGAACAATCCGAACGACTGCGCAATCCCGAAGAATACGGTCGCTGGGGAAAACTGGGCAAAGTGATTAAATGGCTGATTCGTCCGCTGGTATGGCTTTTGTTTCCGTATAAGGCGAAAGGTCTCGAAAACATTCCTACAGACGATCGTCCGCTTATCGTGTGCAGTAACCACATTTCGATGACCGACCCTGTGTTTTTACTGCTTGCGCAAAAACAGGCAAATATCTATTTTATGGGCAAGGAAGAGCTGTTCCGCTCCGGCTTTCTTGCGTGGCTTTTGGGCAAACAGTGCGGCTCGTTCCCGGTTTGCCGCGGAAAAGGGGATACAAATGCTCTCGTACGGGCAGAGCAGATTATCGCCGAGCGCAAGTGGATGGGGATTTTTCCGGAAGGAACCCGATCCAAAACCGGCGAATTGGGACGGTTTAAGTCCGGGGCGGCGTTGATTGCCGCCAAAACGCAGGCGCACGTGTTGCCGGTGGCGATTACGACGAAAAATCAAAAGGTGAAACCGTTTCGCCGCCTTACCGTAGCGTTCGGTGCGCCGCTTTCGCCGACCGATTTGCAACTGGATGGCGAAAAACCCAATTTGCGCGTGGCAACGCGAGCGATGACCGCCGCGGTGGCCGGCCTTATGGAGGAGTCAAAATGAACGTTGAACTGGCGAAAACCGCCGGCTTCTGTTTTGGTGTGAAACGGGCGATGGAAGCGGTGGAAACCCTGCTTGCCGACGGCAAAAAGGTATGCACGCTGGGGCCGCTGATTCATAATCCCCAAACGGTGGAATCCCTGAAAGCTCGCGGCGTGTCGATTGCCGAAACTCCGGCCGATGCGCCGTCGGATGCCACACTCGTCATCCGTTCCCACGGCGTGGGGAAAGACGTCTATGCGAAAATCGCCGCGTTGGGGCTTACTATGTGCGATGCAACTTGCCCGTTTGTGGACAAAATTCACCGCATTGTGGAGGAACATTCCGCCGCCGGTGCCACCATTTTGATTGCAGGAGACGAGAATCATCCCGAGGTAATTGGTATTCGCGGCTTTTGCAGTGGGCCATCGTACGTATTCGATTCGCCTGAATCGTTGCAAAAATTGCTGGATAATCCCGACGTGGTAGGGGAAAAACCGCCGGTTTTGGTGTCTCAAACGACGTTCCAGAAAAAAGTTTTTGAAAATTGCAAAAAAATTGCGAAAAAACACTATACAAACGCATTTTTATTTGATACAATATGTAATGCGACTGCGAATCGGCAGCAGGAAGCCGTGGAGTTGTCGCAACGCCATCCTGTGATGGTGATTGTCGGAGGACGCCAAAGTTCCAACACCGCGAAACTTCGCGATGTGTGTCAACCGTACGCATCCGCGTATCTGGTCGAAACGGCAGCAGAGCTGTCGCCCGATTGGTTCGTGGGAGCGCGGTCGGCCGGCCTTACCGCCGGAGCTTCTACGCCTGCCGATATAATTAAGGAGGTACAGTCAACCATGTCCGAAATTTTGAACGAAGAAAAAAACATCCCTGCAACGAGCGAGGCAGACGCTCCGGAAAAATCTTTTGATGAAATGAGTTTTGAAGAGGCTCTTGAGGCTTCCTTCAACAACTTGTCGAATAATGACGGAAGAGTGAAAGGCATCGTCGTCGGCATCAACCCGAGTGAAGTTCAGGTTGAGGTCGTCGGTCGCAAACAGACCGGCTACATCCCGGTGGACGAGCTCAGCGCTGAAGGCGCCGATCCGAGCACGCTCGTCAAAATCGGCGACGAACTCGATTTGCTCATCATGCGCACGAACGACCAGGAAGGTACCATCACCCTGTCGAAGAAACGTGTGGATTCCCTGAAAGGTTGGGACGATATCGTCGCCGCCGCCGAATCCAACGAGATTCTCGAAGGCAAAATTACTGACGTGGTGCGTGGCGGCGTGATTGCCGTTGCCAAAGGCGTGCGCGTCTTCATCCCGGCTTCCCATGCATCCGCTGTGCGTATGGAAGATCTCTCTCCGCTGGTGGGCACCGATGCCCGTTTCCGCATCATTGAAGTCAACACCGGCCGCCGCCGTGCGGTGGGCTCTATCCGCTCCGTCTATCGCGAGGAGCGCAAAGAGAAAGCCGAAGCCCTGTGGTCCAGCCTCGAAGTGGGCGCGACCTACAAAGGCGTTGTGAAATCTATGACCACTTACGGCGCGTTCGTTGATCTCGGCGGCGCCGACGGTATGATTCACGTGTCCGAGTTGTCTTGGAAACGGGTGAAACATCCGTCCGACGTGCTGACCATCGGTCAGGAAGTCGAAGTGTTCGTGAAATCCATCGACCTCGAGAAACACAAAATCTCCCTCGGCTATCGTAAAGACGAGGATAATCCGTGGACGAAATTTACCGCCAACTACAACGTGGGCGACGTTGTGACCGCCAAAGTGGTGGGTATGACCGCGTTCGGCGCGTTTGCTCAGATTATCGACGGTGTGGACGGTCTTATCCACATCTCCCAAATCTCCAATCACCGTGTGGAGAAACCGCAGGATGAGCTCCAAATCGGCCAAGAGGTCGAGGCGAAAATCATCAACGTGGACGCCGACAAAAAACGCATCAGCCTTTCTATCCGCGCTCTTCTTCCGGAAGAAGTCGTGGAGGAAGCTCCGGCAGAAGAAGCCGCTGAGGAAGTGACGGAGGCTCCTGCTGAGGAAGCGGCCGAAGTTGTTGAGGCTCCTGCCGAAGAGACCGCCGAATAAGTTTCCCTTTGCTTATGAAAATCCCACAGATGGTTTACATCTGTGGGATTTTTTGTTGCGTTTTTCGAAAAAGTGTGGTATGCTGACAAGGAACGAGTCAAGCCCTTTTTGCGTATGGTGGCGAAAAGGGGTGTGAGGCGTGAAAAAACGGAGCTTTCAAAGAAGAAACCGTCGGATGCGCGTTGTTTCGGCGGCCGTGTTTGTAGCGCTTTTGGCGGCTATTTGGGCGGAACGTTCGGTATCGCGTGTGTTGTTTTCCTACGGAGAGCACGCCGCTACCAATCAAGCACAACAGGTATTTGCCGAGGCGGTGGGGGAACTGTGCAAGACGGAGAACCTTTCCGCGGCGGTTTCTGCCGAGGCGGACGACACCGGTCGAGTGAACGCGTTTTCCGGCAACACCGCATTGCAAAACGCGGTGCAGGCGCAACTGGCTGCATCACTTTGCGAGGCATTTGAACAAACGGACCGAACGTCCTTTTCCGTGCCGCTTGGTTCGCTGCTTGGGGATGCATTTTCTTCCGGTCGCGGCCCGTCGATAACATTTTATACGGCTCTTTCCACCTCGCCGACGGTGACGTTGTCGGACAGTTTTTCCTCTGCCGGCATTAACCAAACCTACCACACGGTAACGGCCGAGGCGAAATTCGATGTTTTCATTACCGCTCTCGGTAAAACCGAATGTGTTACGTTGTCGCTGTCGGCGCCGATTTCCCAAACGGCAATCGTAGGGGATGTGCCGCAGTTTTATGCGGCGTTTTAGTAGGAAGATATTCTCAAAAAGGAGAGAAGAAGTGTGAGCAAGAAAAAGAACACAAAAAGCAAGAAAAACACGAAAAAGAAAAGTAACGCCAAGAATCGTAAGATGATTTTCCTCGTGGGAGGAGCGGTTTTGCTTTTAGCGGTGATAATCGTGTTGTTGGCGGTGCTGTCGAAAAACAAAAACACTGCAGACACCGCATCGTCGGCCGAAACGGCGACAGCTACACAATCGCGTGCGACAATTCAATGGACGAAAAGCACCGAGGCGGATGTTTCTTCGTCCTCTTCCGATTCCACAAAAGCGGACGAAACCGCCACCACGTCGCCTAAACCGGCGGCAATTCCTTCGATAAACGAATGTGTCAGCATCGGTATCGGCGGCGGCGGTTGCTATTATGCTGTCGGCTATAAAGCCGGAGACGAGAAAATGAAAAGTTTGGTCGCGGCAGGTCTTCGTCAGTTGGAAGAAAACCGACAATTACAAGAGTTTGCCGATGCGTGGTTTATAAACGACGTTTATCCGCGTGACGAGCGGCGCGAAATTTTCGGTTCTTCGGATGCCGACCTTGTTAGAAAATGCAAAGAAGACGGGCTGAAAATCGGTGTGATTGACGGCAATGCGCCGGTGGCATCCTTTGAAAACGGACAAGCTGTCGGATTTGAAATCGACGTGGCGAAAGCCTGCTTTGCCAAGTATGGAATCGAGCCGGAATTTGTTGCCGTAACCGTCGAAAATGTCGCGGAAAAACTGAACAACGAGGAAGTCAATCTCGTGTGGGGCGGTTTGCGTGACAGCGTGGTCAAGGGGATTGACTATTCGGATATGAACGAGTGGAATCTCGAAAACGAGATGTGTTATTACACCACTTCGGGCAGTCG
>JAZLLJ010000063.1:0-2184 GCA_045598065.1 Acutalibacteraceae bacterium
GCAAGAGGAATTTGCAAATTTATGCGCGGAGAGTGCACCCGATTTTTTCAAGCAGGCGGAAAATCTTGTCGAGCACCGGCTCTAAATCGGCATCGGTCAGCGTGCCGTCCGCTTTGCGGAACATCAAATTGTATGCCACGCTCTTTTTACCGTCCTCAATCTGTTTGCCTTGATATACGTCGAACAGCGCCACGCTTTCCAGCAGTTTTCCGCCGCCTTTTTGGATGGCTTCTTCAATTGCGGCCACCGGCAAATCGGCATCACAAAGGAGCGCCAAATCGCGTTCCACCGCCGGGTGACGGGGCAGAGGTTTATACAAAACAATCGGTTGTTTGGCGGCGTAAAGCGCTTCCATCTTGATTTCCGCCACGTACACGCGGCCGTCAAAACCGTAGGCTTCCGCCGTATCGGGATGTAGTTCGCCGAAAGTCGCCACCGTTTCGCCGTTCAGCACGGCTTTTGCCTGACGTCCGGGGTGGAGGAACGGCTCGGCAGCACGCTCGTAAGCAGGCTTGCAGGAGAAGAGCTCAAACACGCTCTCCACAATGCCTTTCAGCGTGAAGAAATCCTCGCCCTCGCCGTAAAGTCCGATGGAAAGAAGCGGCAGTTCGTTCGGCTGTTCGGTCAGCGGCAACGCTTTCGGCACAAATCGTTTGGACAGTTCAAAGAACCGCGCCGACGGGATTTTACGGTTAAAGTTGGTGGAAAGCACCGTCAACATCGACGTCGTCAGTTGGGTACGCATCGTCGAATACTCTTCGCCCAAGGGGTTGAGCAGATGAATCTCGTTCCGGCGCTCATCGTCGGCAGGAAGACCGAGCGTGTCAAGCGCTTTGGAGCTGATAAACGAATAGGTAGCAATCTCCGAAAGGCCTTGCTCGCACAAACGGCGTTTGAGCGCATCGCCTTTTTTGCGTTCGGGGAGCAATTGTCCGCGTACCACCGCACCGCGCATCGGCGTACCGACGATGTGGTTATAACCGTACACGCGCATCACTTCTTCGGCGAGGTCGGCGCGGCCTTCCACGTCGTCACGGAAGCTCGGCACAGTGCAGGTGAGGTTGTCGCCGTCCACCATCGTCTCGATTTCGAGGCGATTAAGGATTTCCGCCATTTTTTCGACCGGAATTTCCACGCCGAGCAGGGCACAGATGTCCGAAGCGGTGGTTTTGATGACACGTTGCTCTGTAAAGCCATTAACCTTGTCAATCGTTCCGTCCACGATATCGCCACAATCCAGTTCCGCAATCAGCGAAAGGGCTCGGTCGAGCACGTAGGGAATCGAGCCGGCATCCACACCGTGCTCGAAACGAGCGGAAGATTCGGTGCGCATACCAAGCGCCCGTGCGGTTTTACGCACGCTGTCGCGGCGGAATTTGGCCGCCTCAAAGAACAACTCAGTGGTATCGTCTTTGATGCCGCTTCCGGCCGAACCCATAATACCCGCAAGGCAGGAGGGGACTTCGCCGTCGGCAATGACCAGCATATTGTCTGTCAAGGTATGTGCCTTGTCATCTAATGTGACAATTTCTTCGCCGTTTTCGGCAAGGCGGACGATGATTTTGTTCTGTTTCACGTCGCGCAGGTCGAAAGCGTGCATCGGTTGACCCGTTTCGAGCATCACGAAGTTGGTGATGTCCACGATGTTGTTAATGGAGCGCATTCCGGCGGCGCGCAGGCAGTCCACCATCCAGTCGGGCGACGGGCCGATACGCAAATTTTTCACCACGCGGCCCATATAGCGCGGGCAGAGTTCCGGCTCATTCACCGTTACGTCGATGTAGTCGGCGATGTCGCCGCCGACGGTGGTGTAGCCGGTTTTCGGCAGGCGGAACTCGGTTTTGAGTGCCACCGCGATTTCGCGGGCGACACCGAGCACGCTCTGGCAATCGGGACGGTTGGCGGTGATTTTGAAATCCACCACCACGTCGTTTAGGTGGAGCACGTCGCGCATATCGGTGCCCACTTTCACGTCGTCTTTAAGGATAAGAATACCGTATACTTCCGCGCCGGGATAGTCGCCCTCTTTCAAGCACAATTCCTCGCCGGAGCAGAGCATACCGTTCGATTCCACGCCGCGCAGTTTGCCTTTTTTGATGTGCACACCGTTCGGCAGGTGGGAATCGTGCAGCGCGGCGGGGACAATGGCGCCCTCAAACACGTTTTGTGCGCCGGTGACGATTT
>JAZLLJ010000064.1:0-7965 GCA_045598065.1 Acutalibacteraceae bacterium
CGGCGTGGAGCATACCCACACCGACGGCACCTGCGTTTACACCGCTTGCGGTTTGCAGGAACACACCCACACCGCCGCGTGCCTGCAATGCGGCAAAGAAGCGCACGTCCACAGTGATGCGTGCCACTACGCCTGCGGCAAGGTGGAACACCACCACACGAACGCCTGCTGTACGAAAGAAGAACACACCCACACGACGGCGTGTTATACCATCAGCGGTACGTATAACAGCAACAATTTACACCTGAACACCGGCGGCGTCACCATTAACAACGCTACCGCCGCCACCGTCAACGGTGTCACGTTGTATTACGATTCCACCGCCGGTACGACCACCCGCTATCTTTACTACAAAATGGGTGATCAGTATTATCAGCTGTACTACGGCAACAACACCACGAACCGCATCACCTATAACAACCGCAATACAATGCGGGACCTCGCCATTGCCAAAACTTGCACCAAATCCGAGCACACTCACGGCGACGGCAACTGTACCTACGGTTGCGGTCTGGTGGAGCATACCCACAACGACTTCTGCTATGCCTGCGGTTTAACAACCCACGCCCACGGCGACGGCAACTGCAACGCCAACGCCTGTACCGACCCGACACACCACGTCCACACCGCCAACTGCCTCACCTGCGGCTTCGAGGCGGAACATGTCCACACCGCCGACTGCGCAAAAGTGCTGGTTTGCGGCATTCCGGAACACACCCATACAAGCAGCTGCCACACCAACTCGACCAACAACTATCACTACGGCTTTGTAGCAAAATACGAGCAGGATATCTACGCCATTTGGCCGACTTACGAGGATTATACCACCTCGAAAAACGATTTGATCCCCACTTCCACCACGTCGCGCTACGCCAGTTTCACGTACAGTTGCGATGATGGCGGCGGCGGTTCTTACGCTTCGCGCCGTGTCACGATGACCTCGGATATGTGCGATACTCGCGACGGCATCGCCATTGCTACGTTTAGTTCTACCACCAGCTCTACGCTGTATGACTTTACCTACTATTTTGAAAGCTTCACCCAAAGCGGTCCCGCCACCTCGACGCACGTTCAATACAATAACCGCTGGTACGATAAGAGCGACGTCTACTCTCAATCTCTTTACGGCACCAGTTCTCTGAGTGCCAAATCCATTACCGGTATGACCTCTGCCGGAACGAACGGCAGAAACCTTTACTATACCCGTAACTCCTATACGTTGGATCTTTGTAACTACGACAACTCCGTTATCAGCGGACAGTCCTATTCCGTCAAGTTCGAGCAACCCATCGACTCGGTGATCGACGTGGCAAACTACGTTCCGCCGTATCCGTCCACTTTGGAAGAAAACGCCTACGAATTCGTCGGCTGGTATACGACGGAAGGTCGCTACCCCGGTTCGGAATACAAACCGGGTATGACGATGCCGGCCGGCCCGGTGGCGCTGTATGCCAAGTGGGTGCCGCTGACGCACCACGTCCGCTTCTTCGAAACCTACGACGATATGCTCGCTTACGAGGCATCCGTTGCGGCCGGAACACCGGACGAATCGCTCGTCTACGTGAAACCGACCGCGCCGGACGTGGAATACTCGATTGAAACGAGCCACGGCAGCTACATCGGCTCGATTCCGAACCCGGATAAGTTGCGTGTAACGAACCCTGGCGGTTCTGCCACCGAATATGACTTCGGCGGTTGGTTCTTTATCCAAAACGGCTCGAAAAAAGCGTATACGCCGCTCGATATGCCGGTTACGCGCGATATGAACATCTTTGCCGACTGGGGCAGCCACAGCGCCCAGCCGTACGTGGTGCACTACGCACTGGATACGGCCGAAACCGACACGAATTACCTGCATCTCCTGCCTCGCGCCACCGCCACCTACGTCGATTTAACGCAAACCGTCACCTACAATGACGATGACCGCACTTACGTGTGTCTCAAAGACGGCGAAAATTCCTACGGTTGGCACCGCGTTATCGCCAACGACACAATAGGCTACGCCTACCAGGGTACCACCCGTACCTTCACCGCCAAAGCCGGTGAACCGTTCAACCAGTTGTACGAAGGCTTCAATAATCGCTTCTTCCCCACCATCTCCTCTCACTCCATCACCGTGGCATTCGAGGAAAGTTCGGTGGATCCGCGTATCAACACCTTTACCTTCCGCTACGTAGAAGTGCCGAATGTCTTGTACACTGTAAAATACATCAATTCCGACACCGGCGCGGTGCTGTCTTCTCCGAAGACCGTCACCACCACGTCGTCTGTTGTGACCGAGCGCTTTAAGGTGTTCTCCGGCTTCGTTCCGGATGCGTTCTATAAGCAATTGGTGCTCGCGGTCGCTCCCGATCCCGACCATCCGGGACAATGGATTTCCTCGCCTGACAACGTGATCACCTTCTACTATTCCGAAAACACAAGTTCCGCTCGCTATACCGTCCACTTCCTGTTGCAGAAAAACGGCGAAGAGGCGCGCACGCTGACCGATGCCGACTACGCGGTCAGTTTCGCGGCGGACGGCACCTACACCTTCTCGAATAAGTTTGAGGAATCCGGTTCGCGCGTGGACGGTGTTTCGGACAAAGACATCAACACCCAAATCAGCCCCATCGAGTTCGCCGGTTACGACTTGGTTGAAAACAGAGCGCTTGAAATCCGCGGCCAGCAAAACGGTACGTGGGCGCAAAGTTCGCCCACCTACTCCGGCGGCAAATACACCATTTTGCCGGTTATGTACGGTACCGACTTGTTCCTCTTCTATCAGCGCGAGGAATACTCCTATAAAGTATATTATTTATTGTATGGCACACCGGTTACTTCTGCCGACCTCGCTAACTATACCACTGTTGCCGCGGATACAAGTTCGCCGAAACGCGTGCTCGAGGACACCACCTCCGGTACAGCGCTGTTTGGCACGTCCTACACCGCCACCGCGCCGGAAATTCCGGGCTATACCTGCGTTACCAACAAAACCATTACCAAAGACATTACCCCGAGCGTGGAAAGCAACTATATCGTCTTCTTCTACACGCCGCTCCAATACACGGTACAGTACAAAGTGTGGAGAAAAGGTGGCGGTACGGTCAGCAACGGTAACGAAACCTTCGCCGATGCCTCTTCCTTGTTAGGTTCTACCGCCACTGCATCCGCCGGCTTCACCTTCGCCGGCTGGTACGTGGACGAGGAATGCACCATCCCTGCCACCTACAACGCGGCAACAAACCCACAAGGTATGGGCATCACCTATGCAGATTCCACCAAAGCGATCATCGACGCCAAAGGTGCCTATGTCTTCCCGGATATAGCACACCTCACCGCCAACGGTACCGAGGGCTTCACGGGCAACATCTTCTATGCTAAATTCAACCCCGAATTCGGCGACTTGACTGTGCGCCGCGAAAACAGCGAAAACCAAGGCTTGGGCACACAGGTGTTCGTGTATGAAGTGAAAAACAACGAAACCGGCGACATAGTGACCATTACCATCGCCGGCGACGGCGAAGTCACCATTAAAGACATCGCGGTCGGCACCTACACGGTAACACAGATTAACGATTGGTCTCACCGCTGGACGGATGCGCCCAAGACCGCCACCGTCACCAGCTCTACCCCGGGCCTCGCGGTATTTGACACCGCCGCCGTCAACGAGAAATGGATTAACAGCAACAGCGCGGTCGTCAAGAATGTGAGAAACGCTGTAACCGAATGAAAGGAGGATGCCCTTTGAAAACGAAATCGAATAAAATGCGGCTCCTCCTCATTCTTGTCACCGTGTTGGCCCTCGCCGCAGGAACAACAGTCAGCGTGCTCGCGTATATGTTCCGTCACGCCGGCACCGACGCCACTTTGCAAACCGACGGCAAATTTGAGGTGTTAAACCCCACCGGCGCCGTGATTGAGGAATTCGATCCCGACACCGGTGTCAAATCCTCTATCGTGGGTAAAAACGGCGGTAACGGCGATTGCTACTTGCGCTTGAACCTGATTTCCTACTGGCAGGACGGCGACGGCAACGTAGTGATGCCCGGTGTTGTGGGCAAGCCGTCCAAACTGCCTGCCATCGACTACGATACCGGACACTGGCTCAAAGATCCGGACAACGACATCTACTACTATAAAACCCCTGTCGCGGCAGGAGCCACCACCGAGGATTTGCTCAACCGCCCCATTACCCTTGCCATCGACACGTGGGATAACGGGATGACCGTGTACCAGGTGGTAGAAATCTTCCAAGAAACCATCCAAGCTTCTCCCTCCGCCGCTGTGGTGGAGAGTTGGGGTATGAACGTGGGCGTGGACGGACGGCTCAGTTTCCCTGCCACTCCGTAATACCAAAAAAAGAAAGTCCTTGATTGCATTGCAATCAAGGACTTTTTCTTATGCTTATTTTTCGTTTTTTAACGCTTCGATTTCCGCGCGAATAGTATCCAGTTCCTCTTGCTTTTTCCGCTGTCGCATATAGTGCGGCGCCTCAAACAACGCCACCGCTAACGCGAGCGTCACCACAATGCCGATGGGCGAGCGCACCACAGAGACAAGCTTTCCGACGCCTTTATAACTCTTTACCACTTTGCCCTTAACTTCTTTTTTAAGAATGGGCTGGTCATCGGTATTGTTTGCATCGCCGCGTGTAACAAAAGTGTCGCCGTTCACGATTTTCAATCGGTGAACCGTGGTGCCGCCGCCGTCGCAAAACACAATCATATCGTCGACAGCGTAGGACTCCTCTTTATGGACAATAATCAAATCATCCACCGAGAGGGCCGGCTCCATACTGCCGGAAAGCACCACTGATGCGCCGTAACCAAACGGCATGGGCATCGAATCCCTTAAAACCAGCGTCGATTGCGCCACGTACAGGTCAACGCCGATTAGCGCCGCTATGCAAGATAGCAGCAAAAGCCGCAGCACGTTCAAGACAATGAGCAACGGTTTAGGCAGGTTCGACTTCGTCTTCGTCCTCATCGTCGTCATCCCTCCTTCGCGGAAGAATGAGCAGAATAATCAGTGTCATAAAGCTGACCACGGCCGCCGTCATCCACAACGTCAATTTCACGCTGTCGCCCATAATGGGCTTGCCGTGTTCGTTGTTACCGTGTGTCGGATTGGTGGGAGTGTCGCTGGTTTCGCCCGGATCGCTAACGTCATCTCCCATTTCGCTGACGTCGGAGATGGCGGAAGATTCGTCGTCGACCATCGAGGTATCCGGCGTATCGTCATAGGTCGCGTAGGTGATGATTTCGATGGTCAAAGAAACGTCTTTGTCCACCGACGTGTTGCCGAGCATCGTATCAAAATCGTCGTCCCCTTCAAAGGGCCACTCCCACAAAAGCTCATAACTGAAATAGCGTTTCCCACCCAGTGTCAGGCGATCGGTCACGCCGTCCAAATCGAGCACGTCGGCATATTCGTTTTCACTGCCCACAAAATAGGTGCGGTCCATTCCCATCCACTTGGCTTTCACAGGGATTTTATACTCGTCATCCGAATACCAGGCTTTGACCGTCACCGAGCAATCCATATTTTTGGTGGTCGTGTTGTTGATGCGGAAATAATAACTGCCGTTCGTTCCGGGTGCCACAACTTTATCGTTGTCCGCCGAGCGAACGGTAACGTCGCCGCTTTCGTCGTAGGAGAGGCTGAAAATATCCACCGTCGCTTTATCCATCCACACCTTTTGCGAGTCGTTGGCAAAGAACGGATCGCTCACGTCGGCGGCAGAAGCCACCTGCGCCGTCAAATCCAGTTCGGCGGTCACTTCTTTGGCAAGTGTCATCGCCACTACTTGCGCGCCTGCAAAATAGGACGTCAAACAGCAGATAGCCAAAACCGGCAAAATCTTCGGCAAAAGGCCACGGCGTTTTTTCATAAAATCCCCTCCTTTTTTGTAAAATAAAGGCATATAAAACAAGTTATCCGCTTTTGTCCGCGTTCTGTTAAAAAGCGCAGGCAAAAACGGACAGGTGGTCGCAACGTGACCACGTTATTCTCCGCCGCTCGCCACGTGAGCGGCGGAGAACACGTCTTTGTTAGGTTTTAGTCGTTAGACGTATCCGTTTCAATCGAATCAGTCGATCTGAGTCACAGTCACGTCATACGCAAGCGACACGGTCGCGGCATCTTCAAAGCTGGCAGCAGTCGCAGCGGCATCGCCGAGCTCGGTATCCAGCGCATCGTAGTCGGTGCCGGTGGCCGTCGCGGTAGCGCCGGTCTCAAACGGCCACTCCCAAGAAACGGCAACGTCCACGCTGTCCACAGCGGACAAATCGGTGTTCGGAGCAAAGTCAGCAGTCACGGCTTCGATAGCGTCCACAACGTCCGCTTCGAAATCGGCGGCAGAATCATAATCCAAACCGCAGAACGCATCGTCGTTCACTTTGATGATCAACGGGCAGTAGTAAGCACCACCGGCGATCCAGTTGTCACCCAGGTCGAACGCCACGTTCTCATAGGAAACGCGAACAGCAACTTCCGGAGTGCCGGTCAGACCGGCGGCAGAGATGTTGCCTTTGGTACCCGGGGCAACGACTTTGTCCGTATCCGAAGATTTCACGGACAGAGTGCCAGAATACGAGGTATCATCAGTAGCATACTCAGTTTTGAACAGTTCGGAGGTGGCGGTCACGGTGACACCGAATTTAGCAACGCGAGCAGTGTCAGCAACATCGCCGGAGGTTACGTATTTCGCAAAGGTGCCGGAGATGACACAAGCGGTCATCAGCACCGCCACGAGCAACAGAGAGGCAACGCGCATGGTTTTGTTCTTTTTCATTTTGAAAGACTCCTTTCATATTTTTTGTTTTTCCCTTATCTCCGTCCCGAAGGCGAGATAACGAGGCTCCCCACAAGGTCGTTGCGCCCTTGCGGCTTGCCGGATATATCGGTTCTTCGGGACGTGGCTCCCGAAGGAGATACCTAACAGTAACACCTCAAATACAGGGAAAAGGTTTCTTATTCCGCGGGGGTTTCTTTGGTTTCCTCGGTGTCTTTTTTCGCCGCTTTTTCGGCTTTCAGCGCTTCCAGTTCAGCTTTCAGCGCCTCGGTATCCGCGGCATTTTCTTTTTCATACGTTTTGCGGCGGATGAAATCGTACAGCAGCAGGAGAGCGATAGGCAACACCACGCAGACGATGAAACCGGTGGTGGATTTCATAAACATCGCTATGTCGCCGACAACAGGAATACGGGTTTTATAAATACCAATCAAATTCTCGGGCGGAACAAGCATATTATCTTCTTTGTCGTTGGCGTCACCCATTGTGGTAAACGCACCGGTTTTCGGATCGATAGCCTTCACACGGTGAGTAAGCACCTGCTTTTCGCGAGTAACGGCAGGATCATAGAACGAGATGATATCATCCACTTTCACATCTTCCGGAGCGATCACTTTGGAAAAAATCATATCACCCGTCATAATAGTCGGCTCCATAGAACCGGTTTGAACAACCATCGGCGCCACACCGAACATCGTCGGCACTTCATCGGAATTGATAAGATTTTTCACAATCAAGGTGCAGTTGATAATCAACATCGGAATCAAAATCACGCACAACACAATGCCGATAATCGTCAGCATACGATGGCCGACAGACGCCTTCTGTTTTTTCGCCTGTTTCTCCGCGTTCATCCGAAACACCCTCCTATCATAAAAAGCAGATATACCCCCACTTTCTTTATATATAGATATAATATACTTTTCCTTGCGCTCTTGTCAACCGTTTTTCAGTATAATGTAAAAAAAAGAACCCATTGTGTACATTACTCAAATTTTTGGGTGTATTTCGTCGTTTTTCAAGTTCCGAAAATACAAAGTCGTTTTCTAAAAAAATGAGAAGCCATCAAATAGCCCATATTTTCGTGCACATCATTTACAAATAAAAAACCGCGTTTTCTGCGCAATCGTTTATAAAAATAAAATCCCCTGCAACCCCCGGTGGCAGGGGGATGTCGGTTAGGAGTTAGG
>JAZLLJ010000065.1:0-36998 GCA_045598065.1 Acutalibacteraceae bacterium
TGACAGAGCGTTTTTTTAATGCGTATGTTATTGCACAAATCCCTGTGCATCGGCGAGGGCATCGACTTTCACTTTGCACTGCTCGATGAGGGTTTTGCCGAGAGCGATGGTACGTTCGTCATCGCTTCTGCCGCAAAGGGAGGCAAACGTCTCGGCGGCCTTATTTTTAAGGATCGCGCCGTCCTCCTGGCAGAGATAGTAGAACGACAAACTGCCGTTTTGCTGAAGTTGCTCGTAGATTTCCGGCTCGGTCTGCTGCAACACGTCATAGAAGCGGCCGAACGCGGTGCGCGCGACAAGTCCGTTCGGGAGCAGGCGCTGGACTTCAATGTCGGTCGTAAAGAGGAGGAGCAGCCAACGCTGTAACAAAAGTGTTTCGTTTTCGGACGGATGGGCATCGGTGGCCTCTTTGGCGGCTTGCACCAGTTGCTCGCCCAAGGCGCGGGCGCGGTCCAAGTTGCCGTTTTCCTGTTGTTCTTTCAAAAGACGGGTGAGTTCGTCGGCGGCATCTTCCGGTTCAACGTATTCGCCCACGATTTTCATATCGCTGTCGTCTTGAATTCGCATACAATCAACCTTCTTTCAATGCGGCGGCAATCGCCTGCGCTAACTGGTCGGGGCAAGAGGTGGGTTTAAAACCACAACGGATGCCGGACAGTTTGTTCATGGCTTCTTCGGCATCCATTCCCTCAACCAAACGGGCGATGCCCTGCAAGTTGCCGTTGCATCCGCCCTCAAAGCGGACGTTTTTGAGAATACCGTTTTCTAAATCAAAACTCACGCTGCGCGAGCAGGTGCCTTGATTGCGGCGGGTATAGGTCATAACAGTCCCTCGTTTCTTTTTCGACTTTCCAGTATACACGATTTTACACAAAAAAGCAAGTCTTTTTCATTTTTTGGTTAATCTAACGCTTCAAAAGCATCGCGCACCGTCTTGACACCCACGATTTCGATGTCTTTTCGGGGGGCGAGACCGTTTAGGTTGTGGGCGGGAAGCAGGACTTTTTTGAAGCCCAATCGCGCCGCTTCCGCGACACGCGCATCCGCTTGGGACACCGCACGGATTTCACCCGTCAGGCCGACTTCGCCGAACGCGGCGACTCCCTCGGACACGGGTTTATCTTTGAGCGCGGTGACGAGCGCCAAAGCGACCGGCAGTTCGGCGGCAGGCTCACTTAACCACAGACCGCCGACGACGTTCATATACGCATCGAGATTCGAGAAGAAGTAGCCGGCGCGTTTTTCCAGTACTGCCAAGAGGAGAGCCAAACGGTTTTGGTCAAAGCCGGTGGACATCCGGCGCGGATTGCCGAACGCGGTGGGGGACACAAGCCCCTGCACTTCCGCTAAAATCGGCCGAGAGCCTTCCATCGTGCAGGCAACGCAGATGCCGGAGACGTTGACCGGACGGCCGGAGAGCAGGGCGAGCGACGGGTTTTCTACTCCGACAAGCCCTTTGTCGCGCATTTCGAACATCCCGATTTCGTCGGTGGCACCGTAGCGGTTTTTGACACAGCGCAAAAGGCGATAACTCGAATGGCGGTCGCCCTCAAAATACAGCACGCAATCGACGATATGTTCCATTACTTTCGGGCCGGCGATCGCGCCGTCTTTGTTGACGTGGCCGACAATAAACAGCGGAATATCCGCCGCTTTCACGGCACGCATCAACGCCGAGGTACATTCGCGCACCTGCGTGACACTGCCGGGGGATGAGGCGACGTCCTGCAAACTCATCGTTTGGATGGAGTCGATAATCACAAGGTCGGGGGACTCGCTTTGGATCGCGCCCAAAATTGCGTCCACGTCGGTTTCGCACAAAAGCAACACGTTTTCGCTGTTCACACCGAGGCGGTCGGCACGCAGTTTGATTTGTCGCGCGGATTCCTCGCCGGAGACGTAAAGGATACGCTTGTCCGCGCCGAGCGTTTCGCAAATTTGAAGAAGCAGGGTGGATTTACCGATGCCGGGGTTGCCGCCGATGAGCATCACACCGCCGCGGACAATGCCGCCGCCGAGAACGCGGTCGAGTTCCGAAAGTCCCGTTAAAATGCGCGGATCTTCGGCAGTGGAAACGTCACGTAAGCGAGTGGGTTTCGCCGCGGCCGTTACGGTACGGGAGGAAGCGGTGGATGCCGCGCGGATTTCCTCTTGCACCGTACCCCATGCACCGCAGGTAAAACACCGGCCGGCAGGTTTTAAGCTTTCTGCACCGCATTCGGAACAGATGTATACGGTTTTATTCTTTTGTGCCATGTTTTCACATCCTTTTATGCGGTATAGCACACAACGCCGGAAAAGAGCGCAAACGCCACTTTTCGGCGGTAGGTTTCGTCTTTCAAAAGGTGGAGTTCGTCGGGATTGCTCAAAAATC
Organism: Acutalibacteraceae bacterium; assembly: GCA_045598065.1. GTDB lineage: Bacteria > Bacillota > Clostridia > Oscillospirales > Acutalibacteraceae > RGIG426. The sequence continues at coordinate 2,375 of JAZLLJ010000065.1, forward strand.
CGCACTCGGCAAGTACGGTGGGTGTTTGGGTTTTGTAAAGCAAAAACACGTTGTCGTCGCCGGGCTTTAATTCCCGGGTGTTGTCCGGCTGAAGAAGCGATACGAACTGTCCGCGCACCGTTTCGGCCAGGATTTTACTTTCGGGGGCGTTTTCGGAGTAAAAAAACTGGGCGCCGCGGCAGGCGGTGTCGCCGAATTTGTTTTGGTGGATGGATAACACCAAATCGGCGGTCTCGTAAAGCTTCAATCGCGCGTTCATATCGCTGACCTTTCGCGCTCGCACGGTGTCGCCTTCGCCGAGAACGGTGTCGGTGTCTCTTGTCATTTCTACGCGATAGCCGCAAAAGAGCAAAAGGTCCCGTGTGGACAAAGCGATATCCAAATTGAGGTCCTTTTCCAAGGTGCCGTCGGGGGCAAGCGCCCCACCGTCCTCACCGCCGTGTCCTGCATCAAGCAAAATGAGCGGACGGGAGTCGGCAGGAGCGGTAACGGCGGTTTGCGGCCGCGTTCCTACGGCGGCGGCAAACAGCACTACGGCACATTCGATAACAAGAGTCCACAAAAAAGCGGCTTTAGCGGTTTGTTTCATAGAACATCCCTCCCATACAAAACAGTATGGGCGCGGCCGAAAATTATGCGCGACGGGAAGTTTTCTTTTTCTTCTTTTTGCCGCCGTAGAGGATTTGGTCACGCAGCACGATGTCTTTTGCGCCGAGGGTATAGGCAATGTGGGTGGTGAGCGGTTTAAGAGTCGTCAGCGGCAACACCGCAAATAATGCCCACCACGGGACGTCGGCGGTGGTGGATGCACCCATCATACTGTTCACAATGGGGAACCACGGCGCCATAATAAACTGGAACGTGCCGGCGTAATTGGGGTTAAACCAGCCGAATTTGCTGGCAAACAGCGCCGCCCATGCAATCCACAGAGGAATGGTGGCGATAAGGCCGCCGCGCAAACCGTACCACTTGTCAATGGGCGTTTCTTTGCGGTTTTGACGGGCTTTTGCGCCGTATTCCCAAGCTGTAATATACAGCATCGAAATGTACATTCCGAGCATACAAATCTCGGAAATCAGTTTGGAGAGCAGATTCAGCCACGTCGGCATATCCGAGCGTTTGGAGGTGACTCGACGCATTTTTGTGGGTGCGGTTTCATCGGCGGAAACGTCCGTGTCGGAAGAAGTGTTTGCGTTGCTTAACTCTTCGACGGTCAGATAACTTTCTTCCACCCATTCACTGTTTTCATCCTGAACGTAAACGGTGTATCCTTCTTCTTTCGTGCCGATGGCGGTGAAGACGAAACCGACAGATAGATACACAATCATAGAAAGCACTGCGGCGATGACCGCGCGCAGAAATATTTTCGTGACGAAAGAGGACATCGTCTCTTGTTTCATAGATTATTCTTCCTCCTCGTATACGTCGTCTTCTTCCGTGTCATCCTCGCCGGAATCGTTGCTGTCCGACGTATCATCCGACGTATCGGAATCGGCGGCTTCGGTGGGCTTCGGCGTGTTGTTAACGCGCAAAGTCACTTTGTTGCCGTTCATCGGCTCAGTGCCTGCCGGCGGCCACGTGCCGAACACACAGCCCACGTCCACCGACGTGTCAGCCCCTTCGGACGTCTCTACACGGAAACCGAGAGCCTCCAAATAGATTTCCGCGTGTTCCGCTTTCCAACCGGTCACGTCCGGCACGGCGGTTTGCGCTTTGCCGGCGCTGAGGTAGACTTCAATCGTGCCGTTTTTCTCAATCGGTTCTCCTTCGGCAGGAGATTGCGCCACAATGTAGCCGGCTTTTGCCTCGTCGGAATACTGGAAGCCGATGACTTTTACGGGGTAATCTTCAAACATATAGTTGTTGTTTTTGTACACCAACGCATAGTAGTCTTCGCCGCAAACTCGAGGGGTAATGCTGTCTGCATTGACGTTTCGCGTAGATGTGGGCTCGGTCACGGTGGTACGTTTATCCGCCTGCGAAACGTCGGATGAGGTCGAGGTGTCATTTTGCGGTTTCCACAGTTTTAAGTAGACAATACCGCCGATGGCGAGAATCAGTAAAACCAGGATTACCGCGATAAGAATTCCGTATTTTTTGCCGGAAGATTTGGCCGGAAGACGGTCTTCGGCGGCGCGAAGAGCGGTCATTTCTTCTGCTTCCTGCGCCAAAGCGGAAACCACGCGTCCGGTAGACAATCGGTCGCGCAATTCGGTCAGCGAAGAAATACGGGACGAGGCGTTGGGGTGAAGCGCGTCCGCCAAGGTTTCCAATACGTGCTCGGGCAGAGCGTTGGCCACTTCGGCCGGCATATACAAATCGTTACCGTCTTCTGCGCGGTGAGCCCCTTCGGGAGGAGGGTTGCCGGTGAGAACGCGGAATAGCGTGGCAGCCACGGCATACACGTCTGCCGACAGGCCGACCGTTTTGCTCATCGTGTACTGTTCGGGAGCAGCGTAGCCGTCTGCCAGTTGCGGCTCAATCAGCGTGCCTTCCCGACGCACCGTCTCCAAATCAAATCCCATAAGGCGCAGGCGACCGGTTTCGTCCACAAACAGATTTTGGGGGCAAATGGCCAAATGCTTGAGCCCGGCGGTGTGGCAGGAAATCAGCGAGGACAGGAAAGGTAAGAATAATTTACGGGTTTCATTCCACGTGAGACGGCCGCCTTTTTGAGAGAGCAATTCCGTCAGCGTGTGAGGCTCGATATATTCCGATACTGTGTAGGACGTGCCGTTTTGCTTAAACAGGTCGTAGATGGGAAGCAACACAGACAGGTCGCGCAATTTCGCCAAAGTGCGGCTTTGATTGTCAAATTTTTCGCTTAATTCCGTAAAATCGGCGAAATTGGCCTCTTTTGGGGTGAGTGTGCCGCTTTTCTCGCGATGGCAGAGCGAAATCGGCATCAATTCCCGTAAAAACACCGGGCAGCTGCCGACGGTGTCGTAGGCGATATAGCAGGCGGTGGCGCCGGAGAAGGACAACACGCGTCCTACAACGTAGCGCTCGCCCAGCAGGGCGCCGATGGCAAGATATTCTGACGGGTTAGAGCCGTCGGTGGGATAGCCGCAAACGGGGCAAGCCTCCGTTTCTTCGGTGAGAAGATTCATACAGCCGAAACAGCGGCGTTCAAACTCGGGCATAAAAAGGGCCTCCTTCTAAGGTGGTGAAAATCGATAATCAGGCTTCGTCGGATAAACGGCGCTCTAATTTGGCTTGGCGGACGTCGTTGCCGGCAAAGGAAAGCGGCTCAAACGTGCCAAGTACGCGCGAAGCAATCGCTTCGCCGTAACGGGGCGCCCATTCGGGTGCGGAAAGATTGGTGCTGATGATGGTGGGAAGTCCCGCCATCATACGTCCGTTCACGATGTTATAGATGCAGGAGTTGGTGAACGAGGTGGACATCTCGGTGCCGAGATCGTCCAAAATCAGAAGGTCGCAGGAAAGAAGCGCCTCTTCCGAATCGCCCTCCACTTTGCCGAAATGTTCTTTTTCGAGTTGGCGCAACAGCGTTTGCACCGGGCCATAAATAACCGAAAAGCCGCGGTCTGTGGCGGTTTTGGCAATGGCCAGTGCCGCGTGTGTTTTGCCGGTTCCGGTGGAACCGAACAGTAGCAAACTGTCGGCATTTGTGTCAAACTGGTCGGCGTAGGCGCGGCAAAACGCGAAATTATCCGCCATCCGCGAACGGGAGGTTTCGTCATAATAACTCAAATCCACCGTGTCGAACGAGGTGAGTTTCATGCCGGAAGTTTTGGACAGCGCTTCGCCGGCATATTGTGCCAAAAGTGCCTGATGACACGCGCACACACGGTTATCGGCAAACCCGGTATCGTTGCATTTCGTGCAGGTGTAGCGCGGACTGAAATCCGTTCCCTGCTCGCCGGCGGCGGCAATATAGCCTGCCAACTCTTTTTGAGCGGCTTCGTTTTCTTTTTGGATGCGAGCAAGCGTTTCTTCCACGTTGCCGTTATTCATCACGACGAGAGCAATCTGAGCGGCGGAAGCCGCCATACGGCGCTCGCAATCCAACGCTTGCGGAAAGGCTTTGATAACACGGACGCGGCGAGCAAATGCCTCGTTTTCGGCGGCTTGTTGCCGACGCGCCAATTCCTCGGCGGCCCGTTTACATACGTCACGACTGTATCCCATTTATGATTCCTTCTTTCGAAAACGCGGAGTGCGCCCCGCGATGAGTTGTTCATACTTATCCACGTCGAAACCGCCGTCGCTTTTTTGGGCGGAAGTGGCGGTCTTTTTCGATGCGCTTTTTTGCGGATGTTCCGCTTTGTCGGGGGTGGTGATGCCGTCCTCGTGCCAGGAGATGAGGAGGCGATCCATATACACGGCATGGAATTTGCCGGTTTTCTCCACGCATTTGGCATAGGCAAGAGCAATGAGCGGTTGTTTTTGCTTAAACTCAAAAATCCACTTTTCCGCCAAATCCTTTTGGGAGACGGTGGGGCGTTCGATTTCCAGCGACAGCCACTCCGTTAATTTTGTCCACGCTTTTTCTCGCCGTTCCAAATGGCAGAGATGGCGGTCGGCGGCGTCAATGGTGTTGATGCCCTGCTCTTCCCAGTTTTCGGCGGTGGTTTTAATATAGCGAACGCTTTTTTTATCGTTTTTCACCGCGTATGCCACAATCATAATGAGCACTTCCATCGGCAGAGCGGTTTGCTCGCACAGGTCAAGCAATCGGTCTTGGTCCGAACGCGAAAGTGTTTTGCCGAAACGGGCTTCCACGGTATGCAGGAGATTGGTGAACTCCTTGTAATTGGTCTTTTTCTTCGGCTTTGGTGTGTCGGCCGGTGTCAACGTTTTTACGACCGGCGCCGACTTCGGAACGGATGGTGCGGCCGGAGCGAGCGGAGGTTGCGGCGCTTCTTCGACGACTGCGGCGGCTTTTTTCGGTTTTTCGGGTGTGCCATCCGAAAGCAACACGCCTTCTTTTTCCCAGAAAGCGAGCGCATCGGCGCAATCCGCTTCGGTAACGCGACCGCCGAGCGCGGCGGCACAGGCGGCGGCATCCACGCTGCTTTGACCGCACGTGGCGATGTACAAAAGCACTTTCAACTGGGTGAACGTGGCGATTTTCAAGGCCTCGCCTGCTTTTTGGGGAAGAACTGCCGGATGGCACAACTCCGCACTGTTCCAGGTGAACATAGGGCGCCGCCTCCTTTCTGAAACGTAATTTCTCGCGCGTGTAACAATTTGCGCGGAGATATATTATACACTATTTAAAAGAACAGCGCAAGTCCTAAAACGGGATTTTCTGTGATTTGGGGGATAAAAACCGCAAAAAAAGCCGAATGAACGGGTGAGAATAAAAAAATCGAAAAAATTTCAAAAAGTTCGAAAATTTTTGTTGCATTTTGAAAAACGATGTGGTATACTCCAAATGTTGACCTTGTTTTGAGGGCCAACGGACATGAAACGAGGTGATTTCCGTGAAAGAAAATATCCATCCCGATTACAAACAGACCACCATCACCTGCGCCTGCGGTGAAGTGATCGAAACGGGTTCCACGAAAGAGAATATCCGCGTGGAAATTTGTTCCAAATGCCATCCGTTCTTCACCGGCAAACAAAAACTGGTGGATACCGGCGGTCGCGTGGATCGTTTCAAAAAGCGCTTCGGTATGTAATATCGACGCCACAGTCAGGCTTACGGACAGACTGCGACAAAAGAGGAATGCCCATTTTCCGATAGGTGTTCGTTTTTTGTGGCAGTCTGTTTTCATTTAAGGAAAGGGGGCGACCGCGTGGACAACGCGATGCGTACCGTGAAAACGACCGTTACCGTCGAGTTTGTGGAACGGCGGTCGCGGTTTATCGGCATACTGGCGCCTGCCGAAAATGCAAAAGAGGCGCAGGATTTTTTAGCGTCGCTTCGAAAAGAACATCGGGATGCCCGTCACGTTTGTTTCGCCTATCGAACCGAAGACGGCGCGAAATTTTCGGATGACGGCGAGCCGGCAGGAACGGCAGGACAGCCGCTGATGCAGGTGTTGGAACACAATGAACTGCAACAGTGCGTGCTTGCGGTGGTGCGGTATTTCGGCGGCATTCTTCTCGGCGCCGGCGGCCTTTTGCGCGCCTACACCCACACGGGCGCATTGGCGGCGGAGGCATCGGAGATTGTCGTTATGCGGTCGTGTAAGGTGTTTGAAATCACCTGCGACTACGCGACGTACGGATTTGTGCGGCCGCTTTTGGAACAAAACGGCAGTGTGTTGGACAGTGTGTTTGAGGAAAGCGTGGTGCTGAAAGCGGCATTACTTCCCGACAGTGTTGAAACGGTCAACGCCGCCATTGTGGAACAATCCGCCGGTCGTTTTTCCGGGAAGGTAACGGGGGATTGCCTGCTGCCTTTTGACGAAAAAACCGAAAAATAAAAAAATTCGCAAATTTTTTGAAATTTCAAAGGAATTTGCGGTTTTTTTTTCGTATAAGAGAATGATAACCGCTTTTGCGGTCGAAATCTGTCCCGAAAATGGGACGGGTTTTTGGTAATTTAGCAGCAAGAGGAGGAATTGCGGTGACGGTTCGGGAAGAAATCGAAGTGCGCGAAAAGCAGATTTTGGCGTCTTATGCCGCTTTTGCCGCGGACAGCCGCGGTCGGGAGCGTGAGGAAACGCCCTGCCCGTATCGTACGGTGTATCAGCGCGACCGCGACCGCGTGGTCCACTCCAAGTCCTTCCGCCGCTTAAAGCATAAAACGCAGGTGTTTCTGTCGCCGGAGGGTGATCACTACCGCACCCGTCTGACACACACCTTGGAAGTATCCCAGATTGCCAGAACGATTGCACGGGCACTGCGCCTCAACGAAGATTTGACCGAGGCGGTGTCGCTTGCTCACGATTTGGGACACACGCCGTTTGGTCATGCAGGAGAACGCGCCCTCAACGAACTGCTTGACGGTGGATTTCGCCACTATGAACACAGTGTGAGGGTGGTCGAAAAGTTAGAGCACGATAGCAAGGGACTTAACTTGACAGCTGAGGTGCGCGACGGAATCCTCTGTCACACCAAAGGGGCCACGGCGCAGACACTTGAAGGCCGCATCGTCCGCTTTGCTGACCAAATTGCGTACATAAACCACGATATGGACGATGCGATGCGTGCCGGCGTAATGAGCGAGAGCGATATTCCTATCGACGTGCGGACGTTGCTCGGAGAAACACGGGCGCAACGCCTGGATTGTCTTATCGGCAACGTCATCAAAGCCAGCGACGGCACCGATATTCGTATGGCGCCTGCGGTGTACGAGGCGTTTCAGACACTTCATCAAACGATGTTCGACAAACTGTATTTTAACCCCGTCGTTAAGGGCGAAGAGACAAAAGCCGTGGCGCTTTTGCAAACGCTCTTTGAATATTACGAGAAAAATCCGGCCGCTTTACCGCCGGAATTCGTACAAGTCGCCGAGGAGGAAGGCGCGCCCCGTGCCGCCGCCGATTACGTGGCGAGTATGACCGATAATTTTGCTCTCGGCATTTATGATAGCTTGTTTGTTCCGCGCAGTTGGACGTTCAAAGCGTAAAGCTGAGTTGCTTTACGAAGGCGTTTGCCTTTACAATTTTGAAAGGAGGAACCGAATATGCCTATTCCTGACAGTTTCATAGCCGAATTGACCTCTCGCTGTGATATTGAATCGACGATTTCCTCCTATGTTCCGCTGAAACGGGCGGGACGGTTGCTGAAAGGGCTTTGCCCTTTCCACGGTGAAAAGACGCCGTCCTTCACCGTTTACCCCGAAACCGCCTCGTTTTACTGTTTTGGTTGCGGTGCCGGCGGCGATGTGATTACGTTTATTAAACGGATTGAAAATTTAGACTATCTTGACGCGGTCAAATTCTTGGCCGACCGAGCCGGAATGACGGTTCCCGAATCGGCCCACGTCAATGACGCTGAATCAAAACTGCGCGTGCGCGTGTTGGAGGCAAACCGCGCCGCCGCAAGATTTTTCCACGAACAGCTGTATTCTTCTGCCGGGGCGGAGGCGCTGGCGTATTATCGCAAGCGCGGCTATTCCGACAAAACTATTCGCCATTTCGGGCTTGGCTATGCGCCGAACGACTATTTTTCGCTCGCCAACGAACTGCGCAAGCAGGGTTTCCGCGAGGATGAGTTGGTGGCCGCGTTCCTGTGCAAACGGGGGCAAAAAGGCGGCGTATACGATGTGTTCCGCAACCGCGTGATGGTGCCGATTATCGACATCCGCGGCAACGTGATTGCGTTCGGCGGACGGGTGCTCGATGACTCCAAACCCAAGTATGTCAACACGTCCGACACGCCGGCATTTAAAAAAAGTCGCAACTTGTTTGCACTCAACTTCGCCAAAGCCACCGGCGCCAAAGAACTGATTTTGTGCGAGGGGTATATGGATGTTATCGCTATGCATCAAGCCGGTTTTGAAAACGCGGTGGCGGCGCTCGGAACGTCGTTTACCGAGGAACACGCGAATTTGCTCGCGCGCTACACCGAAAACGTTACGATGATTTTCGACAGCGATGAAGCCGGCAAAAAAGCCACGCGCCGTGCTATCGACATTTTGCGGCCGACCGGTGTGGGCATCCGTGTGGTCAACATTCCGGACGGCAAGGATCCGGATGAATTCATTAAGAAAAACGGTGCCGAGCGGTTTCGTGTGTTACTCCAAAAATCCGCCGGCGACGTGGAATATCGCTTGATTGAAATCGCCTCCCGTCACGATTTGAACACGGACGTGGGCAAGACGGAATATCTCAACGAAGCGGCACGGCTGCTTGCATCGCTCGACGATCCTATCGAAAGTGACGTGTATGCCGGCCGTCTTGCCAAAGAGATGGACGTGCAAAAAAGCGTGATGACCGAGCGCATCAAGAGTATTCGCGCCGGAAAAGAACGGTATCAGCGCAAAAACCAAACGTCTCAAGTGCTGCGGAAAAACGCGAAAATCACCGATGCGGTCAACAAAGAGGCGAAAGACCATCCCCGTGCGGTCGCGGCCGAAGAAAAGGTGATCGGCACGCTGCTTCGACACCCGGATTTGCTGAAAACCGCCAAAGCGGAGTTGCCGCCCGAAACGCTGGCAACTTCGTTCAATAAGCGGCTGTATAAAGCATTGCTTGACCGGCACGATGCAGGACTTTTGACAGAACTTCCGTTTTTGGCGGAGGAGTATTCGCCGGAAGAAATGGCGTATATCACCAAAATGCAGCAGGATGCCGCCATCCAAACCGGATCCAAAGAGGAATTTGCTGCGCTGTGCAACGTGTTACGGGAAGAAGAGCGTTTCCGTGCGGTGAAAAACGTCAGCGAGGCAACAGATGAAGATATTATGGCATATATCAAAGGATTGAAAAAGTAAACCGACAGGTGTGAAATACAGGAGGAATGGACAATGGCAAAAGAAAAAAGCAAAGTGGTGGACTTGGACGAAGAACTGGATCGGGAGGCCATGGGCGTCGTTGACGAGGATATGACCGAGGACGAGCCGGAAGAAATTTTGCCCAAAAAAGCGGACAAAGGCCAAATTAAAGACCTGATTGAAATGGGCAAAGCCAAAGGCAAAATCACTATGCAGGAAATTATGGACACCATGGAGGATATGGATATCGATCCCGACCAGGTGGACAAGCTGTATGAGTCGCTCGAAGCCGCCAACGTAGAAATCGTGGACGACTTGCAGGATGAGTCGCTGGAAGAGTTGGCCCTTGTAAAAGTGGACAAAGGGGACGACGAAGAGGGCGGTGAAACGCTGATTGTGGACGATCCCGTGAAAGTCTACTTGAAAGAAATCGGCCGTGTGCCGCTGCTTTCCCCAGACGAGGAAATCGAGCTGGCGCGCCGCATTATGGATGGGGATGAGGCTGCAAAACAGCGTCTTTCCGAAGCGAACCTTCGCTTGGTGGTCAGCATCGCCAAACGCTACGTCGGTCGCGGAATGTCGTTCCTTGATCTTATCCAGGAAGGCAACCTCGGTTTGATTAAAGCGGTGGAAAAATTCGACTATACCAAGGGCTTTAAGTTCTCGACGTATGCCACGTGGTGGATTCGTCAGGCGATTACCCGTGCCATTGCGGATCAGGCGCGTACCATCCGTATTCCGGTACACATGGTGGAGACCATCAACAAAGTGAAAAAGACGTCCAGCATCCTGTTGCACAAAAACGGCCACGAGCCGACGGCGGAGGAGATTGCGGAAGAACTGAATTTGGAGGTTGCTCGTGTGCGCGAGATTATGCGCGTGGCGCAGGAGCCGGTGTCTTTGGAAACACCGATTGGTGAGGAAGAGGACAGCCATCTCGGCGACTTCATTCCCGATGAAGAAGCGCCTGCACCGGCGGATGCCGCTTCCCATATGCTTCTTAAAGAAACCTTGACCGATGTGCTCGAAACCCTTACGCCCCGTGAGGCGAAAGTGCTTCGCCTGCGTTTTGGTTTGGAGGACGGACGTCCGCGCACGCTCGAAGAAGTGGGTAAAGAATTTGACGTTACCCGTGAGCGTATTCGCCAAATTGAGGCGAAAGCATTGCGCAAACTGCGCCATCCCAGCCGCAGCAAACGACTGAAAGATTTCCTCGATTAAGGAGAATGCTATGCACATCAATCTGGAATCGGATTACGCGGTGCGTCTTGTTCGGGTGTTGGCGCGCTCTTCCGATCGTTTAGACGGAAAAGCTTTGGCGGAAAAAGCCAACGTGTCGCCTCGCTTTACCTTGAAAATTATGCAAAAACTGGTGCTGGCGGATATCGTGGTGTCCTACAAAGGCGCCCACGGAGGCTACGTTCTCAGTCGCCCGGCGAAAGAGATTACGTTGCGCCAGGTGATTGAGGCGGTGGAGGGCCAATATCGGTTCAGCCGTTGCTTGGACGGCGATTATGAATGCGGTTGCGCCGAAGGAGAACGTTGCCCGTTTCAAACCGTGTTTGATGAGATTACCAAAATGGTGACGGATAAACTGGATGAGACGACGTTTGACCGTCTGATTTAAAAAAATTGTGAAAAATCACGAGAAAAAAGGGGGTTGTGCAGATTGCACAACCCCCTTTTATATAGGAAATCGAAAAAAATTTAGGATTTTGCACAAAAAAACAGAGAATTCTGTTGACAATTCTAATATTTTTTTGTATAATTCGTTTATATAAGTGGGCGATTGCTCCGGGTTTCTTGTGAAAAGAGACAAAAAACGCGCAAAATTTGTGAAAATTGCTGCGAAATCGGTAATTTTATGTCGCCTGCGTTTCCTTTCGGACTGCTCGATGCGATAGGGGATACTCTGCCGTGTCGCGGTTATATATTTTAGGTTATTATTAAGTGTAAAACACTTGAAAGGGGATTTTTTTATGAAAAAACTGTTGAGAACCCTCTGCCTCGTCAGCGTTTTGGCGTTGATGCTTTGCTCGTTTGCTGCTTGCGGCGGCGACGGCAAAGACGATTCCAAAGGCGGCAACGGCAAAGACAAGCCGAATGCCGCCTCGGGCACCGACGAATCCGGGGATGAAGGCAAAACGTATATGGACGGCAAAGGGCAGACGATCACTTTCGCGACGCCTCGCGTGGTGGATCTCACTCCGGGTATCAGCCCGGCGAACGACCTGCTCATTGAGCGCATCGACGAAGTGCAGAACAACTACAACGTCGAAATCGCGTTTGAGTCTGAGATTGACCAGAGCGACTACTGGGATGCCATGGTAGCCAAAGCCATGGCCGGCGAGATTTTCGGCGACATTATGCTGATTTACCCCTACTTCCTTGACGAGTGGGTTGCCGGTAACATCGTGACCGACATCGCGCCCATCGCCGAGAAAGTCGGCGTGGACTGGAATGACGGCAGTTGGGATCAGCTGGCGCTTCAAACCGCCACCTTCGGCGACAAGATTTACTCCTTCTGCCGTGAGCAGACCGAGTTGACTGCCGGTCTCATCTACAACAAAGAGTTGCTCAAAAAAGCCAACCTGGAGGATCCCAGCGTGTGGGTGGAAAAAGATCAGTGGAACTTCGATAAACTCCAAGAGTATGCGAAGAAACTGACGGTTTCCGACGCGTCCGGCAATATCACCCAGTACGGCTTGTCCACCACCACTTGCGAGTTGTTCATGGGCTGCTTCATTCTCGCTAACGGCGCGACCGCGGTCGAGTATGATGCGAAAGGCTATCCGTCCTTGACTTTGGACAGCGCCAAATCGTTGGAGGCTCTTAACACCTTCAACACCATGCTCAACACCGACCACAGCGTTGAGTGCTTGTCCTGTATGAAAGACTGGCACACCGCCGCCGATGCATTCTGCAACGGCAAAACCGGTATGTTGGTTTGCGAAGAGTGGGTTATCGAATACATCCAGTCCGTTATGACCGAAGCGGGCAACGGCGAAGACTTCTCGCTGACCTACTTCCCGAAAGGCCCGAACGGCACCGACTATGTGGATGCGTCCTTCGGCGGTATGACCGAGTACTTCATCTACAACAGCGATGACGAAGAAAAGAAAGAACTTGCTTTCCGCATCTACTGCGATATGTACGCGCCGAACGAGGAGCTCACCGAACAAGACCAGGTCATTGCCTCTGCGGAAGACCTCTTCTCGGATCAAAACTCCATTGACGTTTACGAAGACATCATCATGGGCAAGAAAGCGAAATCCCTGAACATGTATAAACTGGGCCTCAACGTCCGTCAGGGCTTCAAAGATGTTTACACGAACATCTGCAACAACAGCGGTTCTCCGCAATCCATTATTGCGTCCATGAAGACGGAAATCGAGACGTACATGAAGGATAGCACCTACTACGCCGAGATTAAGGAACAAAACGGCGGCTAATATTTAAACTAAACGAACCAAATCCATTTCCACCGCGCAATTTTTGCGCGGTGGAAATCGGTGTTTGTTTTGCAAATCCACAGATGGGAGGAAAACAGTTTGCGTAGGCTAACTAAAAAAGTGGCTTGTGTGCTGCTGGCAATGTCGATGCTTGTGTCTATTGCGTGCCCGGCGCTTGCGGATAACGAAGAAGAACAACTGGATACAGCTGTTTCTTTGGAAGCAGGCGGCGTGGGCGAAGAACAAGCAGAAGAGCCGGCGGACAACGCGGCAGAAGACATCGAAAATGAAAAAAGTGAGGAGGCCGCCTCCGCAGAAACGGTTACAGAGGTGGATCCTACCGCTATCGCGTTGGCCGAAGTGGAAAATGAGTATAAGAATTTCCTGAATGCTCACAAAGTCACGACTGAAAACGAAGCGATGGCCCTTGGCGGTTCCGAAGATATCGCCGTTCCGTTGGACTCGGTGACGGGTGATTGCACGAAAAACGAGGACAACGACATTGTGATTGCGGAAGAGGGGTATGCGACGTTTGAACTTCCGTCTGTGCCCGAGGGGTTGTACCAAATCCGCCTCGAATACGACTTGATCGATTTCGACGAAGCACAAAACAAAGTGCGTACCCGTGATGCGGAGTGTGCGGTGTTGCTTGACGGAAAAATCCCTTACGCCGAAGCTCGTGACCTCACTCTTTCGCGTTTGTGGCGCAACAAGGGCGGTAAAATCGAGCGCGACGCCAATAACAACGACATCAAACCGGCTCAAGAGCAGATTACCAAAGAAGAACGCGGTTATCTGACACAAGAGTTGAAAGATGCTGCCGGATACTACTCTCAGGCGCTGCTGTTCGATTTCTCTGACGTGAGCGAATTGACCTTCGTCAGTTTGCGTGAGAGTGTGATTATCCACAGCATCACGCTTGTTTGCCCGAAACAGTTGGTCCCTTATAAAGAGTACATCAGCAACTACTCGGACAAAAACAATCAGGCGGAGACACTGGATAATATCCAGGGCGAAGATTGCCTCTACAAAAGCGATGCAACCTTGACTCCGCAGGAAGACCGCAGTTCTCCGATGACCTATCCGAACGACGGCAGCAAAATCCGCCTCAACTACATCGGCGGCAAAAACTGGTCTACTGCCGGCCAGGAGGTTACGTGGGAGCTGAAACCGGAAAAATCCGGCTTGTATGAGATTCGTCTCCGCTGCCGTCAGATTTATTCCAACGACTTGTACTCCGCGCGTACGCTGCGTATCGACGGCGAAATTCCTTTTGCGGAAGCCGCGGATATCCATTTCACCTACAACAACGGTTGGATCATCTACACCGTGTCGGTGGATGGTGAAGCGTGCAAGTTCTGGTTAGAGGGCGGCGTAACGCATACGTTGTCCCTGTCTGTGACGTTGGGCGACCTCGGTCCCACGTTGGAGCGTTTGGAAGCCTGCGTGCAGGAACTGAACAACATTTACAGCGACTTAATTATGATTATGAGCGCCACGCCGGATACCGACCGTGACTATCAACTGAATGATGTGATTCCGGATACGCTGGAAAATATGGAGAAGCAAGCGAAGATTTTGGACGGTATCGCAGAAGATATCGAAGAGATTTCCGGTTCTTCCGGCAGCTCGCTTTCTTCCATTACAAAAACGTCGATTCAGCTGAAGGAGTTCTGTGATGATCCGAACACCATTGCTTCTCAGCTGAAATACTACAAAGACAACATCGCTTCCCTCAGCGAAGTGATGACCGGCGCGCAAGCGCGCCCGTTGGATATTGACTACATCTCGGTGGCGGCTCCTTCCGAACCTCTGCCGAAAGCGGAGAAAAACTTCTTCCAAAAACTGTGGTATCAAATCCAATTGTTTATTGCTTCCTTTATTGAAGACTACAACAGTCTTGCCGGTACCGGCGGTGAAGCCTCCACCACGTTGACGGTATGGACAACTCTCGGCCGTGACCAGGCTTCGATTATCAACGAGTTGATTCGTTCTGACTACACGCCGAATACCGAAGAAAACTTCGGCAGTCAGATAGGCGTTGACCTGCAAGTGGTGCCTGTGGACGCACTGATGCCGTCTGTGGCAGCCGGCAACGGGCCGGACGTTTTGCTTAACGCCACCTCCAAATTGCCGGTTGAATATGCCATGCGTGGTGCTTCCGCCAACCTGCGCGAAGTCGTGGATGAGAATGAGTTGGAAGAAGTGCTCAGCCGCTTCGGTAACGAAGAAGAGTACACGCAAGCAACGTTGCCGTTCACCTATACCGGAAAGGACGGTGTGACCGGCTTGTACGGCCTGCCGGATCAGTACCTCTACTCGGTGCTGTTCTATCGCACCGATATCTTGAAAGGTTTGGGCATTGAACCGCCGACACTGGAAAATCCCTGGACTTGGGACGATGTGATTGACATTCTGCCGATTCTGCAAGGTAAAAACAGATCCATGTTGATGGAAACCGGTGACAAGACCGGTGCCGACGTGGAACAATATGGTATCAATACCTACGCCATCTTCCTTTATCAAAACGGTGGTTCTTTCTACAGCGAAGATCGCACTCGTTCCGCTTTGGACAGCGAGAATGCCGTGCGTGCGTTTGAACGTTGGACCAACCTGTACACGAACTACGGTCTGCCGACCAACTTCGATATGCTCTCCCGTTTCCGTACGGGTGAGTCCCCGTTGCTGATTACCGACTTCCCGTTCTACAACAACCTCTCCGTTTCCGCTCCGGAATTGAAAGGCTTGTGGGGCATGACGTTGGTGCCCGGCACGGTGCAGGAAGACGGCAGCGTCAATATGACGACCAAAGG
The DNA here is from genome assembly GCA_045598065.1 of Acutalibacteraceae bacterium. Classification (GTDB taxonomy): domain Bacteria; phylum Bacillota; class Clostridia; order Oscillospirales; family Acutalibacteraceae; genus RGIG426. Next base: position 17,995 of record JAZLLJ010000065.1, read on the forward strand.
CGGCGGCACGGCGGTTATCCTGATGGATGCGGCCGAGAATAAGCAAGCCGGCTGGGACTTCATCAAATGGTGGACTTCCGACGATACCCAAACCACTTACGCAACCAACTTGGAATCCTTGCTCGGTACGGCGGCCCGTTACGCAACGGCCAACAAAGCCGCGTTCAACAACCTGGCTTGGTCTAAGAGCGAGCTTGCGGTGCTGAACGAAGAAGCCAAATACGCCGCGACCATTCCGGAAACTCCGGGTAGTTACTACACGCCGCGTCACATCAACAACGCGTTCCGTGCGGTCTGCATCAAGGAGAATAAGGAAGATGCCCGTGAAGCAATTTTGAAGTATGCACAAATTATCACCGATGAGATAACCGATAAACGTAAAGAATTCGGTTTCAAAGAGGCTAATGAAAAGAGGGATTAAAAACGTATGAAAAGCGGAAAATCGCCGTTAATCGCTGACTGGCGCCAAACGTGGAAACGTGATCGCGTTGCATACGGCTTTTTGATTCCGTATGCGGTGTTCTTCTTGGTTTTCACCGTTTTGCCCGTTGTGATTTCGATTATTTACGGCTTTACTTACTACAACATTTTTGAAAAGACCAGATGGATTTGGCTGGATAACTACGTTCGCTTGATGACGCGTGACAGCGTGTTCCCGATTGCTTTGCAGAACACGCTCAAATTCGCCATCATCTGCGGTCCGGGCGGATACATCCTCTCCTACTTGGTAGCATGGATGATTAACGAGGTTTCCTCGAAAATCCGTATGATTTTCGTTCTTATCTGTTATTCGCCGACCATCGCCGGTTCCATCTACGTCGTGTTTAGCGTGCTGTTCTCCGGTGACGCTTACGGCTACATCAACAGCGCGTTGATGGAATACGGTATTATCGAGAAGCCTATAGAATGGCTGACCGATCCGAACTACATTTCTACCGTTATTATTATCTGTGTGTTGTGGGGATCCATGGGCGCCGGCTTCCTTTCGTTCGTTGCCGGTTTCCGCACCATTGATACCCAGTTCTATGAAGCCGCCGCTATCGACGGCCTCAAAAACCGCTGGCAGGAACTGTGGTACGTCACCTTGCCGATGATGAAACCGCAGTTGCTGTTCGGTGCTACTATGAGCATCACGAGCGCGTTCTCTATCCACCAGCAGACGATTGCCCTTGCAGGTTATCCGTCTACGGAGGACGCGGTCACGACCATCGTCAACTTGATGGTTGACTATGGTTATCAACGTTTCGACCTCGGTTATGCATCGGCAATGGCCACTGTGCTGTTCCTGATGATGCTGGTGTCCCGTTGGCTCATCAATAAACTGATTGCGAGGACCGGAACATGAGCAAGCAGACGAAGAAAAAAGTGAATATTCCGGTTCTTGGCGCAATCGGCAAATTTTTCAAATCGATTGGCGGCTTCTTCAAAAAGGTGGGCTTGAAGATTCGTCGCTTCCTGCGCCATTTGTTCGCAGTAAAATCCATGCGTTCCCTGAAAGGCGATATTTTAGCAATCATCTTCCTGGTTTTGTTCTGCTGCATTATGGCAGTTCCGATGATTTACGTTATTTGTAACGCCTTCAAACCGTACGACGAGTTGTTCCTCTATCCGCCTCGTTTCTTCGTGAACAACCCGACGTTCGATAACTTCAAAAACCTCTCCCTCGCGATGAGTAACTCCTACGTGCCGTTCTCCCGTTACTTCTTTAATACCATATTTATTACGGTTGTCGGTACGGGACTCCACGTGATTTTCGCCTCCATGGCGGCGTATTCGCTCGAAAAAATCCACTTCAAAGGACAGAATGCATTCTTCAGCTTGGTTGTTGTCGCTCTTCTGTTTACCCCGAACGTCACCTCCATCCCGAACTTCATCATCATGTCCCGTTTGAACTTGGTGGATACTTACTGGGCGTTGGTCTTCCCGGCCATCGGTGCTTCGATGGGCTTGTTCCTTATGAAACAGTTCATGTCCAGCATCCATAACGCCATGCTTGAAGCGGCCCGTATCGACGGTGCCGGCGAGCTGAAAATCTTCTTTACCATCGTGATGCCCAACGTCAAACCGGCTTGGTTGACGCTGATCATCTTCTCGGCAACCGATCTGTGGAACAACACGGGCGGCGTCTTGATTCGTACCGAGGAAATCAAACCCCTTGCGTTTGCTTTGCAACAGATTTCGCAAGGCGGTCTTGCCCGCGCGGGCGTGGCCGGTGCTATCAGCGTGCTCCTCATGAGCGTGCCGATTATCCTGTTTGTTGCAACGCAAAGTCAGGTCCTTGATACGATGGCTTCCTCCGGTATTAAAGAGTAAGCCTGTCGTCAAAATCCACAGAAGGGAGAAACAACTATGAGAAAACAGTTACTCTGTCTGGCACTTACGTTGTGTCTGCTTTTGAGTTTCGGATTCTCGGTGTGCGCGGAACCTACGGCTACGGAAGCGGAGCCGACCGCCACTGCCGCCGAAACGCAGCCGACCGACGCGGTCGCCCAGGCGGCAGAAAAATATGAGCCCTCGACAGTGATGCCGGACTCGGCGTTTACGGCGTATACCTATGACTGCTGGGGCAATACAGTGAAATGCCCGGACCCGTATTCGTTGATTCGCAACGTGGACGGCGTGTCTTTGGGTGTTGGCAAATTTGAAAAAGTGGAAGATCTCTTCGCAAAAGATGGTTTTGTTTACCTTACCATCAGCGGTTCGAAAGAAGGGGACAACGCCCTGATTCGAATGGATGAAAACCTGAATTTGATCAACAAATGGACCGGCTATTCGGATGGCGGCAACGCGGTGGATTTCCGGAAGCTCCACGGCATATTTGTGACGGATGAAGGTGTGATTTACGTCTGCGAAGAAGGCGTTATTGAAAACAACGGCAAAAAGACCGACGTTCGCAACATCTACGCTTTTTCGGTTGAGGGTGAGGATGAATCCGCTACGCTCAGCCTCAAGAAAACCATCAACCTTAACAAATCGAAGGATAATCCGCTTATCAAGGAAGACTTTATTGAGCGGTATATCCCCGAAAAGATTGTTGTTGACCGCACCGACCGTGTGTACGTAACGTCCACCAACGTGTATGAAGGCATCGTGGTCTTCGATGACAAAGGTGTGTTTGAGCGTTTCTTGGCTCCCGGTAAAGTTACGGTGGATCCGTTTACGAGATTTTTGAAAAAATACATCTACACGGATGAACAGAAAAGCCGTATCGAGTCCGCAACGCCTGTGAACTACAACAACATCGATATTGACGAAGAAAGCTTTTTCTTCGTTACGCTGTCTCCGAACGATAAACAGAAAACCACCATCCTGTCCGAAATTAAGTCGAAAAAGGGCACGGAACAAGGCGCTCTTGTTCGTCGTTTGAACTTGAACGGTGCCGATATCCTGAAACGTGACGGCTATGCGCCGCCGGTCGGTGATACCGATATTGAGGATTCGCTCAACAACAAAGATGCCGGCGGTTACAGCCACATTTCGAGCATCAAAGACGTTTCTTGCGGTCAGTACGGCACGTACGCGCTTATGGATGACGAACGCAAGCACATCTTCGTGTATAACTCCGAAGGCTATCTGCTTTATGCGTTCAACGGCCCGGACACCACGGCCGGTGGTATCAAAACCCCGGTTGCGTTGGCCCAGAGCAACGAGTTCATCTACGTGTTGGACAGCGCCAGCGGCTCTGTCTTTATGTTCAAGCAGACGGAATTCGCCAAAACGATTATGAATGCCATCCGCTTAGAAAAAGACGGCAAATATTCCGAAGCGTCGGAGAGTTGGGACCGTGTACTGAAACTGGATGCCACCTATGACCTCGCTTATCTCGGCCTTGGCAAAACCGCTTACTGGAAAGGTGATTACGAAGAAGCCGGCCGGTTGTTTAAACTCTGCAACAACCGCATTTGGTATTCCAAAGCCTGGGCGGAACTTCGAAAAGACGTTCTCGCAAAATGGTTTATGCCGATTGTGCTCTTCATTTTGGGCATCATTGTGCTGGTGTTCGTTTTGAAGATTGTGAAAAAGAGAAAAGCTAAGAGGAAGGAGGCGTCGGGCTCATGAAAAACTTGAAAAACAACAAAACGATTCAGGGCCTTAAGTACTCCGGAAACATCATTTCTCACCCCATTCAAGGCGTGTATGAAATGCGCTTTGAGGGACAGGGCGATATGATTGCCTGTGTGATTTTGATGATTCTCTTTACGTTCTCGGTGATTTGCAAACAGGTCTATACGGGTTTTATCTTCAACGAGATCAACACGCGTTCTTACAGTGTGGTCCGCGAGATTGCCAACGTGCTGTTCCCGTTCTTCCTGTGGTGTATCGCCAACTGGTCGGTCACGGCGCTGATGGACGGCGAAGGCCGTTTCCGCGACATTTATATGTCTTTGTGCTATGCAACGGTGCCGTGCATCGTGACCAACTTCTTGTACATTCCGGTCAGCTATTGGTTTACCGCTGAGGAAGCCGGATTCCTCGGAATCATCAACGGCGTGGGTGTGGTGTTCTTCGTTTTGTATGCCTTTATCGGCAACCTAACGGTTCATCAGTTCACTCTCAGCAAAGCACTTTTCACCGTGCTGCTGACCTTGTTCGGAATGGTGTTTATCATGTTCTTGATGGTGTTGTTCGCCAGTATGTTTGACTCGCTGTTCAGCTATATCAAGGGCGTCGTGACAGAAATTCAGTTAAGGGTGTGAGTAAGATGAAAGGACAAACGTATAAACGCTTTTTGGCAATTCTCGTCGTCCTTTGTCTTGCCATAAGCTTGACGGGATGCGCCGCCGACTCTTCCAAGTTTACGACACTGACCAGTGAAGAGATTGAGGCGTGGCAAACGAACGAAGAAGACAAAAAGTATTCACAGGAAGAGAGCGATCTCGGATTGGAGAATATGAGGGAAGTGGCTTCCGATAGCGGACTTACCTTGTATTACAACGATAAAACCACCGAAATTGCCGTGAAAACACAAGACGGCACTGTGTGGTACTCCAACTCCCAAGACCGCTTGAACTTCAACCAAAACCAACTGGGTATGTATTCGTCTCAGCTGATTGTGGAAACCGTCAGTTTGAAAGACGAAGTGAAAGAAGAGCAGAACAACTTTGACAAGAGCGTTATGTTCGGCCAGGCAATGACAGAGGATGCCGACAAAAACGATAATACGTTCAAAGTGAAGTATCTCTTCAACAAAAAGAAAAGCGAGACGTTGTTCCCGCAGTGCTTAACAATCGAAAAATACGATGAGATTATGGAGCAGCTGGACACGTCTGAGCAGTCTCGATTTAAGACGTATTATCTCCCAATCGATATGGCGAAATTGAAAGGTGCATCCAAAACATCGATTGAGGAAAGCTTTGCGAAAGCCGACGAAGTCGGTACGTTCCGCAAACTGAAAGATGCTCCGTCTACCACGGTTTCCAACAACATCACTTCCTACATGGAAAAAGTCGGTTTCACGAAAGATGACAAGGCTGAGCAGGAAAACGCGCTCGGTTATCAAGGGGAAGAGGGCAAAACCAATTACTTCACCGTTTCCATCCAGTATACGTTGAAAGACGGCCGCTTGGTGGTTGATGTCCCCACCGAAGACATCAAAACGACCGGCAACATTTCCATCTTAGGTATCACGGTGCTTCCGCACTGGAATACTGCGGAAGGCTACAAATCGACGGAAATGCTCATTCCGGACGGTTCCGGTGCCATTGTGAAACTCGGAGAGATCGCAGCTTCCCCGGAGGTTTATAAAGAGAAAATCTACGGCGAAGACTGTGCTCAAAACAAAAAATTGAACGTCTCGGAAAAGAAGAGCATTTATTTCCCGATGTACGGTGTCTCCAATAAGGATGGTTCTATGTACGCCACCGCCACCGGCGCGGATGCTACGGCGTACATGACGATTCATCCCTACACGGAGGAGAACTCGCCGGGTTACGGTGGATTCTACTTCCAGCTTTTAGACACCGAACAAGTGCGTATGAGCGAAAGCGATGACGATACCGTTACCACCTACGCCAATGAAATTGTGGACGATCCCATTCAAGTGGACTTCACGTTCTTGGACAAAGAGAAAAACAGTTGGGTGGATATCGCAAACGACTACCGTGAGCGCTTGATTAGCGAAAAGAAAATTACCGCTAACGATTCGATTGATAAAGTTCCGCTGTCGGTGGAATTCCTCGGCGCGATTGACGACATCAAAACGGTGATGGGTGTTCCCACCGAATACATCAAACCGCTTACCACGTTCAGCCAGGCCAAGACCATCAGCAGTGAGTTGGTCGGCAACGAGGCGTACAAAGACAACAAATTGATTGTTCAGTATGACGCTTGGTTTAACGGCGGCGCCAAATCCACGATTCAAAACAGTGTCGATCCGGAAAAAGAGGTCGGCAGTGTCAGTGAGATGCAAGAATTGGCAGATACTGTTCAAAGTCACGACGGCAGCTTCTATCCGCTGCTCGATTATCAGTACGTCTACCGCAACACCGCGTTTGACGACTTTACGGTCAATTCCGATACCGCTCGCGGTATTATGCGTGAAGCAGCGTTCAAAGCGGATTTCAACGTCGGCAACTTCTTGGCGGACGAGGACGGTTTGATAGGTTACTTGCTTTCCCCGGCGAAGAGTATGGAAACGCTGAAATCCTTCTTGAGCAGTTACGACAATACCGTGAAAGATCTCAAAACGTTGGGCCTTTCGTATGCGGCTTCGGATTTGTCCAGCGACTATGCCCGTAAAGGCTTTGTGACGCGTAACGAGTCTAAAGCGATGCTGCAAGAGGTTTTGAACAGCGCGATGGAGAATCACCGCTTCCTGTCTCGCGGCGCAAACGAATATGCGTTGGCGGCTATGGACGTGGCAACACAGATTCCTATGGATTGCAACAAATACTCTCTTATTTCGCGTAGCGTGCCTTTCACCCAAATGGTGCTGGCCGGCTCCATTATGTATACTGCGGAAACGTGGAACAATGTTGCGGACTCCGATTATTACACGCTCCGCTGCATCGAGACCGGTAGTGCTCCGGACTTTACGGTGATTGCCGCTGACAACAGCGACGTGAAATACACGAAATACGATCAGTATTATGCGGTGAACTACGACACCATCAAAGACTCCATGGAAGATGTGACCGCAACGGTGACAAAAGCCCTTTCGGATGTCTACGGTTCGAAGATGGTGAATCACGAACAGTTGACGAATAACGTGGTTGCCGTTACCTATGACAATGGCAACGTGGTGGTTGTCAACTACGGTGATACCGCGTACACCAGCCCCTACGGTGTGGTGGAAGGCGGAAGCTATCTGACCGCGAAAGGAGGGAATGCCCAATGAGTAACAACGCGAACAAAGTGAGACCCCCTCGCGGTGGCGGCGGAAGACTGATGACACGCCGCAACAACACCGGTTGGGCATTCATTGCCCCGTTCCTTATCGGTTTCCTGCTGTTTTATGCCATTCCGCTCGGACAGTCGTTCGTTTACAGCTTCAGCACGATGAAACTGAACAGCGGCGGCGGTTATTTGTTGGAGTCGGAAGGCTGGGGAAACTACAACTACATCCTGTTTAAGGATCCGGGTTATATCACGAAACTGATGAACGCCGTGAAAAACATGGCGCTTGACACCATTATCGTGGTGCCGTTCAGCTTTTTCTCCGCTCTGATTTTGAGCCGTGAGTTCAAAGGCCGTGCGGCGGTTCGTGCAATCTTCTTCCTCCCGGTCGTCCTTTCTACCGGCGTTTTGGCGATGATGAACTCCAACTCGACGATGGACCAGTTGATGGCCCGTAGCGCTGCGGATGCCGCTAACGCTGTGGGAGGCAGTTTCTCCTCCTCTGAAATGATTAACACACTGCTGGAAGGCAGTATGCCGGAAAGTGTCATTACGTTTATGACGAACCTGAGCGGCAAGTTGTATGACGTTATCATCAAATCCGGTTTGCAGATCATTATGTTTATGAGTGGTTTGAATACCATTTCTCCTTCGCTGTATGAGTCCTCCAGCATTGAAGGCGCTACGGCTTGGGAAAACTTCTGGAAGATTACCTTCCCGATGTGCGGTCCGTATTTGTTGTTGAACGTGGTGTATACCATCATCGACTCGTTCACCAACATTTCGAACCCGATTATCAGCAATGTCACGGGTCAGTTGAAAGATCCGTCTCAATTCGGAATTGCGTGTGCTGAGGTGTGGGTGTACTTTATCATTATCGGTGCGATCCTCGGCGTGGCATTCTCCTTGATGGCAAAGAGGGTGTTCTATCATGAGTAATAATGAAATGGTACGTAAGAAACGCTCCTTCTTGGGCGGCTCTTACAAACGAAAACAATTGCTGGCAAAAGGTGCGGGCTTCTTGTTCCGCTTGGCCTTTATCGTCGGCGCATGCTTCCTCATCCTGCAACCGTTGCTGATGAAGATCTCGATTTCCTTCATGAGTGTTAAAGACGTCTACGACCAGACGGTAAAAGTTATTCCGAAAGTTTTTACCGTTTCCAACTATGCTGACGCTATTGTCATTTCGGATTTTTGGATGCACTTTAAGAACTCGCTTCTGCTGTGCCTCATCGCCGGCGTGACGCAGACCATTTCCTGCACGTTTGTCGGTTACGGCTTTGCCCGTTTCCACTTCAAAGGACGTGACCTGCTGTTCGTGTTGGTTATCATCTGTATGGTCGTTCCGCCTCAACTCGTGACCGTTCCTCAGCTGGTCAACTTCAGCGCGACCAAGATTAACGGTAGTGTGGTTCCGTTCTTCCTCCTCGGTATTACGGCGTGCGCGGCTCGCTGCGGACTGTATATTTACCTTGTCCGTCAGTTCTTCCGCGGTATTCCGAAAGAGGTGGACGAGGCGGCAGCTATCGACGGTGCCGGTCCGTTCAAAACCTTCTTCTTCATTATGTTGCAATCGGCTGTACCGATTATGGTGACGGTGTTCCTGTTCGCCTTTGTGTGGCAGTGGGGTGAGACCGGATATACGGACTTGTTCTACAGAGGCAATACGTTGGCTCACATGCTGATGAACTTGCCGACGAAGTTGGGTGATGGCCTCGCTTCGGTTATGAACCAGATTAGCGTTATTCCGCAGCGTGATATGCCGGCATACAAAGACATTATCACCTCGACGACAACGCTTATGTGCGTGGTGCCGCTGGTTATTCTGTATCTGTTCTCGCAGAAGTTCTTCATCCAGTCCATCGAGCGTACCGGCATCGTCGGTTGATGGACACCCTGTAACAGGGATTTACGTACAAATAAGACCGCGCCCCAAGGTTGGGGCGCGGTCGTTTGTGCGGATTGCCGACCGAACGATGGCTTTCTAATTAGGTATGGAATATATAATATACTTATTATACTTAATTATAAAACTATCGTTTTAGTTCGAAAAGGTGTCATTACTCCGTAATCTACGACACTGTTAGGGGGAAACACGATATGCAATCAGAACTTTTCAAACGTCTGGACGTGCTGTCCGCTTCGTATGCGGCGGCAATGCGTGGGGAATACGATGATAAAAAAATCCCGTCGGGATGCTATTACATCTCCAAACGCGATATTTTATCTCTTCCGCGTGATGACGGCGAAAACCGCTACGTCTACGGTAACGACGGTTTCAACTTCTGGGCATACACGTCCGGCTATATGCATTGTAACGATGGTGCGTTCAGCCCGCTTTTGTACAGTGCCGAGGGACAGGAACCCCGTGCCGCCTGGTTTGTGGGCGTGAAAACGGAAGAGGGGTTAAAAACCTTCCCGGTGTTGGCGGTTCCGTATCAGGATGACGGCGTTACACGTTATACCGTGTTTAATTCCTCTTGTGTGACCTACGTGGCGGAAGCGTATGAAATGCGCTTTTCCGTGCGTGTGTTTACCACCAAAGACCGCAAAATGCTGTTCACCGCCACAGCGGAGAACTTGGGGGAGACGAAGAAAGAGTGCTATCTTGCTTCCTATTTCTGCCCCCATCTGGAATACACGCTCGGCGAATGCGGCGAAACCCGTTGGTTTAAAGAGATTCGCGTCGGTGAGAAACCGGCGGACGGGGGATTGTCTCCCTTTACCGCGCAAATTCGCGTAATGGTCAGCCGCACGAAAACGGTGAGCAACTTCGGTACCTGGTCTCGCGCGTTCCAAATCGAAAACGGTAAACTGCTTTCCGCCGAGGAAAATACGTCCCGTTTCTCGGTTGTGGGCGGCGTTCACGGCAGTTTGCACAGTGCGTTTAAGTCGTTTGACGGTCACTGGAACAACGCGAAACACGTGACCGTGTTCAACGATGTGGGCGTATTCGCCGATTCGCTGACAATGGAATTGGAAGCCGACGGCCGCGCTCGCTGTGATGCGCAGCTCATCTACACCATCCGTTGCGAAGATACCAAACCGCTTGACGAATTGCTTACTCACAAGGTGTCCGCCGACGAAACGGATGCCTATCTCGCCGCCATTGACGAGTTGGAGTCCTCGAAACACGACGATTTCGAGATGACGTTCTCCAATTTGCAGTCCGGCAATTTGACGGATGGCAAACTCAACCATTTCTTCGAGCATCTCAAAAAACAAATCGAATTTTGTGCTATGCTCAAAGGCTACGCCCAAACCGGCGCCGGATCGCTCATCGGTATCCGCGACGTGATGCAGGCGTTGGAAGCGTATCTCATCTGGCGGCCGGAAGATAGCCGCAAAAAGATTTTGGAGGCTATCAGTTTCACCGATCCCTCCGGTCGCTGTCCGCGGCAATATTCGTTGCCGGCGTATGAGGGCGATGTGCCGCGTATGGATGTGCGTCCTTTCATCGACCAGGGCGTGTGGGTGATTTCCACCATCGTTACGTATTTGAAATTTACCGGCGACTTCTCCATTTTGGATGAAGATTGCGGTTACTACGATATTCTCAACAAAAACCCCGGCGCACGGTTGACCGGCGAGGGCCTCGTGAAGAAGAGCGAGGAGCACGACACCGTGCTTGAGCACATGTTGCGCATCCTCGAATACCTCTTGCGCCAAATCGACGAGGAAACCGGTTGTGTCCGCGTACTGTTCGGTGACTGGAACGATGCACTGGATGGTCTCGGCGTTTCCAAAGATCCGAATAAGGAGTATGGCTCCGGCGTTTCGGTGATGGCGTGCGCTCAAGTGTGGCAAAACCTCAACGAAATGATTGAATTGCTCGGCCGATTGGACGAGAAAGGGTATGCCGACCGTATCGAACGGTATAAAGCCGTTGCCGACCGTATGGAAAAAGGCTTGCGCGCCTACGGCGTGATTGAAAACGACAAAGGTGTGAAGCGCGTAATCCACGGTTGGGGCGATAATCGCGACTATCTGGTGGGCAGTTTCTGCGACCCCGACGGATTGGACCGTGTCAGCAGCACGTCGCTCGCCTTTTGGGTGATGACCGGACTCTTGAAAAAGGAGCCGTCCATTCGGCAACAGATTCGGGACGATTTGATGTCCCTTGACACCAAGTACGGTATTTTGACCTTTTCTCATCCTTTTGCAGAGGATTCTGTGGGCTTCGGCCGCATCAATAAGCTCCCTGCCGGTACCGCGGAGAACGGCGCTGTGTATGTTCACGCGTCGATGTTCGCGATTATGGCGCTGTTCCGTATGGGCTTCGCAGAAGACGGCTGGAAAGAGCTTGTAAAGGCATTGCCCATTACACACGAGTTCACCTCGCTGTCGCCGTTCGTGATGCCCAACTCCTACGGCTATAATGCGAGCCTCAATATTGACGGCGATTCCATGAACGATTGGCAGACGGGCAGTTCTAACGTAACGATGAAGCTGTTTGTGCGCGATGTGCTCGGCGTCTGCCCCGAGTATGACGGGGTAGTTATTCGTCCGGCCGCCAAAGGACCGTTCGACGGTGTGGAGGGAAGAGTGCTCGTAAGGGGTAAACCCTTTACAGTAAAAATTCGCCGCGTGGCAGGGGATAAAGCCCGTTTCTTCTTGGACGGCGTGGAGCAACCGTGTACGTTTGACGAAACTCTGCAAACGTGGAGTTTGTTTATCGAGAATGACAAAATCGAGAAAGGAGCCAGTGTCATCGCGGAACTTCCGCGTTGACCGAAACGACCTATGAAAGACCAGTACGACTTAAAAGCGAGGGAGCTCCAATCCCGACCGGGTATTGCCGGCGAAGTGGACGGCAAAAAATTCGATATCGGTACGTGGTGGTGGCATCTGTCCGGCATCAAAGGCTTTGCCTGCGGTGTGGGGCATGAGCAAATTATGCGCCACCTCAAAAACAACCACGTGTCCGAGATTTACCTCGACGTGACCGGTATGTATGCCGACGGCGAGGTAGGGGATCCTCTCGGCGCCAGCTATTCGGATGTGCAGCGCTTTGTGGCGCGTTGCCGCGACCTCGGCATCCGCGTGTCGGCAATGACCGGCGTTTCTCGCGACCGTTGCCGCCGCTGGATTGATCCGGACCGCCACTATCCCGAAATCGACAGCTTTATTGATTCCGTCGCGTTTTATAACGCGTTCTCCGAGCCGGAAGAGCGTTTTACCTCCGCTCACATCGACGTGGAACCGCACTCTATCTCCGACTTCAACGAACGCCGTCAGTACTATTTCCAACAATACGCGATTTTGATGCGCTACATCTCTCAGCGCCTGCACCATAACGGCCTCGAATTGGAAACCGACGTGTGCGGCGACTTGCGCGAGACGGATATCGTGAAAATCGGTCGCAAAGAGATGAGCATCATCGACGTGGTGTTCCAAACCTGCGACACCGTCACCGTAATGGCGTATCGCCGTGAGGCGGCACGTCAAATGGTGTTTGGTACCGACCGCTATATCCCGTATGCCAAGAAATACAACAAACGCTTGGTGGTTGGTTGCGAAACGATGTTGCCGTGCCTGGATTTGGCGATTGACGACATTCCGCCGCAGATTACCTACTCTTCCGTCGGGCGCGACGTGATGCTCGAGGAGATGGATAAACTCCAACACATGCTTATGGAAACCGGTCTCGAACATTACGGTATCGCCGTCCACCACGTGTACAGTTGGTACCAACTTTTCGAGAAAGCGGCATCCGGAATCGAGTGATTTTCGGAAATTTTTGGAGGATTTGGCTAAATAATTTATAAAATCCGACAAAATTTTCAACATTTTCCCTTGACAAGAGTTGAAAATTAGAGTATATATAAAATATAAATAGCGATTTTGCGGGCACTTTGGCTCCTTTTTCGGGATAATCCCCCGAAAGAGGTGTATTAAGTGACCGCTTAACCGATATAATCTTATCCCAAAGGAAGGCGGTTTTTTTATGAAGAAAACAGTCAGCATTGCTCTTTGCGTGGCGCTGATGGCCTCTGTGTTGCTGGTTATGCCGGTATCTGCCATCGACCCCACTGTCGTCCGTCCCGTTCAGTACACGTCCGTTGGCCCCAATGACAGCGGCGCCCAAATCGTGTACAGAGAAACATTTGATAGTGTTTCGTCCCCTGAGGCGGCGGGGTATTTCCCCAGCTATCCGGATCTCCTAATCAATGATAAAGCTTACCTTGTTGCTTCTTGTGATTTATCCCTCGTTTCCGGTCACTCCGGTAAAGGTCTTAAGGTTTCTAACCGTGATAAGATTTACGGAAAAACGAGTGCTTCCGGTAAAACGAATCAGTTTGACCACAAAGGCGGCGAGTTCTCCTTTATACTCACCAACAACTATCCGAAAAAAGGTGCAGCCATAGAGTCTCCTTTTGCGACGGATAAGACTGGTTCGAAGAAATTGACCGCTTATGAGGCAATTTCCAACACCGGCGGCGGCAAAGACATCGGTGAGATTATCGGCAAGTACGTTGACGACACAAAAGATAAGAAGGACGTGTCCTTCTTCTTCTCGATGTGGGTGTATACCGACACCGCTCAAACCTTCTTGCCGAAAATCCAGTACATGGGCACCAACGAACTGTGGATTCCGGCGGATGACTACTGGGAGGTTCCGGCCAAGACTTGGACGCAGATCGGTGCCATCGTGGATGGCGGCAACACTTATTACTGTTCCATGATCGGTGAGGGTGGCACCCGCTCCTACGGTATGTACGGTAGCACGACTATGACCACCGAAGCGAAATTCTGCATGGCGACCAAATCGAAGAACGCAGATGGTACTAACACCTTCACCAACGGTGACTACATCATTGACGATATCACCATTTGGAAAGTCTCCGACAAATCCAAATTGTATGATATGCAGTACAATATGAATAACGGCAAGACCTATTTCGGTCTTGATGGCTCGATTGAGATCGAAGATAACGACAGCAAAGAAAACATCAAATCCAAAAAACTCGTGAATGCGTACGACCATTCCGTTGTGGCCCCCACGAAAGCGTCCTCGAAACCCACCCAAAAACCGACGACTCCCACCAAAGCGCCGACCACCTCGGTGAAAGTGGTGAATAAGACCAACGCGGCCGGTCAAGTGGTCGGAACAGAGAAGGTTATCGTGACCGAAGCGGCGGCTACGGCTACCGGAACCGGAACCGGTACCGGTACCGGAACCGGAACCGGAACCGGAACGGAGACCGCTGTCGGCGGCACGGAAACGATTGCATCTTCCAACACCGAGACGACGGTGGCGGACGGTGAAGTCGATTCCAAGGATAAGAAAGACAAAGAAGCAAATGGCGATGCGGACGAAGAAGAAGGCGGCAACACTGGTCTTCTTATCGCCATCATCGCCGGCGGTGTCGCGTTGATCGCGGCAGCTGTTGCGGTGTACGTCGTTCTTACCAAGAAGAAAAAAGCGGGGGAAGCCCCCACGGATGATGCGGAATAAGATTCGCTGAATCCTGCGGAACACGTTCCGCCCCAAAGTTGTGTTCGATTGTTCGTAGGCGGCAGGGTAGTGCCACACCTCTGCCGACTGCGACGAACAGAAGATAGTAAAATAAACAAATAGGAGGAGATACCCATGAAAAAAATGTCCAAAGTTCTCGCGTTGGTTCTTACCCTTGCGATGATCGTTGGTGCGACCCTCGCGACGGGCGTCATTTCCGCTACTGCGGATACCGAAGTCATCGTTTGGGAAGGCGATATCAACATGGAATTCGTTACCCAAAACACTGTGGCAATCATCAACACGGACGATACCCTGACTCAGGCCATTCGTGATGACCTGGCTCAAAACGGCGCCGCCGTGTCGTACACCCTGACCTCCGCCGACTCTTACTATGTCGACGGCGGCCCGTCGGGCTACATCACTTGGGGTTTCTATCAAGAGACTCCGATCGAAGAGTACCTGGAGTGCTGGTCTGCCAAAGGCAGCACCATCAACAGCGCTACCTGGACTGCCGCTGACGGCATTTCCGGCATGAACCTGAAAACCAACCTCTGCCTCTATTCCGATGGCACCGGTGACCAGGCGTATGTCGGCCACATCAAACTGGTCGCTGTGCATAGTGGCAATGCTAAACCGGTGACCACCGCGGCTCCGCGTCCGGCTGTCAACTTGGATGAGTTGATCGCCCAAGCGCAGGTCTTGTGGACCGGCACCATCGATCAAGAGTATCAGACCACCAGCACCATGGCGATGCTGAAAGTCGACGAGATGAACGATGCGATCCGCAACGACATCGCGGCGAACGGCCCGGCGAAAGCCTATGCGGTTGTTGCCGATGCCGAGTACAGAGGCGGTGATTCCGGCTACGCTTCCTACTGCTTCTATCAGGAGACTCCGGAATATCTCGAAGCTTGGGCTGACAAGGGCTCCGGCTGCACTGAAGCTGTTTGGACCGATCCGACTCCGCTTGCTCAGATGGGCAACAAAGTGCAGCTTGCTCTCTGCTGCGACACCGACGGTGACGTGATCTATGTGAACACCCTCACCATCTATGTTGTGCGCGATGGCAGCTTCACCGTTCCGACTCAGTCCCAGACTCAGCCGATCGTCACCGAGCCGACTCAAGGTCAGCCGACCGATCCGATCGTCACCGATCCGATCGTTACCGATCCGGTTGTTGACGTGGTTCCGGGCGATGCCAACGGCGACGGTTCCATCAACATGAAAGACGTTCTCGCGCTCCGCAAACTGCTTGCCGATATGCCGGCCGGCGACATCGTTGAGGCGAATGCTGACGTCAACGGCGATGGTTCCATCAACATGAAAGACGTTCTTGCCCTGCGCAAAGAGCTTGCGAAATAATTAAAAGCAAGCCAATCCCTTTCAATCGGAAAGGGACCGTATTTGTCCTGAAACTCTGTCAGAGAGTTCTGGAATATTCAGAAAAAAAGTATTCAGAAAAAGGAGATTGTAAATCATGAAAAAAGTTCTTGCTATTCTCGTGGCCGTTATGCTGATGGCTACCGCTTGCATGACCGCGTCCGCCGGCTCTTTCGCAATGAAAATTGCCGATGTGGAAGTGGAAGAAGGCACCACCTCTGTTGACGTCCCGGTGAATGTTACCGCCAACGACGGTATCTGGGGCTTCATCATCGAAGTGACCTATGACAACAGCATCCTCACCTACAAAAACGCGACTGCCGGCGCTTCCTTCAACGTTCTGCCGAACGAAAAAGCTGCTGACACCGTGAAACTCGTGTTCGACGCGAAAGATATGTCCGACGTTACCTCCACCGACGCCGTGGTCGTTCTGACCTTCGACGTGGCCGGCGCTGCCGGTGATGTGGCCGCCATTTCCGCGACCATTCCGGATGCCGAGTCCAACATCAACGCTGATGGCGACAACGTGGACACCACCATCGATGCCGGTTCCGTGAGCATCAAAGAAGCTGCTCCGGTCGTGACCGATCCGGTTGTCACCGATCCGGTCGTGACCGATCCGGTCGTGACCGAGCCGTCCGCGACTCAGCCGTCCGCGACTCAGCCGTCCGCGACCACCACGAGTGCTACTCCGTCGACCGGTTCCATGATTCCGGCCGCCGCTGTTGTTCTGGCTTCTGCCTCCGCTGCTGTCCTTTGCTTCGCTCGCAAAAAGTAATTTTTGAGAGTTGAGTAAAACCTGGATTTAATCCGGTGGCACGGGACTAAATCCATATAAGAAAACGGGTAAGTTCATTTTGAGCTTACCCGTTTTTCTTTTGTCAAAAATAGAAGACTTTTTCGTTTTTTTTACAAAAATCTATTGCGAAAATCTCTTGGATTTGGTATAATACAACCGATAATATGGAAGGGGTGTTTATTGCATGAAAAAACTGTTTTCTGTAATGGGCATTTTTGTGTCTCTGCTTTTAGTGGCGACGTTGTTGACAGCAGTTATGATGCCTGCCTTTGCCGCAGAGGACCACAATGTGATGCTTACGGCGGAAGATCATAACGTAATGCTTGATGCGACCGCTACCGGCACCGAAACGGTGGAACGTCAGCACGTGGTGCTGTATGACCAGAACTTTGAGCCGGTGGACGACACCAAAATCAAAAGTCCGGTGCGTTCCGAAGTCGGTAAGAGCAAAGTGGTTGCCGAATTGCCCGACCGCGAAGGCAGCGGCGTGCAGGTGCAGATGATTTATGACCGCGTGATGATCGGTGTGCAACCGAAAGGCATCGGTGATATCCTGTATCCGTATGGTGAGTTCAAAGACGGCGACACCTTCCATTTCAAAATGGACGTGTATTTGGACGTGGATAATCCGCAGGACTTCTATCCGTTTGTGCTTTTGTGCATCGGCGGCGGCGCTCGTTCGCCGGAGGAGAAGGAGTATAACTACGATGAGTGGTATCCCTCCGAGAAAAACGGCCAGGCACAGAATTTGACCGGTTCGGATATCATCCAGCCCCGTACGTGGACGACGGTCGAGTATGTGTTTACGGTGAAAGACGGTGCTTCCAGCAAGGGCCGCAACATCAGCTTCTATACGGATGCCGGCGCGTTCTATCTGTATTTCGGCTCGCAAGTGTTGAACAAAGATATCTACCTCGACAACATCTTGATTGAGATGGACACGGCGGCGGACCCCACGGCGCGTACGCTTCCGACGACGGCTCCCAAAACCACGATGAAAGAGCCGACCGTCACCCAAAAACCGGTGCTTGCCGGCGATGCGAACAAAGATGGCGCGGTCAATATGAAAGACGTGCTTGTCGTGCGCAAATATTTGGCGAGCATGACCACCGATCTCGACCTCAAAGCCGCCGATATGAACGGTGACGGCGCGGTCAATATGAAAGACGTTCTTGCGCTTCGCAAGAGCTTGGCAGGGTTATAAAATGAGGCTGTGAACACAGCGGAATTTTTATAAAAAATACTAGTTGAAGGAGAAAAAGCAAATGAAAAAATCCGTTCTTCGGCTGATCACGATTTGCTCGATGATTGCACTCCTGTGCGGCGCGACGTTGTGCTTCAGCCTCCCGTCGGCGGCAGAAAACCTGCTGACGGACAGCTGGCAAGCGCTTGATTCTTCTCAAGCATCGCTTGTTTCTTACTCGAACGGAACGCTGACGTTGGATGCCACCGGTGGCATCGACGTGAAAGCGTCCCAGACCTTGAACCTGACTGCCGGTTCTTATCGCTTCAGTGCGACCAAATCCGGCGAGCCTCCGCCTGACCTCATGGTGCGCACCGCTGCCGGTGACGTGCCGGAAGGCAAATACGAAGATGCCGGCCACGTGGACTTCACGTTGGCGGCTGCCGGCGAAGTGACGCTCATCGTCAGCGAGTATCGCGGCGGCATGGGCACCTTGACCGACCTTACGTTGACCGGTAGCGGTTCTTCCGAGACCACGCAGGGCGGCCAAGTTGTCACCGAGCCGGTCGTGACTCAGCCGCAGGGCGGTTCCGAACTGTCCGGCAACTGGGTAGCGATGGATGCCGGCCAGGCGTCTCTCGTTTCTTACTCGAACGGCACTTTGACGTTGGATGCTTCCGGCGGTGTTGACGTGAAAGCGTCCCAGACCTTGAACCTGGGTGCTGGTTCTTATCGCTTCAGTGCGACCAAATCCGGCGAGCCTGCGCCCGACCTCATGGTGCGCACCGCTGCCGGTGACGTGCCGGAAGGCAAATACGAAGATGCCGGCCACGTGGACTTCACGT
>JAZLLJ010000066.1:0-7052 GCA_045598065.1 Acutalibacteraceae bacterium
AAGGATGTTGAGAAACTCGACGTGGACGACCTCGGTGATTTCAAAGACGCGTTTGACAGCGCGAATATGCCGATCACCCAATCCGCTACCGCGACCATCTCTTTCGATGTGTCCTACGAAGGAGAATCCAACTCGCAGGAAATGGTGTTGACCTGCTATCAATGCGAGGGAGACTGGTACTGCATTGGTGATCTCAGCGATTTCTAATAGAATCCTCTTTCGGGAGCGCCGTTTGGCGCTCCCGATTTTGTGCAAAAGATTTAATAGTAGAGGTAGAGGAGATCTCCGTACCAATCAATATACCATTTTCCTTTGTATTTGACGACGACGAGTTCTTCTTCCTTCTCCTTGTCGTTAAATTCAAACTCAATCTTTACGGTTTTGGCATCGGAGATGTTGATGAGACAATCATCGTCCCATTCATCTGTGAGTTCTTCCAGCTCGTCTTCTTTCATATCCTTGACTTTTTTGATTTCAAGGTCTTCGATTTCCCAACTTTTGCCGTACGAGTCTTCCGTATCATCAAAACGGTCGTCGATGTCTTCAATGAAATCGTCTCTTTCTTTATTTCTTTCTTTCTTTGCGACGCTTAACGCTTTGCTCGGGTAGCAGATATCCACGATCTTATCGGAATCTCGGTCGTTTATGGCTTCGACGTACGCTTCCACCGCTTTTTCGGGGGAGCTGGCGCCTTTGCCGCCGCCGACACTCGTCAGCAGAATAATCGCACCGACAATCACCACCGCAACAACGGCGACGATAATGATGATTTTGACGATGTTGTTATTATTGTTGTTCGGGGCGGAATAGCCGTAAGGATCCGTAGCGACAGGAGCCGGTTGGGCCGCGCCAGAAACCGGGGCATACGGGGCACCGCAAGCGGGGCAGGAAACCGCCATATCGTCTAAAGCGGTACCGCAGTTGTTACAGAATTTCATAAATGGAACCCTCCTAAAATAGATGTGGGGGAAATTGCTTTAGCTCAGTATACCTCTTTTTGGAAGAGTTGTCAAGATAAAAAGATAAAGAAGACTATTAAATAAGTATTTCTTCAAAAAAACTTGCAATTTGTGGGGGGATTTGCTATACTATCTCTAACTGGATAACTTTGTGTTTTTGCGCTATATTATTTGGAAAAGGCGGTTTTTGCGATGAGAGTTACGTTGATTACTTACACGCCCCATCCGGAGCAGACGATTGCTTCGGCGGCGCGTCTTTGCTATTCGGCGGCGTCTATTGACGACCTGCGCGAGAAAATGACAGAGGAAAAGGCGGCTTCTTTTGTGGAGATGCTGTCCGAACTTGGTCACGAAAGCCCGGTGGAACACGCCTCGTTTACGTTTGGCATCGAGGGCGTATCCCGTTCGTTGCTTGCGCAAATCACGCGTCACCGCATCGCATCCTACAGTGTGCAGAGTCAGCGCTACGTCCGCGAGGCGCAGTTTGAATACGTTCTGCCGCCGGAAATCGCCGCTGTGCCGGAAGCAAAGGCGGAGTTTTTGGTCGCGATGGAAGAGGACCAGCGCCACTATGAGCGCTTGACCGAGATTCTTGTGAAAAAGCACGAAGCCACGTTTTTGGCAGAGGGCAAAGAGGAGAAAGAAGCCCATCGTGCCGCCGAGAAAAAGGCGATTGAGGATGCGCGGTTTGTACTTCCGAATGCTTGCTGCACCAAGATTCTTTTGACGATGAATGCGCGCAGTCTCCAAAATATGTTCCGTCAGCGCTGCTGTATGCGCGCTCAGTGGGAAATCCGCGAAATGGCGGAGCAGATGCTCAAATGCTGTGTTGAGGTGGCGCCGACACTCTTCTGCAAAGCCGGACCTGCGTGCGTTGCCGGCCCGTGTCCGGAAGGAAAAATGTGCTGTGGCAAGACCACTGAAGTGCGTGCCAAATACGCCGCCATCAAGGGGCAAAAATAATGGGCAAACTCTGTGTGATTGATGGGTTGGACGGTTGCGGAAAGTCTACGCAACTCGAACAAATCCATACGCGACTGGCGGCGATGGGTGTGGATTTTCGGGAAATTTCGTTTCCCGATTATGCAGAGCCTTCGTCCGCTTTGGTAAAACAATACTTGGCAGGGGAGTTCGGTGAGGATGCAAGCCCGTTCGCTGCCTCGTCCTTTTATGCGGTGGACCGTTACGCGAGTTTCCAAAAATTCTGGAAAGCGGACTACGAAGCGGATAAACTCATTGTTGCCGCTCGCTATACGACTTCCAACGCGATTTACCAGTTGGCACGTTCGCCCCGTGAAACGTGGGATGCGTTCCTTGACTGGATGGAAGATTACGAATATGAAAAACTGGGACTTCCGCGCCCCGACGCGGTGTGTTTTCTCGATATGCCGCTTGCGGTGTCCCAACGACTGATGACCGAGCGCTACAACGGCGACGAATCCAAAAAAGACCTGCACGAACGCAACGTCAAGTTTCTTGAAACCTGCCGAGAGGCCGCGCTTTATGCCGCCAAACGGTGGAATTGGACGGTCATTCCCTGTGGCGAGGGTGACAAGCCGTTCTCGATTGAAACAGTAACCAAGTCGCTGATGGAGTGGCTGAAACCCTTTATTTAAGCGAGTTTACGCGGTGTAATGGCAAAGCCCTTTACAGAAAGTCAAGGAGGAAATGCTATGATTTACGTGTTTTTGGCGAACGGATTTGAAGAAGTGGAAGCGCTGACACCGGTGGACGTTCTTCGCCGTGGCGGCGTGGACGTGAAAACCGTCGGCATCGGCGACGACGTTATCGTCGGTTCACACGGAATTCCCGTGGTTGCCGATTTGGAAGAGGATGAGGTAGACTTTGATGCGCTTTCCGGCGTAGTGCTTCCGGGCGGAATGCCGGGAACGAGAAATCTTGATGCATCCGAAACGGTGAAAGCTGCGCTTGACGTTGCCAACAAAAAAGGCGTGCTCATCGCCGCAATTTGCGCTGCGCCGTCGGTGCTGGGGCACAACGGTTTGCTCAAAGCCAAACGTGCCACTTGCTTTCCTGGATTTGAAAGCGAACTTTCGGGCGCTATACTTTGCGATGACCTTACCGTAACCGACGGTAACGTTGTAACCGGAAAAGGTGCAGGTGCGGCGCTCCCGTTTGCGTTGGCGCTTTTAGCATATCTTAAAGGCGCGGATGTGGCCGATGCGGTAAAAAGTGCGTTGCAGTGCCGCTGAACTTAAACGATTTTTTTCATCATACACCGAGAGGAGTGTCTTTCTGTGAGCGAATTTGATAACGGACAAAGCCCGTTTGAGACAGAGGCGGAACGCGTCGCCCGGGAACGGAAAGAAAAAGTGGCGGGATTCCGCCTGAATATTGATCCGGAAGAGATGGTTTCTTCGCCATCCTATACGCCGAAGCGCAAAGCGCCGCCGCTTCGCCGAGAGGAAGAACCGGCGATTCACACCGTACCGTCGGCATTCCGTCACACACCGACTTCCGTCGAGGATAATGAGGAAAAACCTGTCCAAAAATCGCCGGATGCGGTCAATGCCATTGCCGCGGCAGTGGCGGCGAAGTTGGACGAAGAGGGAGACATCGCCGCGTGGAATCGACCGGTGCAACCGGAAGAAAAACCGGCGCAACCGGAAGAAAAGCCGCAGGATGACGGTTCGTGGAGTCTTCCCGAAAATCCGAAAGATGAAGCCCCTTTGAACACGGTTTCCGAGCCGTCTGATTCGGACAGCCTTTCTTGGGCCTATCCCACCAAACCGGAAGACGATGCGGTTTTGGATACACCGAAAGAGGCGACGTCGGAGTCTCCGCTTTCGGAGAAAATCGAAGAAACCCCGGCGGAGACGGAGAACCCGTTTTTGGTGGCGGAAGAAGCGCCGCAACCGTCGCCGGAGATCGATACACCGGTATACGTTGTGCCGATTGACGACGATGCGCCGGTTCGCATTTTGGACGAAGAAGAGGAAACTCCGGTGGATCCTAACGCACCGGTGCATATCCTCGATGAAGAAGAGCCTTATGTGGGAAAAGAAGAAAAGCACATCTCGTGTATGGGTGTGATTTTTTACCTGATGTGTGTGTTGGCGGTTTCCTGTGTGTTGGCGTTCATCGGTGTGACCAGTGGGTTGGATATGTTGGGACTCAACAAGTCGGACGATTTGATTGATATCACCATTCCCGAAGGCGCTGACAGCAAAGAGGTGGCGGCCATCCTTCACGAGAAAGATATTGTTAACCGCCCGTTGATTTTCCGCCTGTTCTCCAAAGTTACCCACGCGGACGGCCATTATTACCCCGGTGAGTATACTATTGCCGCCAACTCCGGTTATCAAAGCATCATTTCGCAGTTGCAGACAGAGGGCGAACGGGAAACGGTGACGATTACGATTCCCGAGGGCTACAACGTCAAAGATATTGCGAAATTGCTCGATGAAAACGGCGTGTGCGAGGAGAGTAAATTCCTGTCTGAGTTAGAGGAAGGCGATTTCTCCGCGTTTAGCTTCGTCAGTGAAATTCCGGAAGTTGGTGAGGGTACGAAACATCCGTACCGTATTTACCGGTTTGAAGGGTATTTGTTCCCCGACACCTACACGTTCTACAAAGATTGCAGTCCGCATTCGGCTATCGAAAAATTCTTTGAAAACTTCGAAAGCCGTGTGGATACGAAGATGATGTCCACCATCAAGGCAAACGATATGGAACTGGATGGGGTGATAATCCTGGCTTCCATCCTGCAAATGGAGGCAGACAACCGCTTGGATATGGAAAGAATGGCTTGTGTTTTCCATAACCGTTTAAACGATCCGGCAAACTTCCCGCAACTGCAATCGGACGTAACCACCGAGTACGTGGAGAATTTCATTCCCGATGCCGACGAAAACAACCTCAACTATCAGGCGTACAGTACGTATAACTGTGAAGGGTTGCCGACCGGACCGATTTGCAACCCCGGTCTTGCGGCATTGAACGCGGTGATAAATCCCAGCGAGGAGTCTGATATAGTGAATTGCTGCTACTTCGCAACGGACACCAGTGTCGATCCCACGGTCACCTACTATTCCGAAACCTTCGATGAGCATATGGCCATCTGCCGTAAATACGGTATCGGTGTGCACGGCGAGTGATTCAATGATTAAAACCTCCCATTTGCGGGCATTCTACCTGCGAATGGGAGGCTTTTTTTATGAAAAAACGATTACGTATTCTGTGCGTGGTCTTGTTGATGCTTTTGGGATGCTGTTTGTGGCGAGTGGTGACAATTCAGCAACAGCCTGCTTTGTCCGATGCGGCCGGGGAACAGGCGACCATCACGGTAGAAGCCGGAACCGCTCGGGGAACGATTTATGACTGTCACTTGCGCCCGTTTTTGAATACCGAAACGGTGTATGTGGCATCGGTCGCGCCTACGAAAAAAGCCGAGCGGTGCATAAAAAAATCGTTCGACGAGGCGACGGCAAAACGGTTGTTGGAGCGATTGAAAAACAATAGACCGATTGCTGTTCGGACAGAGGAATCTATGGTGCTGGGGGAAGGCGTAACGGAACGGTTGCTTCCCGTGCGATACGGTGGGGAAAAGGTGCTGGCACCCCACGTAATCGGGTATATTGACGAGTCCGGCGGTGTGACCGGCATAGAATTCGCGTGTAACGAGTTGTTGGAATTCTATTCCGGCGGCGTTTCCGTGACCTACGAAGCCGATGCCACCGGTACTCCGGTTGAAGGAAACGCCCCTTTAGTAAGCGATACGACCGCACTTTGCAAAGGCGGCGTGGTGCTGACGATTGACAAAACGTTGCAAGCCATTGCGGAGGAAGCGGCAGAACAGATGACACGCGGCGCGGTGGTCATTATGAATCCGAAAACCGGCGAAATCCAGGCAATGGCAAGCGTTCCCACGTATCAGCCGGATCACGTGGACGAGGCGCTGAATGCCGAAAATGCGCCGCTTCTCAATCGCGCACTCACGGATTACAACTGCGGTTCGGTATTTAAGATTATCACCGCCGCCGCGGCCCTGGAGGCCGGCGTTTCGCCGGATACGGAGTTTACCTGTAACGGCGGCTATTCGTTGGGGAGCCATTTTTTTCGTTGTCACTATATCTTAGGCCACGGAATGGTCGATATGAAAGAGGCGTTCGCCAAGTCCTGCAATCCCTATTTTATCCAGTTGGCGTTGTCTGTCGGAGCGGAGAAAGTGTACGATATGGCGGTGTCATTCGGGATGGATAGGGCATGGACGTTGGCAGAGGGGCTTTCCACCGCGCGCGGTGTGTTGCCGTCGCTTCAAACGCTTTCTTCATCGGATGCGGAACTGTGTAACCTGGCGTTTGGCCAAGGAGAACTGCTTTCAACGCCCATTCACGTGGCACAGTTGGCATCCGCGATTGCCAACAACGGAGTTATCTACCGTCCGACACTGATTGCCGGAACGGTGGACGAAAACGGTGTGGTGACCAAAGCGGAGCCGTCGCCGCCGCAGTATGTGTTTTCGGAGAAAACCGCCGCGATGCTCAAGCCAATGATGGAATACACGATGGTGGAAGGTACGGGAGCCAAAGGACAGCCGTTTCCTTATCCGGCGGCGGCAAAAACAGGTACGGCGGAAACCGGATGGGTGGAAGACGGGCAAGAGGTGGTTGAACACTGGTTCACCGGCTATTATCCTGCGGAAAATCCGCAATACGTGGTGACGGTTTTGTGTGAAAATAGCGAGGCATCCGGGGAAAGCGCCGCACCGGTATTTAAGGAAATTTGCGAAAATCTGTATTTGCAAATGCGTAAAAACGGCAGTTGACAAACGAAAAAAATTCCGCTATACTTTCTCTTTGTGAGTGAGCCGGATAGTCGCGTGCCTTTCGGTATGAGGAAAGTCCGGGCATCACAGGGCAGGATAACGGCTAACGGCCGCCGAGGGTGACCTTAGGGAAAGTGCAACAGAGAGATACCGCCCACTTTGGTGGGTAAGGGTGGAAAGGCGAGGTAAGAGCTCACCGGCGCGCAGGAGACTGCGTGGCCCTGCAAACCCTATCCGATGCAACGCCGACTGAAGCGATACGTTGACCCGACGTGCTTCGACGGGCGGCTTGAGCCGTTCGGCAA
>JAZLLJ010000067.1:0-5658 GCA_045598065.1 Acutalibacteraceae bacterium
GGACGGTTTCGCAGTGAAGGTGTAAATCGGGCTGTACACGCCGGTCGCGGCATCGCCCACACGATAAGAATAGGTCGCGCCCGCGGTCAACGTGGTCGGCAGCACACCTTTGAAGGTATACTGTGTCACATCGGAAACCGCGCCGTTGCCGTAAGTCCAGTTGTTCATCGGATCGTAGTCCAGCGACACTTTGGCACTGCCGGTAGACTTACTGATGGTGGAGATGGACTGGGCGTTGGAAGCAAAAATCGCCGTGTCGGTCACGTTACCTTCCAGGTATTGGATGACCGGAGAGGTCAGGTCTTTGTAGGTATGCCACAGGATACCGTATTGCTCGCAAGTGGCCGGATCCGCAAACGACAACGTCACCATATCCGGGCAGGCCGGATACTCCGGATCAAGCACCATCGGCGTGGTGCGGATGGAACCGCCGCCGCTGAATTCGCCGTTCACCGTGATTTGTGTCGGCGAGAAGTCCTCGGTTTTACCATCGGCATTCTTGGTAATCGTGCCGGTAACGGTCACATCGGAATTCGCGGTAAAGGTATAGGTGATATACACATCCGCTTTTTGGCTGACCGTCTCACCGGCGGTAATCGCCGGAGTAAGCGGCGCGCCGTTGGCGCTAATGGACGACCATCCGGCGGCTTTTTCAATACCTTCGGTGGCTCCTTTGTAAACCTGCGGGAAGGTGAATTGCAATTTCACTTCCGAACCTTTATCCACGGTCCAACTGTCGTCACGGAGTTGGGTTTCACCGTATTTGTTAATGGATTCCTGGATGTTCAACGTCACTGTGTAGCCGTCCACAGCAGGTTGCGACTGAGTCGGCTGAACTTGCGACTGAGTCGGCTGGGTTGCCTGCGTCGGAGCCGCCGTGTAGGTCGGTTGCGTATACTGCGTCGGCGCAACGGTCGGCTCAGTATAAACCGGGTAGGTCGGCTGCGTATGCTGCGTCGGCGCAACGGTCGGCTCGGTATAAACCGGGTAGGTCGGCTGCGTATACTGCGTCGGCGCGACCGTCGGCTCGGTATACACCGGCTGTGGATCATTGGTCGGCTGCGTCTCTACCGGAGAGGCGGAGCAAATGTGGTCCGCAAATTCCACGTCCATATCCGCGATGTACTTACGAAGCAACAGAACGTCTTTCATGTTGATCGCTCCATCGCCGTTGCAGTCACCGCGAATGAGTTGACCTTCGGTCAGCGGTGTCGCCGCTGTGCCAATCAGCACGAGGGATGTGATCATCGCAACAATGACCAAAAGTCGGGTGATGTGCTTGGATTTCATCATTTTTCCTCCTATTTTGTTTTATAATCAGCGGAAATCCGCAAATTACCGTTCGATATAGGTCGCCAAAAGCGACACGTTGTTTTCCGGCATCACAAATGTGATGCAAGAGGACGAAACGTCCTTGATTTCCACGCCGTCCACGATCCAGCGGTCAAACGCTTCGCCTGAATGCGGCGCGTTGGCATTCACCGTAACGGTGTCACCGGGATTCGGGTGGGCGTTGTCTGCCACGCCGTCAGTCACAAAAACCGTGTAGACGATGGCTTTATAGGTGGCGCGCACCGTCACGTTTTCGTTTGGCATCACAAAGGTGGCCAATTCGCTGTTTGCATCGTCAAAGGAGAGATTTCCGCCATCGCAAACAAAGCAGTCGAACTCCATTCCCTTTTCCGGCAAACCGGCGGTCAAAAATACCGTTTCGCCGGGCATCGCTTCGTCCACATTGGAAAATCCGCCGAGAACCGTCACCGTGTGCAGCGCCGGTTCTTCTTGGCAAGAGCAAAGCGGCAGTTCGTCAATCAGTCCCGCCACGAATTTGCGCAACGTCAGCACGTCTTTCATATTCACCGCGCCGTCTGCATTGGCATCACCGCGCACCGTGGCGCGATTCACACCGAAACAGTCGTGGGGTGGGAATTCTGTCACCGTTCCCACAAGATACTGCCGCAAAACCAACACGTCTTTCATATTCACCGTATCGTCGTCGTTGCAGTCGCCGCGAACCGGCACGCTTTCCTCCGCCGAAGCAAAAAGCGGAAGCGCCGTCACGCAAAAAACAACGCTGAGAAGAAGCGCCGCCATACGTATATATTTTTTCAAAAAGCACCACTCCCTCTAACGTATTATTTTAGCACAACCATCAACAAAATGCAAGTAAAAAAGCACCCGATAAAACACGTTTATCGGGTGCTTTTGCATTAGATGCTCGGATTGTTGATTTCGATCGAGCGGTCGTCCTCTGCTTCGAAATACTGGTCTTCAAATTTCGTATAAACGGACTCCGTATCGTCATCCGCCGGTGCGTCAAGGGCGTCCTGTCGGTTGTTGCCCTCTTTGACCACGTAGTTGTCGTCGATATTTTGCGGAACTTTCGGATCATTGGCGTGTTGCTCGATATCAAGGTCGGTATCACGATCCCACACGCTGGGATTCAGTTCCTGTTCTTTGTCGTGCGCCTTGGAAAACTCGATCGCTTGACGCTCTTTTTCAATTTCATCATCGGTCTTGAAATGTTGGAAATTCTTCAAATCCAATTCCAAATTGTCATCGACAACGGTGTACTGATCCTCGCTCTTTTCGTTGCCATAATGGAACTTGCCGAAGTTTTCGAACAGCGGTTCAGGCAACAGTTCCTCTTTTTTGTTGAGAGCCAGTTTTTCTTCCGCCTCTTTGTTGGTTTGTGCCATATCCCGGAGCAGGTGGCTCTGCCACGTTTGGCAGAAACCGCAAATCGCTGTTGCAAACGCCAAACGGTTGTGACGGAACTGCGAACCGCCGGTCACTTTCGGCCAGAAGTCATGAGAACGCGCCTCCAAGTAGGAATCCGCCACGTCGCGAAGCGTTTGCAGACGTTTTGCCAAGTCATTGTTGGTCATTCCGCCTTTTTTCAAATCTTCGGAAAGCGTGGTCAATTCTTTTTCCAGCGCCTTGTAATGGGAACCATTCGTATGTTCGCGTTTACCGGGAGATTTTTCCGGGTTGCCGTCTTCCGCGTGTTTCAGGAAGAAGTTGATCTTCTCCGCGGCATATTCCATACGACCGTCTTTTTGGCCGTGAACTTCTTTAGTTTTATACAGAGTTTCGATTTTTTCGGAAATCGCCGTTTTCTGTTGGCGAAGAGACGCAATGTCCTTCTCCATTTTCTCGAACTCCGCGGCTTGGAATTTTTGATCGGCTTTCAGCGCATCTAACTTCCGCTCCCACTTGTCCTTTTCAGCCGGCAACGCCGCTTTTTCTTTCGTAGCAGCATCCAGTTTCGCTTTAAGACCTTCGACGCGTTTCTGATACTCCGCGTACTTGGTTTGCGCTTCCTTATACTCGTTTTCGGCAATCTTCCGCGCTTCTTCTTTTTCCGCTTTAATCTGCTCGGGCGTTTTCTTGCTCTCGTCGTAATTGGTAAAAGCAAGTTCTTTCAAAGCGTTACTATTTCTCGCATGCATCCGAGTACGTTCCAAAACGCTCTTGTCGTATTTTTCCTTATGTTCTTTGATGGTTTCGGTTTGCTTTTGGATAAACTTCTCTTTTTCCTCTTGCAATCGCACCGCGTTGGCCAAAGGCTTGTTGTCGTTGACAAAGTGGTTGAGAGAACTCTCCAACTCGCCGGCACCGTTGCGAAGCGCCACGGAAAGCGGCAGCACTGCGACCTTTTTGTTCGTCTGGATGGTGCTGTTCAGCAAATCAATCGCCGCCTTGATACCCACCGAGCGCATACGCGCATACGAGAAAAAGTCTTTACCTTTAATCTCCACCGGCGGCTCGCCTTCATGGCGCACGTCGTATGCTTTGGCGTATTCTTTCAAAACACCATAGTAGCCGGAAAGCATCATACCATTCTTGAAAGAAGACAGTTTTTCAATATCTGTATCTTTTTCGGTACGCAACGCCTCGATGAGGGCATCGGTCTGCTCTTCGGTAAACGACACCTGACCGTTCAGAATGGTCTCTTTCGTGTTAAGGTGTTTCATCCGTTGTTCAGCTTCGCGAATCTTCGGAACGTTTGCCAACTGTTCATTGGTAAAGTTCGGATTGTTAATATTGACACCGTTTTTGCCGTACTGTTCGCGGTCAATATCTTGGTCAAAATTCTGCGACTTGTTGTTGAGCTCGTGGAGCGCGTTTTCGTAGTTCTCCCAAAGCGTCTTGACCTCAGCCTCTTTGTCTTGCAGCTCTTTAATAAGGCGCTCTTTTTCCTGATTGTTCAGATCAATCGCCGTCGGGATTTTCGGCACGTAGTTTTCGTCCATCTGCGCTACGCGTTCATCGAACATCTCTTTCTTTAAGGCAACATCCTCTTTGAAAGCAGACTCCAATTCGTTTTCTTTTCCCAAGTCTTCTTCCAGCGCGGCAATCTCTTGCGCTTTTTGGTCAAAGAGCGCATCCAGCCGCTTAATTTCCGACTCCGCCTGTTTCACTCTATGCTGCGCAACTTCGGCTTTCACCTGTTGTTTGTAATAATAACCGTCGATGGAATTCTCTTGCAAGTTCAAAACATTCATCGCGTGAATGACAAAATCCTCAGCCTCTTTGTTGTACTTCGGAATACCCTCAATACACTCGTTTTGCATCCGAACGCGCTCCGGAATATCGTCGTCCAACTGACGGAGCGCGGTATACTCAAACCAACCCACGCACTCATCCACCTGACCGGCCAACAAGTTCAGCAGTTTGAACTCCTTGCTGTCGGCATAGCGGAAACCGGTGGCTTTGTGATACTCCGCCAAGGTTTCGGCAAGACCGGGATGTTCTGCATCTCCGCGCAATACGTCCAAGGTGTCCCCGATGAATTTCAGGTTTTTCTGGCGAGTTTCTTCCGGATCGGCAGCTTTCATCTCTGTAATCGTTTTGCGAAGTTCCATCGCCGCTTCAACGAAACGTTGCAAATCACCGCGACGCTCACCGTCCTCGCGGCTATCACCGAGAGGAAGACCTTTTACAAATTTTTGAAGATCCGCGCAAATCGCGTCGTTATTCTCGTATTTGCCGAGCCATTCCACAACCTCAGCATCCACAATAGCGTTAAAGCTGTTCTCTCTGCCCTTAAATTGCGCAATCGTATCAAGCAAATTTTGCTGGATCGACAAAAAAGAAACGTCGTCGTATTTATACGGTTTCACTATTTTTCCCATTGTTCAACACTCCTCGTTTATTTTTTGGGGTTCATACACAATACCCCACGTTTTTCAAAAAAATTACATCCGAACGGAAATTTTCTGAAAAAACTTCCCAATTCAAGAAAAAGTATACCATATTTTATGAAAAAATGCAAGAAAAAAGAGCAGGATTTCCCTGCTCTTTTTCTCGTTAGGATATTAGGATGCTTTGATGATACCGAACTTGTCGTAATACTGGAGATTACTGCCGTCATCGTTCACGTAGCAAGCATCCACCGACAGGGTGTTGCCGTTCACGTGGTAGATGGCGAAGGAGTTCGCTTTACCGCTTGCATAGGTCGCAAGGTAAGCCGGCTGATCGGCCGCAGGCGACGCGCCGCGATAGATATGCTCCACATTGGACGCCGCCGTTGCCGTCTCGGTATAAATCGGTGCGCCCGGATTCACGGTGTATTCGTAGCCGTTCGTGGTCTGCGTTGTCCAACCGGAAGCCACCGTGCCGAGCGAGGTGATCGGTTTTGTGCGAGAATACATA
>JAZLLJ010000068.1:0-21082 GCA_045598065.1 Acutalibacteraceae bacterium
GGTTTCGTAGCCGATAAAAATTTTCGTTCTGGGAAGTTGAAAAAGCTCGTAAGGCTGACGCCTCACGGGCTTTTGAAACAATGCAGACGGGAATTTTCAGGCGAGAAACAACACATTCCTTAAGAACTCCCGGCCTTGGACGGCTCTTTTTCTTTTCTTTACGACAATTTGCCGGCGAGCGCACGGTCGAGCCAAATGGCGCCGATATCCATCGCGTTGTAAAGACCGACTTTGTCACTGGTTTTGACAATGCGGTTTTTCATGCTGATTTCAGGATCGGTGGCAATAACCTGCACCTTCACTTTGTCCGCCACGGTCATCCCGTGTTTCTCGGTCTTAGAGAGGATTTGGAGCATCACCACGTAGTCCTCGTTCATTTTTCCGTAGTACAGCGTATCGCCGGAGCGCACCAGCGGGCGCCCTTTATACAGCAAAAACGGAGATTTTTCCGCCGGCTTTTTCGCGGCAGTTTCTTTCTTTTCAGCCATTACAAGTTCCTCCTATCGTTTTTACGCGGTATAGTATATCACACATCGTCTTCATTGTAAAGGGGTTTCGAAAAATCCCCTTGTTTGCGTTTTTTGGCCTTTTCGCGGCGTTTCGGTTCGGGGATTTTGCCCCAGAACAAAACGTACAGCACAAATGCCGCCCCACCGCCAAGCGTAAACAACGCTCCGGCTGTGAGACCGGGCGCTTTATAGGTGAATTCCACTTTGGCCTCGCCTGCCGGACATTTCACTGCCATAAACCCGACATCCGCCTTGAGAATCTCGGCCTCTTTGCCGTTGACCGTCGCCGACCAGCCCTTTTCGTAGGGCACACTGAAAAACAGATAGTTCGGCGCCGCAAGCGTGGTCGAAGCGGTAAAGCCGGTTTTGGTCGTGGCGAAATCTTTGCTTGCGCTGTCCCGACGGTTTTTACAGTCTATTTCATACCAAGCGTAGGAATACGACTGGGTGTCGATATCCAAATGATTCAGCACCGAACCGATAGCGGCGGCATCTTCATCTTCTACCACAAGTGCCCGAAGCAACAACAACTCGCGATTTTCGGTAGGCAGGCTTTCGTACTCGCTGCGTGTTACGAAGTTTTGGTAGGTAAAGCCCATCGGCACGTAATTTTCGTTTTCAAACAGGAAAAATCCGTTGGTCATCCCGACGTAATGATACCCGTCCATCTTGGTTTTACCGTTTGTGGAATCCATAAAGTATTTATCGGAATCTTTTTCGTACGTCGGCTCCTCTTTGTTCGAGTAGTCCACCACGTATTTCACCGACGTCAGCGACCGCAAGGCATAGTGGCTGACTTCCGGCCGGCTTCCCACCGAACGGGTAACGCCGATGGTGCCGTAAAATTCCTGAATAGAGCCGGGCACCACGCTGTGAAACGCGTTGATACACGGGCGTTCCCAGTAAATGCCCAAATTGTCGAGGCAAGCAGGAGAATCCATGCGCACAAACTCGCCGGTCGTATCGGTGGGAAAATCCACCTTGTCGATTCCCTCAATGGCACGCTGTACGACAAATTCCGGCACGTACACCGATGTGCCGTGGCCCTGTCCCAGCATAATCCAACTGTACCCGAGAGACAAAATCGAAAGGGCCAGCGCCGTCCAGCGGAAAAAGGATTTATGCGACCGCTTACGAAGAAACAGCAACACCGCAAAAGCCACAAGTCCAATCAGTGCCACCGCGACGTACGCCCAAAACAAATCCTCTGTTTCTTCCCGTCCGAAGACGAATTCTCCGTTCTCCGGTTTCCAGGAATCGGGAATAATTCCCACCATCACGGTGAAAAACACAATGATACCGGCACTCCAACCGAAGGCGCGTCCCCAATGAACGTTTGCGGAAATCCCCTCTTCCGGCGGCTCGGAATCCTCCAAAGCCGTCACCGTCGCCACAATCAGCATCAGTGTGAAAATATAATACCAACGGGCGTAGTATTGGGAATTGAACAACTGAAACATAGCGTTAAAAAACGGAATGACCGCACACACCGTCAACACAATCAGCAGACGATGGAGCCAGTCTTTATGCGTCCGCGACTGGAAATATGCAATCGCACCGGTAGCGCCCACCATCGGCAACCACGCGGACATCGATGCCCATTTGTTGTCCGCATCCGGGAAGAAGTTGGGACGTGCGGGAATGTCCGGTGGGAAGAAGAAACTATGGAGAATATCCCACAGCCGCTGCGGTTTGTTATAGTACAAAGCGTCCCATCCTGCTACCAAATTATCGGTGCGGTTGTTTTGGATAACGGCAAAAAAAGACGGCAGCAGGAAAATACCTGCCATCATCGTTCCGAGCGCCGCTTCCAAGAACACACCAACCACTTTTTTGGCGTTGAGTTGCCATTCTCCCGACCAGGTGCGAATACCGAAATACATCAACAGGAAGATCGCTTGGCCAATGAAAAAGTAGTAGTTGTTGAGGGCGGACAGGAAGAGGAAAAACCCGAACATCCCCCGTTTGCCGTCTTTGAGATTTCGTTCGAGCCCCAACAGAATAAACGGCAGGTACACCATTGCCTCGTGGAAATGGTTGAAGAAAATGTTATAAATCGAAAAGCCGGAAAAGGCATACAACATCGCGCCCAGCACGGCGTATTCCTCTTTAACAAAGCGCCGGAGATACAGATGCGCCCCGAGCGCCATACACGCCATTTTAAGAACCAAGAGCGGCGCCATCATATATGGCACAGCCGCGGAGGGGAACGGAATGGTCAGCCAAAAGAACGGACTTCCGAGAAGATAAAAACTGTAGGAGCCGATAAAGTTGACACCGAGATCGGTATTCCAGTTCCATGCCCATTCACCGGCACGCACCGCATCATGTGCCATACGGTAAAAGGAAATCTGTTGAGCGTTAAAGTCGCCGTAGTAGGTAAAATAGCCGTGGGTAGTCAAAATAAACGGCAAAAACATCACCAGCGCCAGCACGAAAACCAGTCCAAAGGACAAAAACGCATAATTCCCTTTTAGGCGAACAGGCAGCCGACGTTTTGTTTTCCCCACATTACTCTCCTCCTTCCACAAATTGGCGGCTTCGGGCCGTTATTTCAAATCGCGAATTTTGGTGCCCAGCACTTCCTCGAATCGCGGCAAGATACCCTCGTCGCGATGACGGGCGTTTTGGCACATATCGTAACCGGGCAGGTTGTTGCCCTCCACAAACACCGGACCGTCAGGTGTAATCGCCACGTCCCAACCGACGTAGCGCATATGCGGCTCAACGAACGCAGCTTCTTTGCACAGTTCCACCGCTTCTTTGAAGAATGGGATTTCAAAGCCGTTGAACACCGTATGCGTTAAGGGATGCTCGTCATAATAAAGCCCCGTTTTGTCGCAAAACGCCGGACGGGACAGTTTACCGTCTTCCCCGACACTCGTATACATACCGCCGCTCGAAACGTTGTCCACACAACCGCCGTTGCCCATCCGCACAAGCGCGTACATAAAGTGCGCGACGTCGTCCATCCGCACCGTCACGATACGCACGGTGTTGATGGAAGTCGGGCACAAT
This sequence comes from Acutalibacteraceae bacterium, assembly GCA_045598065.1. Classification (GTDB taxonomy): domain Bacteria; phylum Bacillota; class Clostridia; order Oscillospirales; family Acutalibacteraceae; genus RGIG426. The sequence goes on from JAZLLJ010000068.1 coordinate 3,528, forward strand.
TCGCTCATTTTCGGGTGCTGCTGAATCGGATCTTCAATCAAATATTGGCCGCCCTCCATCAGTTCCGCATACAGCGCCTCAAAATCGGTATCCGGCGACACTTCAATTCGACGAATCCCCTCACCGCCGCATTTTTCGGTAGCTTTGGCGAAGAACGTGCTCGTTTCTTCACAAAAATCGCGCAACGTCGCCGCATCGCCCTCGCGCAGGTCAACGTAACGGCGGTGAAGATATTTTTCAAACCGTTTGTCAAAAACGGTCTTGTCGTCGAACACGTAGTAGTAGTCCCGATTGTTAAGATACAGCGTAATACGCTGGCTGTCGTTCATAGTCAGATAGGTCAGCCGTTTCGATTTCGGTTTCTTATAGAAGCCGAACGAGTGATAGTCGAGATATCCGATTCCATACCGCGCGATACACCACAGCATATCCAGTGCAATATACAGTTTATTGCCGCCGGTTTCTTCGCTGACTTGACGAATATGCATAAACCAGCGCTTGAAGCTCAAATGTTTAAGACGAAGAATAAAGGTTTTTAATTTACTCACGGTTCTCCTCCTTTTTGAAACGGCGCAGCACTTTCGACATCGGCTCACGCACCAGTCCACGTTCGTACTCATTCATTCCGAAAGCCCACATACACGGGATAAACACGGCAACCACAAGGATGCCTCCAATCAGCACACCCCACAGCGATTGCGGCACGAACACGGCAATCACCGCCGCCACCGCCGTCGGAAGCAAAAGCGAAGGTAACATTTTGCCGATTTCTTTCCAAAAGCCGGGAATATCCAACCCGATCTTTTTATGGTAATACCAGTTCATCAGCATCACGTTGCCGACGAGGATGGAAATCAGTGTGCCGAGCGCCGCACCGAAGCCGCCCCACATTTTGGTCAGCGGAATACTTAAAAATACGTTACCCACCGCCACGCCGAGATAGACGAGCGAACGGAATTTGTGCATATTCTTGGCGCGTTGCACCTCAATCCCCACGCTTTGGATGGCAGGAATAAGCGTTGACGCGAACAAAATGAGTCCGATATAGTATGAGACGTTAAACCGCGCTCCGCCGCCGGACCACAGCACAACGAACGGCCGGCCCACCGCGACAAAGCCGAGCATCACAAGGGACATCAGGATAAACTGCAACCGACCGGTCTTTGTAAACAAATCGGACAACTGTTTATCGTCTCCGCCGGATGCCACAATGCGGTGTACACGCGGAGTAAGAACACCGGAAAACGCGGTAGCCAAGGAAAGATAGTAAATATTGAGTTGCGATGCCTGCACGTACACCGTAACGGCGGACGTGCCGTGAAGCCAACCGAGCAGTAAGCGGTCGATACTCCAGTTAAGCTGATCGACCACGATGCCGATAAAGACGTAGGAGGTAAACCCGAGCATTTCGCGCATGAGTTTCCAGTCGAACACTTTGAAGTTGACCGGCATTTTCAGTTTGGTCACACAATAGTAGATATTCAGCACGCCGGAAATCAGCGTGAAAATCAGCGACAACAGCACCATGGTTCTCGAGCGGAAGCCCATCAAAAGCAACGGAATCATCACCAGCGGATTGACCACGGTTTTGAGCATCGCCACGATTTTTTGGAACACGTACCGCTCGTTAATCATTACGTGCGACTCGAACACGCTCAACGGGAACGACACCGCCGCGTTAAACGACAGAATCACCATCAGTTTTCCGGCAAGTGCCAATTCGTCCGGTGTCAACTTGTTGCCGAACACCAGCGGTGCATTGGCGGAAACGAGCAAACCGATTCCCAATACCACCACACCCAAAACGGTGTAGGTCGTTAAAAACATTCCGTTGAGTTTTGCCATTCCTGCGTGGTCATCGTTGGCTTTGAAACGGGAGTAATAGCGCGTATAGGCGCTGCCGAGACCGAAACTTAAAAGGTTGAGGTAAGCGACAAGGGGAAGCGCCAAATTGTAAACACCGTATTCGCTGTCACCGAGGCGATCGAGCATAACCGGCGTATACAGGAGCGACACGATGGTTCCCAAAATCAGCGACAAATAGGACAACGCCGCTCCCCATTTCAGTTGGTTCACTTTCACCGCCGCTCCCCCTTTCTTCAAAAATACTTAACTGATATATTATACCCTATATATATGGAAATGTAAAGTTTTTCTTTTTTCTCTATGCAATCATTTGAATGTTGTATGTAGGGGCTGGCGTCCTCGACGACACTTTGCGGGATTTCGCAAAAATGGGCATCGGTATTGTAGGGGCGATTCACGAATCGCCCCATTTTTTGTTTTTCACACCGACCGCGAGGGTGTCATTCGTAAATGACCTCTACAATGCCGCCAGAGGTTGTGTACCAAAAAAACAAAAGCAGCCGTCCCGAGACGGCTGCTTTTCAAATCTTCATCTTTTCCAAATCCGCCAACGCTCGTTCGGCGAGTGCCGCATACCGCTCGCGTTTATCGCGGATATGCTCGGAAAGCGGCGGAATCACGCCGAAATTCGCGCCCATCGGCTGAAAATCCTTGTTTTCGGTGGCAATATAGGCGAACAGCGCGCCCATCATCGTGGTTTGCGGCAACGTCACAAGCGGCTCGCCTTTCAGCGTTTTCACCGCATTGATACCTGCCAAAATGCCGGATGCCGCCGATTCCATATACCCTTCCACGCCGGTCATCTGTCCGGCGAAAAACAGCGTGGGACGGGCGCGGAATGCAAACGTGCTGTCCAATAATTGCGGTGAGTTTAAGAACGTGTTGCGGTGCATCACGCCGTAGCGCATAAACTCCGCGTTTTTGAGCGCCGGAATCATTCCGAACACTCGTTTTTGCTCGGGGAATTTAAGGTTCGTCTGAAATCCCACCAAATTATAGAGTGTCCGCTCGCGGTTTTCGGCGCGCAGCTGCACCACCGCCCACGGACGGTGTCCCGTTCGCGGATCGCGCAGTCCGACCGGTTTCATCGGGCCGAAACGAATCGAATCGCTCCCCCGTTTTGCGAGCACCTCGATGGGCATACACCCCTCGTACACCGACGGATCGGCTTTGTCAAACCCGTGCACCGGCGCAACTTCCGCCTCGACGAGGGCTTTATGGAACGCCTCGTATTCCTCTTTGTTGAGCGGACAGTTAAGGTAATCGCCCTCGGCACCCTCGGCGGCATCTTTGCCATAACGCGAGGCGCAAAACGAACAGTTTTCATCCACGCTTTCGGCGGTCACGATGGGCGCGGCGGCATCGTAAAAATGAAGCCCCTCTGAGCCGCACAACCGCTCGATATCGGCGGCAAGTGTCTCCGAGGTAAGCGGACCGGAAGCCACCACCACGACACCGTCTTCGGGAATGGTTTTTACTTCTTCGCGGCAAACGGTAATCAGCGGATGATTTTCAATCGCCTCGGTAATGGCTTTGGAAAACACGTCACGGTCTACCGCCAACGCTCCGCCGGCGGCAACCGCGGCTTGGTCCGCTCCTTTAAGGCAAACCGAGCCTAATCGCCGCATCTCTTCTTTCAAAAGCCCGGCGGCACTGTCGATACGACGGGCTTTTAAGGAGTTGGAACAGACGAGTTCTGCCAGCAAATCCGTTTTGTGCGCCGGACTGCGGCGGATAGGTTTCATCTCATAAAGTGTCACCGCAACGCCGCGTTCTGCCGCCGCATACGCGGCTTCGCATCCTGCAAGGCCGCCGCCGATAACGGTGATTTTCTTTTCCATTTGCTCCACTCCTTTGCAAAAAAGGCGGCAACGCCGCCTTTTTTCAAAATTTCGTATAGTAAGCGACCACCGTTTCCGGCTCGCCGGTCACGGTATTTTCGCCTTTGATGACCGCACCGCCCAGGCTCATCAGTTCACTGCATTCCGCCGTCTCCAACGGACAGCGAAACACCTCTTTGGCGTTGCACATCACCACAATCACACCGTTTTTCACATTGATGGCGCCGTTTTTACCCAAAATCACTTCCACGGGGTTGCCGTTTTCGTCCAATTGCCGTCTGGCGGCATAACGGATAGCACGGCCGTTGAGTTTTTGCTGTAATTCCGATTCTGCCGCCTGTTCGCGACGTCGAGAAAAGAAACCCATACCCTCTTACTCCTCATATTCCGAGGAAATACCGAAATATTCCTCTAAACACAGCCCACTTTCGGTAATCGCCTGCGCCATTTCCGTGCCCACATAGCGCACGTGCCACGGCTCATACTGATAACCGGTCTGCTCTTCTTTTCCATCGGGATAACGGAGAATAAACCCGTATTCTGCGCAATGCTCGTCCACCCATTGTCCTTCCGGCGTGTCACCAAACGTATCGGACACGTCGTTTAGATCAATCGCCAATCCCGTTTGGTGTTCCGAGTGGCCGGGACGGGCGGAAAAGCGGTCAGACTCTTCCTGTCCGTAATTATAAACATACCTATCATAAATATCCGTTTGGTCTTCGTACGAGCGGAAGCCGGATTGAATCCAAAGCGACACACCGTCCGCCTCGGCCGCCGCCTGCATCTCGTAGAAAGCGGCGGAACATTCGTCCGTCAACCCACCGGGATTATAGTCGGCAGGAATCGCATAGGATTTGTTGACCAGGAGCACGCCGTCCACATAGGTAAACCCGTCCTCCTCGGTAATCTCATGAGCAGGTTGCGTCGGTTCCGTGGTAGCGGAAATCGTCGTTTGCGGCGACGGCGCAGTACTTGTTGCCACGCCCGTCGACGTTGTGGTCTCTTGCGAAGCGGCGTTTTTGCCGCAACTATGCATCAAAAGTAAAACCAACACGAAACCAAGTCCCACAATCACCAAAAAGGTGATAAAATTCTGTTTCCGGCGACGACGGCGAGAGGCCGCACGATCGGCACGACGTTGTTTTTCAGTTTTCGCGGCCATACAATTCTCCTCTTTTCGTTAGGTTAGGCACGTGTTGCAGAGGCATTTTCACCTTTTTCGCGAATAATCAGTCTCACCGGTGTTCCCTCAAGCCCGAAGGTTTCGCGGATGCGGTTTTCGATATACCGCTGATAGGAATAGTGAAACAAATCCGCGCGGTTGACAAAGCACACAAACGTAGGCGGTTTGGTCGAAGCCTGCGTCATATAGTAAATGCGAAGCCGACGGCCCTTGTCTGTCGGCGGCTGGACGCGCGCGGTTGCATCCGCCAAGACGTCGTTGAGCATACCGGTGGAAATGCGCATCGTATTCTGCTCGCGGACGTATTTGATAAGGTCAAACAAGCGGTCGAGCCGCTGACCGGTTTTGGCAGAGATAAAGATAAACGGCGCATACGCCATAAAACTGAAATCATTTTCCAGTTTCTTGCGCATTTGGTCCATGGTGTGCGTGTCTTTTTCCACCGCATCCCATTTGTTCACCGCAATAATGCACGCTTTGCCAGCTTCGTGGGCAAGGCCCGCGACTTTGCTGTCCTGCTCGGTAAAGCCCTCCACACCGTCAATCATAATCACACACACGTCGGCGCGTTCAATCGCCATTTGGGCGCGGAGAATACTGTATTTTTCTACGTCGGAATCCACCTTGCTCTGGCGGCGAAGTCCGGCGGTATCAATAAAGATAAAGTCGCCGTGTTCGTTGGAAACCGGCGTGTCGAGCGCATCGCGCGTGGTGCCGGCCATATCCGACACAATACTGCGGTCAAAGCCCACGATTTTGTTGACGAGCGAGCTTTTACCGGCATTCGGTTTGCCGATAACCGCCACGCGAATCGGCTCATCCTCGCTGTCCGACTCCTCCTCTTCCGGCGGAAAATGTTCCACCACCGCATCGAGCAAGTCGCCGGTGCCGTGGCCGTGGACAGAGGACACGGCAATCGGATCGCCGAGGCCTAAATTATAAAACTCATAAAAATCCGCCGACGGCGCCCCCAGCGTGTCGCATTTGTTGACACAAAGGACAATCGGTTTGCCGCTTTTTTGCAGCATCGACGCCACGTCCGCATCGTTGGCTGTGACACCGGAGCGCACGTCCGTCACCAACACGATGACGTCCGCTTGGTCAATTGCGAGTTGCGCCTGCTCACGCATTTTCGAGAGCATCATATCGTCGGTGCGCGGCTCGATACCGCCGGTGTCGGCAAGCAAAAACTGCCGTCCGCCCCACTCGCAAGGCGCAAAAATGCGGTCACGGGTAACGCCGGGCGTATCTTTAACAATCGCCAAGCGCTGACCGATGAGTTTATTAAACAGGGTGGATTTGCCCACGTTCGGGCGGCCAACCACCGCCACAATGGGTTTTGCCATATGCTCCACCTTCCTTTCTGAAAATCACGCCAAAAGCGCGGCCAAAAAACCTTCTCCCGAACCGTCGGTCACGCGCAATTCCGCTTGCAAAGCGGCTTTCACGTCCTCCACCGACACGTCGTCCAAAAACAAATCGCCCTCGTGCCGCAACATCGAACAAGGAATAAGCAGCGTATCGCCGCACGTGCCTTTGAGTTGTGCGATGAGGTCGCCGCCGGTCACAAGGCCGGAAACGGTAATGCTTTCGCCGAAAAAGTCGTTGCGGATGGGTTTGACTTGTACGTCAAGCGACGGAAATTTTGCTTTTGCCGCCGCCACACAGTCTTCGATAAGCGACGCGGCCAACACACCGGTCGCCACCGTTTTTTTACCCGTCGGCGCGGCGGTTTGAACATCCGAAAGCGCGGACAAAAATTCATCCTTAAATAAAGCGCTCATCCCGACACCGTTTTCGAGCTGATGCAACTCACCGTACTTGTCGAGAGGCGGAAGCGGACGTTTCGCGAGCGCATACCACTCGTCCGAAGCATAAAACAGACGGTCACCGCACTCTTGTTCCATCCGATCGGCCATTTTTTCGATGCGGTCGATGGTGTCGGCGGCTTCTTCGGCGGTAAACAGCCGTAAAGGGGTAAGCCCTTCTCTGTGCTTTGTGGGTCCCACCGGCACCGCCGCCACGCTTTGCAGTGCCGGACGATAGGAAACGAGGTCTTCCAAGGTTTTGGAAAGGCTCTCTTTATCGTTATAACCGGGCACCAGCACCAGCTGCACGTTGAGCGAAAGTCCTGCATCCGCAAAGCGGCGTAAAGTGGAAAGGCTTTCTCCGGCAAAGCGGTTGTTCATCATCTTACACCGCAATTCCGGATCGGTCGTATGCACCGAAACGTTCACGGGGCTGATATGCATCGCAATAATCCGTTCGATTTCGTGCTCGGTGAGGTTTGTCAGCGTGACGTAGTTGCCGAACAAAAAGGAAAGGCGGCTGTCATCATCCTTAAAATACAAAGTTTCGCGCATTCCCTTCGGCAACTGGTCAATAAAGCAGAAAATGCAATTGTTGCGGCAGGAGCGCTGCTTGTCCATAAGATACGTATCGAACAAAAGTCCCGGTTCCTCCCCTTCGGAAAGATGCAGTTTCACTTCGCGCACCTTTTTCGGGGTTTTAACCGAGAGCGTCAAGCGTTCGTCGGTAATATAAAACCGATAATCGAGAACATCGGCGATGTCGTGACCGTTGACGGACAGCAATTCGTCCCCCGGATGAATACGTTTTTTCGCCGCGGGGCTTTTCGGCTCCACCCCGGAAATCACAACAGACACGACCACACCTCCCTCTCGCTTCATTTCAAAAATAAAGGGAGGAATATTTGCATACTCCTCCCCGTTTTGCGTGGATTATTTTTCCTCGATTTTGACAACCTGTTTGCCGTTGTAATAACCGCAACTGGGGCAAAGTCGATGCGCGCGTTTGTATTCGCCGCAGTTCGGGCACTTCATCAGAGCCGGAGCATCCATTTTCCACACGTTATTGCGACGTTTGTCACGTCTTGCTTTCGAGCTTTTTCTCGCCGGTACCGCCATGTCAGCACCTCCTTGTAGATTTTGCCATATGTATCAATCTGTCAGTCGAGGCAATCCGCCAAGGCCGCCAGACGCGGGTCAATCGATTTGCCGGAACACCCGCATTGTCCCTCGTTGAGGTTTTGCCCACAGGAGGGACACAATCCTCGACAATCCTCGCGACACAGAGTTTTGGTCGGCAATTCCATCCAAATCTCCGCGCTTACCAGGTCGTCAAGATCCAGCATAAACTGGTCCACAACGACGAGGTCGTCGCTTTCGTTTTCGGTTGAGGTCACCAGCACCCGTTCGATAGAAAACGAACTTTCGTAAACCGTAGGAGCGAGGCACCGGTCGCACACGCCGTCCATCCGGTAGGACACATCGGCGCGGAGCAATACGACGCTTCCTGCACCGTCCACCGTTCCGTGAACCGAAACCGGTTCTTTGAACGGGTTGCTGCCCTGGAACTCAAAGTCGGAAAAGTCCAACTTGTCCTCGATGAGCAGGTGAGGCGCGGCGCCCGTAAACACGGAACGCACATCCCATTTCATACGATTTGACCTCCTTTTTCCGCAGGCCAAGGCGCATGGCTCTCAAACACGGAGAATATTATATACTATACTTTATCGGTTTGTCAACACTTTCTTGTGTTTTTGTCGGATTTTTTTACGGAGTTTCCACTCGCGCAGGCGATCCCTCACGAAGCGCCGCCGTAAAATCGTCAACCGTGCCAATCTCGCTTTTCAAAAACACACCGCCGCGCGCCAAGTCCTCCCACTCGTGAAAATCCGAGCCGGAGAGCATCGTAAGCCCGTTTTGTTTGGCAAACGCCTCGGCAACTTCGTTGCGAGACTGGTGACGGGGGTTTCCGTTATACACCTCGATGCCGTCTAAAAGCGCCGGATCGAGCCGTTTTAAATGCGGTCGGAACGGGTGGGCTTGGAACACCATCCACCCACGTTTATGCGCTAATTCGCAAAACGCTTTCGGGCTTAAATCCGGCAATTCGGGCAGGTCAAAGACATCCTGTTCGGAAAACCCGTACACAAGATAATCCTCCGACGAGTCGCGGCAACGCCACTCCATTCCGAGAAGCACCGTCAGCCCCACGCGTTCGCCTTCCGCCTTCGCCACGCGATAGCCGGAAAGCCACGCCTCGGCTTTCGTTTTCCAATCACCGGAAATGCCGTCGAAAAAGCCGTACCAATAGTGGTCGGTCACAACGATGCCGTCGTAGCCCTGCTCTTTATAGGCACGCACACCTTCCGCCGCCGGCACCGAACCGCAAACGCTGGTTTCGGCGGTGTGGAAGTGGGTTTCAAACAAACTGCGCACCCTTATGCCTCGCTTTCGACTTTACGGACGCGGACGAACGGCGTATGCTGATCGTCTTGTCCGGCAGGGTTGTCGCGGATACATTCCGCCAAAAACTCGTCGGTATATTTTTCGAGCGACGGGGATTTGCCAAGGATTTCCACGTTGAGGTCGTTGGCATCTACGATCGTGGTGGCCACACCGGTGGCCTCCTCAATCTGTTTGCACACGCCCACGGGATCTTTCGGCAACAGCACCGCCAAGGTGTGATAAATTTCGAACGAAGAATGACTGTAAAATCCGTCGATGCCTGCCACGTCCTGGCCGACGATCTTATAAAACACGCCCCGTTTGCCGAACAGCCGCGCCACCGCATGGCACACGCACGCCCACAAAATGAGCGGCAGGCCTTTCATATCGATAGCCAACTGCAATTTATACGGCTCGTCCATCGCGATGCCGTGGTCGTTACTGGTGGCGAATTTGGACAAGAACTTCGCCCAAAAGCCCACTTTCACATCTTTCATCTCCACGGTATTGTCCTGGCACATCGAGACAATCTTTTCCGACACGGTCACGAAGTCGCCCGGCTTACACACCGGCACGAGATAGCGGCGCACGACCGCTTCGTAATCTTCGCCCCGTTCGATAAAGTGCGTTTGGATAGCGGCGCGGTCATATGCCACACCGTCCACCATTCGAATTCCCGACGGAAAAAGGCTGACGTCGCCCTCCTTAACGGGGAGAACGACATCAGCGGACTTTTCTGACGGATTTTCAGCGGCAAACGCCGCAGTATTCTCTGTCATAACAATACTTCCTGACTGTATATGTATTACAGCTCTTCCACATAGCTGTGGACTTTCTCGGGGATTTCTTCTTTGTCCGCAGACACGGAAAGTACCATTTTCGCCTCTACTTTCTCTCCGAGAGCGGCCAGTTTCTCAATGAAGGCGCCGAAAGCATCCATGTCGCCGCCACCGATTTTCAGCGTTTGATCCACAAACACATCGGTGATGTCGTAGTTGCCGGCGAACATACCGGCGATAAAGCCGTAAAGCGCGTCGAAGTTGGCAACGCCATACTCCTCCGCCACCGCCAAACGAGTCTGGTGGTTAAGGTTAAAGGTCAGGGTTTCGCCTTTTTCGATAAAGACAACGTTGCCTTTCGAGGCGACGGTCGCTTCCTCGCACATGGTGACGAGGCGTTTGGTTTTGCCGGAGCCCTTTTTACCCAGAATTAACGTGATCATAGTTTTTCCTCCTACACTTTTGGTTATCTGCAAACCGCATAACGCGGATTCTGCCTTTTATACGTCAGCGCATACGCCGTTCCAAATCGCGGCGGCGCGCCTCAAAGCCCGGACGACCGAGCAGGGCGAACATATTGCGTTTATAGCCTTCCACGCCCGGCTGATTAAACGGGTTGATGCCCAGCATATACGCGGAGATGGCACAGGCTTTCTCGAAGAAATAGAAGAGATAGCCGAGGTGATCTTCCGTGGCGGCAGGGACGGTCAACAGCAAGCTGGGTGTACCGCCGTCCATGTGGGACAACAGCGCCGACATCAGCGCGATACGGTTGACGTCGTGGATGGTCTTGCCGGACAGGTAGTTGAGACTGTCGAAGTTGTCGGCAGCAAATTCCACACCGAGCAAGTTGGCCGGACGATCGAACATCACGGCGGTTTCGAACAGAAGCGGTGTACCCTGCTGAATAAACTGGCCGATGGAATGCAAGTCGGTCGTAAAAATCGCGGTCGTCGGGAACAGGCCTTTGCCGTTTTTACCCTCGCTTTCGGCAAATAACTGCTTCCACCACTCGCCGAGCTGCACGCAACGGGGTTCTCCGCTGACAAGCAGTTCCACCGAGCGGCCTTTTTGCATCAACAGGTGACGGGAAGCGGCATACCGATAACACGGGTTTTGGAACAGATACGGGGTATACAGTTCTTCCATCGCCGTGGCGGCGCCTGCCATAATCGCGTCAATATCGCCGCCGGCCACCGCAATGGGCAAAAGTCCCACCGCCGTAAGCACCGAAAAGCGGCCGCCAATATTGTTGGGCACCACGAAACTTTCATACCCTTCTCGGTCCGCCAGGGCTTTCAGCACCCCTTTGGAGCGGTCAGCCGTCACATAAATGCGATTACGCGCTTCCTCCGGGCCGACCATACGAATCAGGTAATCCCGGAAAATGCGAAACGCGATACCCGGCTCAACGGTCGTTCCGGATTTGGAGATGACGTTGATGGAAATGCGCTTGCCGGAGCAAAGACGGAGCGTTTCCTGAATATCAAACGCCGACAAACTGTTGCCGACAAAGTAAATATCCGGCGTGGTTTTTTCAATGGAGTTGTAGAAACTGGTTTTAAGAAACTCCACCGCGGCACGGGCGCCGAGATAGGAGCCGCCAATGCCGATTACAATCAACGCGTCGCTCGTCTCGCGGATGCGCTGAGCGGCGTTGCGAATACGTTCAAACTCGTGGCGGTCGTAATCCGTCGGGAGCGACAGCCAACCGAGATACTCGCTTCCGGCGCCGCGGCGACTGTGCAAAATCTCGTGAGCTTCGGTCACACGAGGCTGGATCGCTTCCCAATCCTCAGCGTCGATAAACCCTTTGGTATATTGCGTTTCAAGGGAAATGGCCATCGTGTTCACCGCCCTTTTCTCATCGACCGAATCATCTCGGCAAATAGTCCTATCTTCTTGCTTTCTATTTTACAATATTTTCTCTCCGTTTGCAACCATTTACGGAAACTTTTTCTTTTTTTTTACACAAGCGCAGCCCAAAGTCGGCACAAGGCAGTGGAAAGCGTCATTTTCGCCACGGGAGCGGTCGCTTTTATCTCTATCACCTGCAACGTTTTATCCTTGTTTTTCACCGTTACACGCCCGAGGATCTCGTCCTCGGACACTGGCGCTTGCACCTCGGATTTCAAGGTCATCTCGCAGGTGATTTCCTTTTCTTCGCCCTTTTTGCAAAGCACCGGCGGCAAAATCGGACGTGCCGGTGAAACCGTAGGCTCTGTCCCGTGCCGCACGGGAATAGGCGTTAGTTTTGCCTCCTCTACCGACGGCGTATACAGCGCATAGCGAGCAAATCCGTAATCCAACATCGCTCGCACGCCGGAAAACCGCTCGTCGGTGGAAGCACAACCGAGAATCACCGCACAAAGCCGCAAGCCGTTCCGTTCTGCCGTTCCTGCCAGACAGTGTCCTGCTGTCGCCGTCGTGCCGGTTTTAAGTCCCGTTGCCCCTTCGTAAAACCGCACCAGTTTGTTGGTGTTCACAAGCGAGCTTTCTCCGCCGCGCAACGTATCCATCCAAATGGTGGTGTATTTTGTAATCGTCTCGTGCTTCATCAATTCCCGTGCCATCGTGCTTACGTCGCGCGCGGTAGAAAGCGCTGTATCATCCAACCCACAACAGTCGTGGAACTCCGTGTGCTCCATCCCCAATTCCTTTGCACGCGTATTCATTCGCTCGACAAACATCTCCACCGAGCCGTCCAAATGCTCTGCCATCGCCGCGCAAGCATCGTTGGCGGACACCACCGCAATAGCTTTCATCAGGTCGTCGACCGTCATCGTTTCCCCCGGCTCCAGCCAAATTTGCGAGCCGCCGTAAGAAGCCGCCGTTTCCGAGCACGTCACGGTGTCGGTCAGCGCCAAACGCCCGTCGTCCACCGCTTCCATAATAAGAAGCATCGTCATAATTTTTGTCACCGATGCAATCGGAAGCGGCGCATCGGCGTTTTGTGCAAACAACACCGTTCCCGTGTTCATTTCCACCAAAATACTGCCCTTTCCGCCGACCGCCAATCCGCTGACGTCTTCGGGAATTGCCGCCGTCTGTTTCCATTTTTCCGCATCCGCTGCGGTAATCAACGACTCGGCATCCTCTCCTGCTTCTGTCTCCATCAACCACGCCGGTTTGGTTTCGGCGACGGCCGTCACCGTCATTACCAACGAAAGCAACAAAGCAAGTGTCGTTTTGTATATGATTTTCATCGTCTCGTCCCTTTCCTCAATAGGCTATGGTAGTATATGCGCGGCCACGTTCCTCCATACCCTTGCATTTTCGAAAAAAATGTGGTATACTGTCGAAGTTGTGAAAAAAATGTCAAAAGGAGGAATGGCGGATGAAAAAGCAACTGGCGGCGCTGGCTTGTGCCGGCTTTTTGGCCCTTAGCCCCCTCCTCTCTCTTACGTCTGTTGCCGAATCTTCCCCTTCTTTTGACGTAAACGGCGACGGTGTGCTAAACAGCGCGGATATGCGCGCGTTGTTGCTTGTAAAGGCGGGCGCCCTTACGGACGAAACTGCAGTGAAAGCCGCCGATTTGAACCAAAACGGCACGGTTAACTCCAAAGACGAAACCCTTTTGTGGAATGCATTGGTGGCGCAATATCGCACCGGCATAGCCGGAACAACCGCCACTGCCTCCGCCACGGGCACAGCCACCACCACCGCGACCGAAACGGCCATCGCGACCGAAACGGAGGAAGAAACCACCGTCAAGACCACCGCCAAACCCACTTCGGCCGCCACCACCAAAAAAGCGACCGCCGCCAAAACCACGGCCAAACCCACCAAAGCGACTACGCCGAACACCTCCGGTGCATCGTCTCAATCCGTGCCGCAAAAACAAGCGGTGCTGACACCGGAATACACACCGACGCTGAAAACCGGTTCGGTGAAAGAATCCACGTATATGAAGAAAATCAAGGTGGTCAACGCCGCGACCGGCAAGGTGTATAAAGGTGACACTAAAGCCAATCTGCAACTGGCGATTACCGCCGACGTGAAATATGAACTGGGCAGTTCTCGCTATGCGACCAATTCCACCGAGGCATGGAAAGCCCACGCCGTTGTCTCCTACACCCGTATTTGCTACGTGTGTTCTTCCGGCGCCACGTTCACCATCAATATGCGAGAGGACGTCAATCTCAATAACGCCAACGACAAACGCATCTACGATGCGGTCGGCGAAGTGTTGGGCATCAAACTGATGACCGGTTCCGGCTATTCCGAACTGTGCAACGTGTTTTATTCCGCTTCCGCCGCCGGCACCACGTCTTCCTGCGCCAAAGTGTATACCGCCGACCTTCCCTATGTTCGCTCGGTCTACAGCCCCGAAACCGATGCCCTGTTGAGCAAATACGGCAGTGTGTGGACCGACACCTACACCGCCTCGTTTGACAGTATTCTTGCCGACGTGGAAGACTATATGGAAGAAACCATTTACTACGACCAAAAAGCAGGAAATTATCCGCTGTACGCCACCGAATGGGACGGCGCCTACGTCTCCCGTACGAATCTTTACTATATGAGCGGCGGTGAAAAAATCTATCTGAAAGGCCGTCACATCCAAGCGGCGCTCAGCCTGCGCTCGGCCAGTTTTACCGTCTCCTCCGCCTCCGGCGGCAAATTGACGTTGACGGTTCGCGGCCACGGTCACGGCCTCGGTCTGTCCCAACTCGGCGCGGTCATCTACGCCAACGACTATGGTTGGACCTATGACCAAATCCTCGCCCATTACTTTTCCATCACCGCCAACAGTGCCCATCAACTCTGTAAACCAAATTGGTAAAAACACCGATTTTCTTGCCAAAAAGACTTGCATTCTGCGAGAAGTCGTGGTACAATATCTCTCGCAGTCTATTTCCGGGTGTAGCGCAGATTGGTAGCGCGCTTGAATGGGGTTCAAGAGGCCGCAGGTTCGACTCCTGTCACTCGGACCAAAAAAACAAGGCATCGCTTTTGCGATGCCTTGTTTTTTTAGTGACAGGAGTCGAAACGAGCTCCGAGCGTTACAAGCGAAGCGCCGCAGGGCTCGGGAGCAAGCCCCGGTGGGGCTTGCGATAGCGAGAAGAAGACTCCTCGCCGCAAAAACTCTGCGATTTTTGCGGCGCATTTTCCATAGATGCCGCTCGTTTATCGCTTTTGCGATGCCTTGTTTTTTGTCCGCTTAATGCTCGATATTCAGCAGTATTTCAATTAAATAATTGTCTTTAGTCCAAGATGGAGAGCCCGGCGGCAAATCCATGATTTTTTTCGTCAATGTAATTCTGTCAAACGATTCTTTCTTACATTGTTCGTAGGCGATTTCATCTATTTCAAACACGGTAGTGTCCATTGTGTATCCCTTGTTTTGCCCCGTCTCCTTGAGGTAAAAGAAAAACTTTTGGTTGTTATGCAAAACGCGACACGCAGAATCCCAACAACCATCGTTTGTAAAGAAAATTCGCTCCACATCGTACTTCATCGGCTCCAGTGTTTCGAATTGCTTTATCAAAGCATCCTGTATCGAATGTGCAGCCTCGCCGGGTCTGATTTCCTTTCCGTTTTGGTCGCAGGGGGGAATTTTGATTGAGGAAATCAGCGAGGGGAACGGATAACATATAAGGGAAAATCGCCGGCAATTTTACTTTGTAAGAGGAATCCGCGGTATCCAAATGTTTTTTGGAAGACACCGTAGTAATCAGCGCATACCATTCGTTATGATCCTTTTCGGCAGTGATAGAACGTTGCCAATCCTCCTCTTTCCATTTTGCCATTATTTTTTGAAACCACATGGTTTTCACCTCGATGTTTATAGGATGGTGATAATAAAAAAGTGGATGAAACTCAGGTTAGTTTCATCCACTCGAAATGGTGCCGGTGGCCGGACTGCGACTCGCGCGTTGCGCTCGCGTGCATAGTTCCGCCGACCAATCGTGCTTCGCACTCTTGGGGCGTCACGTATCGAACCTCCGGTTCTCGTCCGGCTTTCGTAACAGAAAAACTCCCCTCGGGGCGTTGCCCCAAGGGGAGTTTTGGTGCCGGTGGCCGGACTCGAACCGGCACGCTGTCGCCAGCGGTGGATTTTGAGTCCACTACGTCTGCCAATTCCATCACACCGGCAGGTGCAAGGGCTATTATACAACACCTTTTTGCAAATTGCAAGCCCTTTTTTCAAAGGAAACGCAAAAAACCGCCTGTTTTTTTGAAAGCAGGCGGTTTTTGACTTAATTCGTAATTTCTTTCAGCGTAATGGTCACTTTGACTTCTTTTGTTTCGCCGGTCCGCTGATCGGTGATTCGCTTCAAGGTCAGCTCCACTTTGTCTCCCGGTTTATGCTTCGCCAAAACGCTGCGCAATTCCGCGCGAGAAACAACGGTTTGACCGTCTATCGCGGTAATGATGTCATAGGTTTGGACATCCGTGCCCTCCAAAGATGAACCTTTCTCGATAGAGTAGATGATGAAACCTTCGTAGCCTTCCTGTTTAACGTCATATCCGGTAATGCCCAATCCGACGCGACCGGTAACGTGACCGTACTGTGTCAAATCCTCGATGATGGTTTTTGCCTCGCTGTAAGGAATGGAAAAGCCGAGGTTTTCAATGCCGTCATACACGATTTTCGCCGAGTTGATACCAATCACTCTGCCTTGATTGTTGAGCAACGGGCCGCCGGAGTTACCGGGGTTGATGGCGGCATCAATTTGCAGGCACTGGATATCGTAACCGGTTTTATCGTACACGTCACGGTTTTTGCCGGAAAGAATACCCTCCGACACCGACCATTCCAGGCCGCCGGAGTTACCGATTGTCACCACACGGTCGCCGAGTTGGACGTCGCTCGTGGAGAACACGGCCGGTTTCAATCCGGTAGCGTCGATTTTAATAACCGCCAGGTCGGTATCTTCGTCAGAGCCTACCACCACCGCATTATATTTTGCGCCGGAATACATCGCCACTTCAATGCGGTTGAATTCCTCACCGGTCCGCTCGTTGATGACTACGTGTTGGTTCGTAACGATGTAGCCGTCTTCCGTCAGCACAATGCCGGAAGCGGTTGCCGCCAAACTTTCTTCCTCGCTCGAGCCGAACGAGAAGTTGCCGTATTGGACAATCTCGTTGGAATAAAGATTAATCATCACGGTGCTGTCTAAATTCGATTTCACAATGTCCTTGGTAAGCAAGCCACCGTCAGAGGCAACACCGCTCTCGTCGTTGGTTTCGCCGGAACCGCTATCCTCTTGAATGTCTATCACCGCATTGTTGTCCTGATCAGAAGGCGCCGACACGACACTGTTTTCGGAGATTTTTTTGCTGATAACGGGTTCAAGAAAGAAGTACGCCAACAAAGCTAAACAGCACAAGCAAATTACGCAAAGAAGCGCCACGGCCACAACCACGATGCCGTTGCCGCGTTTTTTCGGCGATTTTTTCTTTTTCGGCGTCGGCGGCTCTTCCATCGGCGGCAATTCGTTTTGCGGCGGCATCCACGACGGGTAGGAAGGCTGCATCGGAGAATAGACCGGCATTTGCGGCTCGTCAGGGGCCTTCGGCTGTGTCCAACCGTCTCCGCCGTACGTCGTCGGAGGGACCGGCGGCTGCGGTTGCGGCTCGACCGGCGGTTGCGGCTGCGGCTCGACCGGCGGTTGCGGCTGCG
>JAZLLJ010000069.1:0-31506 GCA_045598065.1 Acutalibacteraceae bacterium
GGGTAAGGGTGGAAAGGCGAGGTAAGAGCTCACCGGCGCGCAGGAGACTGCGTGGCCCTGCAAACCCTATCCGATGCAACGCCGACTGAAGCGATACGTTGACCCGACGTGCTTCGACGGGCGGCTTGAGCCGTTCGGCAACGAACGGTCGAGATAGATGACTATTCAAGACAGAACCCGGCTTACAGACTCACTCACGTTTTTTAACACCGTTTCGGTTTTTTCGAAACGGTGTTTTGTTTTGCTTCCTTTTTGCATAAAGCTAAAAGGGAGGTGTGCGAGTGAAGAAGTATCTAATCGGTCTAAAACCGCTTGGGTGTGGGATTCTTATCGGAACGATGGGAGTGATGCCCGGTGTCAGCGGAGGAGCGCTCGCGGCGGCGTTTGGTTATTATGAATTGCTGATTTTTGCCGCCGCACATCCGCTGAAAGCGTTGAAAAACAACACAAAAACACTTTGTTTGCTGTTGCCGGGAATCGGTATCGGTGTGGTGCTGTTCGGAAAACTTTTTTTGCGGCTGTTTGCGGCGTTTCCTACAGCGATGCGATGCACGGTGGCCGGGATGATTCTCGGGACACTGCTTTCGACAAAACGGGAAAGGTATACAATCAAAACACGCGTTTTTCGGTGGAGCCTTTCGGCGGTTGCCTTTGCGTTGGGAGTGTTTTTATTTTACGGCAAGGAGATGCCTTCGCTTGTGGCACCATTTCGCTTTGAAGAATGGATGCTGTGCGGTGGCATTTATGCTTTAGGAACGGTGGTACCGGGAATCAGTGCTTCCTGCATCTTGTTGGCGATGGATGCCTACGAGCAAACGCTTGCGGTGCTGGCAGGGGAGAATATGGCGGCAATTTTGCCGTTTTTCATAGGATTTGGGATAGTAGCGGCAGGGCTTATCTGTATAGTCAATCGCCTTTACACGAGTCATAAAACGGTGGTGGAGGCTATGACGACGGGATTTGTGGCTTCTTCGATAATCCCCGTGATTCCGCCGATTTTTCCGAACAAAACCGGCGTGATGGCGGCGCTATGCGGATTGATGGCGTTGGCAATGACAGTGGGAATTGGCTGTAAAGAGGATGCGCTTTACAGCAACAAATGCGCGGATTTGTCGGATTTCGGTTGACAGTTTCGGGGGAACGTGGTAGAATAATTGGTACATACTACTTATGAGGAGTGTACACAACTATGACCGGAAAACGGAGTAAAACTGCCCGTATAGTGGCACTGGTTTTAGCCATTGTGATGATTGTGTTCTCGTTGCCGATGATTTTCTCTCGAGCAACGTCCGGATCGGAAATCGCAGGACAACATCGCTTGGGTTCTTGGTGGTGGTGGCCGGAAGACGGCTTTAACGCCACGGAATGTGAGAAGTACCTGTCGTTGTATCAAGAATCGGGTATCAACGAGATTTATTTCTACGGGTACAGCTACCTGAACAACGAGAGCAGACGCGCCCAAATCCACGAATTTGTCCAAAAAGCTATGGCGCACGGTTGCCGCGTGTCCATTATGTATGACGGTTGGGCGGATCTCAAAGACGGTGACACCTCCTACTTGACCGATACCGTTAAAAACGGTTTCCTCGCGTACAAAAAGGAGTATCCGAAAGACGCCGTTTACGGTATGCACTTTGATATGGAGCCGGACCGCGGCTACGTTGACCAAACCTTTGTCGATTACTTCATTGCGCCGCTCCAGGAGTTGCGTGATGCAGGCATTTGGTGCGAAGTGGACGTCAACGTCAACTGGGAAAAGCGCGGCGGCGCTACTTTGACCTACGGTGACGTGACCGGTCTTTTCAACATTTTGGCGAAATACACCGATACGATGAGCCTGATGTCCTACCGCACCAAAGCCGAAAGCGTGGTTTCCTGCGGTGACGAGTGTCTCGATGCGGCGATCAAATACGGTTGCCCGATCACGTTCGGTTTGGAAACCGACAACTCCGGCGAGGACGGCGTGGATTTCCACACCTCCAACAAACAAAAACTGTTCGAGGTTATCGATGGTGTGTTCGAGATTTTGGACAGCAAGAATTTGGCGATCCAATACGGTATGGCCATTCACCAAAACCGCTCGTTCTACAAATTGGCCGGCGAGGTGCCGGAGCGCACCACTCACACCGCGATTGACGAAAATGTGACGACCGCGGAATACGTTCGACCGACCGCCGCGGAAACCGAGCCGACCGAACCGATCACCTTCGACTTGGTGGAGACCGAACTTTTCCGTTTGACGGGTATTGACGAGTACTACGATATCACCTCCAACGGCGTGTCTATCAAATTTGACGGCTTGTCCGAGGCGCTGGTGTCGGATTACGAGAAAAACGGCCCGATCGATCCCGAGCAGGGCGAATATTACGAAGTGATGATCATGGGCGTTTCCATGATGTCCGACAACTATTATCCCTGCCTGATCGACAGCCGCGGCCGCGACATTTGGGCGGATAAAAAAGACTATCCGAACGGCACGGTGATCGCCAACTTCTTTGTGGGCTTCCCGCCGCAGGTCATTTCCCAGATCCGCAAGACGATCGACTTCAGCCGCAACGGCAGCGAGGATAATCCGGATGCCAAAACCAACACGTTGTTCGTGGCGTGCGACCGCGGTATCGACCACCTTGATCTGCGCGGCGTTTCGGTGAAAGTGTACCGCAACCCGAATAAAGTGGTGCCCACCGGTACCGATCCGATCGTGACCGATCCCACGAATCCCACCAACCCGATTTCCACTTTGTTGGGCGATGCCAACAATGACGGCGCGGTGAACATGAAGGACGTTCTCGTGGCGCGCAAATTCTTGGCGGGTATCGAAACGCCCATCAATATGACCAATGCGGATGTCACACAAGACGGCGCGGTGAATATGAAAGATATCTTGCAACTGCGCAAATTCTTAGCCGGGATGATTGAGTCATTTTAATCGTCATTTTCCACAAATAAAACACGAAAAACCCGAGCAGGGGACTCTCTGCTCGGTTTTTTTCTTTTTATAATACCGCTTGCATCAACGGGTTTCGGGCGGTTAGCGTGGGCTACCACTTTTCGTCACTTTGTTTGTACAAAAAGTACAAAAAATCGTTGACAATGTGGGTAAAAAGTGGTATATTTTACAGTAGGAATGTGGGGGAGTTTGCCCCTATGACAAAATGTCTTAATTTTTCACGGTATTTTATTATTGAGGAGGCCTGTTTTATGGCAACAACAAGAAAGCGTAGCATGCGCACGTTAGCGTGGCTGCTCGCCATCGTGATGACGGTGTTTTCCATGCCCGTCTTCCCGCTGGGGATTCATCTGTTCGATTTCTCGGCGCAGGCGTATTCCTTCGACAACCGTCCGCGTGTCGGCGCGTGGTGGTGGCACAAGGAAGATGGCACCAACGCCACAACGCGTGAAAACTATTTGCAGTTGTTGGAGGATGCCGGTATTACCGAGGTGTATTACTATGCCGGTTGGGATTTTTCCGGCAAGAGCATCTCCACTTCCACGATGAGTGAAATTCACACGTTCGTGCAAGCGGCTATGCAACACGGTATCGCCACTTCGTTCCTTATGGACGACCTTGGTTACATGAAGAACATGGCGAACAACTTTGTTACGTATCGTAATACGTACCCCAACGACTGGGCATACGGTTTCCACTTCGACTATGAGAAAGCCGATTCCATGCGGGCTTCTTTCCCAGAGGCGGAAGAGTATTTTGTGAAGAACAACATTTATGTGGAATACGACTTCAACCCGGCGTGGAGCACGGCTTCCGGTTCGTATACGTCTTCGACTCTCGGAAAAACGATCAACGGTAACCTTTACGAAGTTTTCGCTCAAGTTTTCGGCAACGGCAAAGGCTGTATGCACCTGATGGCATACCGCACTCAGTCGGCACAGAAGATTTTTGAACGTGCACAGGAAAGAAACAATGCTGTCACGATTTGCAAAACCTACAATTGTGACGTGGTTGTCGGTATGGAATGTACCGAACACGAGTCGGACGGTACTGTGCTTCAAAGCACCGTTTCGCTTGCCGTTTACGGTGTGGACAAAAACGGCGTTGTGGACTACATCCACGGCGTGCACGATTTGATCGCGGCAACCGGCATTACGTCCGATTACGGTGTTGCCATTCACCATGCGCGTTCCTTTGCGCAGGATATCGACGGCACGATCTCTTCCAACAAAACGACCTCCTATAACGGCGGCGGTGTGACCGAAAGCCGCACAACGGGTTCCTATTCGCAAATTACCACAACGACCAAAAACACCTCCGGTATGACGCTGACGAAAAAAGCGCTGTACTATAAAGGTGGTCAGAGCGTGGCGATCGCCGCCGGCGGAAACTACACGGATGCGGCGATGTTCACGGCGCTTCAAAACGATTACACCCAAAACGGTGCGATCGATCCGGATTCCGGCGAGTATTATGAGATTATCATTAACGGTAAGGAAAACGCAAACGGTAACTATATTTATGCGGTGCTGTTTGACTCGCTTGGCTCGGAAACCTGGTCGCCGGGCGATATGTGCACGACGAGCGTTTCCACCAGTAATTCCGTGATTTCTTACAAGTATCCGAATGCGCTCAACTTCTCGTCAGGCGGTCAACTGCGGTTGTATTCCGAAACCGGTTCGGGTACGTTTACGTTGAGCTCCATCGAAGTCAACGCTTACCGTTGGACTTCCGGCGGCGGTGGCGATACGCCTACTTCGCCGTCTTCCGCATCGTCCAGCACGACGCAAGCCGTGACCACCACCACGCAAGCGGTGACACCGACCGGTTCGAACTTGCTTATTAACGGCAACTTCTCCCAGACCAACACCAAAGCTTCCGACTTCGGTTGGAACGTGGGCAAATGCGGCTCGTTCTCGATTTCGGGCGGCGTGGCTTCGGTTGAAAACGGTAACGAGGACAAAAAGGCGATGTATCAGAACGTTGCCTTTGAGCCGGGCGAGACCTACGTGTTGACCGGTACGATTTCGGATGCGTCCAGTCCGCTTATGCTGTTCCTTTCCGATGCATCCGGCACGACGGCGGCAACCACGCTTTCAAACGGTTCGTTCTCGTACACCTTTACGGCGGATGCCTCTACGAGCATGGTGATGTTCGCCGGCTATAAATACTCCTATAAAATCAGCGACGTGCAGCTGCACAAAGCCGGAAGCGGCGAAGAAGAGTCCAGCACCGTGACCACCTACACCGTGACGGTGAACAGCGGTTCGGCGGACAAAGAGACTGCCGCCGCCGGCGATACCGTGACCATTACCGCGAGCAGCCCGGCGACCGGCTATAAATTCAAAAACTGGACCGGCTCCGGCGTGACCTTTGCGAACGCCAACAGCTCGTCGACTTCGTTCACCATGCCGGCTTCCAACGTGACCGTTACCGCCAACTATGAGAAAGTCAACTACACAGTTTCCGTGACATTGGGCACGGCTTCCAAAACGACCGCCAACTACGGCGACACCATTACCCTGACCGCCGATTCTCCGGCGACGGGTATGGTCTTTGACAAATGGATTACGAAATCCGGCTCGACGGCGGTGTCGTTTGCAAGCGCCACCAGCACGCAGACCACGTTCTCGATGCCGGCAGGCAACGTGTCGGTGGAAGCCACCTACAAGGCGAAATCCTATACTGTGACTGTGACCGGCGGCTCTGCCAATCCGACGTCTCAGTATTACAACAACTCGGTCACGATTACCGCAAATACTCCGCAAACCGGCTACGAGTTCGATAAATGGACCACGTCCGACGGCGTTTCCTTCGCGAATGCCAACAGCTCGACCACTACCTTTACGATGCCGGCGAAGAACGTTGCTGTGACCGCAACCTACAAGAAAATCAACTATACCGTGTCCGTTACCGGCGGTACGGCCTCTAAAACGACCGCCAACATCGGCGACACGATTACGCTGACTCCGGGCACGGCGCCCTCCGGCAAAGTGTTCGACAAATGGACGGTCACCCCGAACACCGTGACGATTTCCGGCAACACGTTTACGATGCCCGCTTCCAACGTGAGCATTTCCGCTTCTTACAAAAACGCGGCGTACACCGTGACCGTCAACAACGGTTCGGCCTCTCCGGCAGGTGGTGCGATGGGCGATACCATCACGATCACCGCGAATACTCCGGCGACCGGCTACGTGTTCGATAAGTGGACGACGAGCGACGGCGTGACCTTCGCCAATGCGAACAACAGCCAGACCACTTTCACGCTTCCTGCGAAAAACGTGACGGTGACGGCGAACTACAAGAAAGCCACCTACACCGTGTCCGTGACCTACGGCACGGCCAACCCGGCTTCGGCGCAAATGGGCGATACCGTGACGATTACGGCGCAAACTCGCAGCGGCTTTACGTTCAGCAAGTGGACGTCCTCCGACGTGTCCTTTGCGAACGCCAACAACGCAACGACCACCTTTACGATGCCTGCGAAGAACGTTTCCGTGACCGCAACCTATACCGAAGTGATTGTCGAACCCGATCCGCCTGCAACGCCCACGCTCGTTTCCGCGACGGCGGATGGCTATAACGTCATCTTTAAGTGGAATGCGGTTTCGGGTGCGGACGGCTACCGTGTCTATCGCAAGACCGGCAGCGGCGCGTATGAGACGGTGAAAGATATCACCGGCGGCACGCTCAACACCTGCACGGACGAGAACCTTGCCAAAGGCACCTACACCTACACGGTGCAAGCTTACGTCAACGGCACGTCCGGCAAGATTTGGGGCGACTACAATGCAACCGGTAAATCCGCAACCGTCACCTTCGGCACGCCGACGCTGACCTCTGCGGTGGCTTCGGCCTCCGGTATCACCGTGACATGGCAGAAAGTGACCGGCGCGACCGGTTATCGTCTCTATCGCAAAGACGGTACGAACTGGGTGACGGTGAAAACCATCGCCGATGCCAACACCACAAGTTATCTCGCCAAAGGCCTCATTTCCGGTCAGACCTACACCTACACGGTGCAGGCGTATTATGACAGCACCGTGTCCGGACTCACGCAATGGTCGGATTACGACAAGACCGGCGTTTCCGCAAAAGCAGACTTCGGTACTCCCGAAACCGGCGGCGGCGCGGACGGTATGAAGATTACCATCAACTGGGAAGCGGTGTCCGGCGCGGAGGGCTATCGCATCTATCGCAAAACCGCGGATACTTCCTGGCGTACCATCGCTACGGTGGATGCGCCCACCACGACCTATACCGATGAAAATCCGGTGGCGAACATCTACTACACCTACACGGTGCAGGCGTACACCACCGAAAACGGTGTGAAGATTTACAGCACCTACGATGCTACCGGCACCACGCAGCGTGTGGTACTCGGCACGCCGAACCTCTCCGAAGCGGAAGTGACCGGCGAGGGCGTTGTGGTGTCTTGGGAAGCCGTGACCGGCGCGACCGGCTATCGTCTGTATCGTTGGGATACCACAAAGAACGGTTGGAAGACCGTGAAGACGGTAATCGGTACCAACACCACGAGCTACACCGACACAAGCGCGAAAGCGGTTGCCGGCACCAAATACACGGTGCAGGCGTTCCGCAACGCGGACGGTGTCAACGTGTGGAGTGACCACCAAGAAGCCGGCGTAACGGCGCAATAAGCAAAATTCTCGAAAGCCCCGTCGAATGACGGGTCTTTCTTTATTGACGAACGGTTTTTCCTGTGCTATAATGGGGACAATTTGGAAATCCTATAAAAAGGGGAGTTGCTTTGTGAAAAAAGTGCTGATTGTGGTGGATATGCAAAACGATTTTGTGGACGGCGCTTTGGGAACAAAAGAAGCCGTTGCGATTGTTCCCAATGTGGTCAAAAAAATCAAGGAATTCGACGGAGACGAGATTTTCGTGACCTACGATACCCATTACGACAACTATTTTTCCACGTTGGAGGGGCAAAAGCTCCCCGTGGCGCACTGTATTGACGGCACACAGGGCCATGATTTGTGCCCGGCGGTCAAAGAAGCGCTTTCCGGCAAAGAGTATAAAGACGTTATCAAAGCCGGTTTCGGCAGTTTCAGCATCTCCAAGGGTTTAAAAGACCGCTATCCCGGCGAGGAAATCGAGGCGGAGTTTGTGGGGCTTTGCACCGACATTTGTGTGGTGTCCAATGCGCTCATTATGCGCGCCGGTTATCCGAATGCGAAAATCACGGTGGACGCATCCTGCTGCGCAGGTGTGACGCCCGAAGCGCATAAAGCCGCGCTCGCCACAATGAAAAGTTGCCAAATCGACGTGATAGGAGAATGAGTATGTTTGATGCGGTCAAAGTTAAAGACGAATGTGTCGCATGGATTCGCGACTTTTTTGAAAAAAACGGGCCGGATTGCAACGCGGTTGTGGGCATTTCCGGCGGCAAAGACAGTTCGGTGGTCGCCGCTTTGTGTGTGGAAGCGCTCGGAAAAGACCGTGTAGTCGGTGTACTGATGCCCTGCGGCGAGCAAGCGGACATCGATATGGCAAAACTGCTTGTGTCCCATCTCGGCATTGAGTCGGTAACGGTCAATATTCAAGATGCGGTGGAGGGCATTAAAAACGCCGTGCCGTTCGAACTATCTACCCAGAGTCTCACTAACCTGCCGCCGCGCGTGCGGATGGCAACGCTTTACGCCGTGTCTCAAAGCAAAAACGGCCGTGTCGCCAATACCTGCAATCTGTCGGAGGACTGGGTTGGGTATTCCACGCGCTACGGCGACTCGGTGGGGGATTTCAGCCCGTGTTCGCGGCTGACGGTGGCGGAAGTGAAAGCCATCGGACGCGTATTGGGACTTCCGGACATACTGGTCGACAAAGTGCCGATTGACGGGCTTTGCGGCAAGACGGATGAGGAAAATTTGGGATTCACCTATGCGGAACTCGACCGTTATATCCGCGAAGGTGTGGCGCCCGAAACCGCAAAAAAGGAACGTATTGACCGCCTGCACAGACAAAACCAATTCAAATTGGAATTGATGCCCGTTTTTGAACCGAGTATTTGAAAGGACTGGATACTATGAAACTGGAACCTATCGTGGTGTCGCTTCTCGACACGGACCTGTATAAATTTAACATGGATCAAGTTATTTTCCATAAACATACCGACCTTTGTGGGGAATACTATTTTAAGTGCCGCAATGAGGGTGTCAAATTCACGCGTGAAATGCTGGACGAAATCAACGGCCAAATTGACCACCTTTGCTCGCTGAAATTCACCAAAAAAGAGCTCGATTATCTTCGCTCCATTCGCTTTATCAAAGACGACTACGTGGAGTTTTTGCGGTTATGGCGCCCCATTCGGGAGTACGTGGAAACGGATTTGTCCAAAGACGGTGAGTTGTCTATTGTGGTGAAAGGTCCGCTTTTTTCGGCGATGCAGTTCGAGATTTATCTGCTCGAAATCGTCAACGAGGTGTATTTCCGCTATTCCTACAACTATGACGAATTGCTCAAATCCGCGAAAGACCGCTTGGATGCGAAGATCGCCGCGTTCAATGACGGCACGTATACGTTCCAGTTTGCGGAATTCGGTTGCCGCCGTCGTCTGTCTCGCGAGTGGGAAGACGTGGTTATCAAACGGCTTGCCGCCGAGACGAAAAACTGTGTTGGTACGTCTAACGTCTACTTTGCGATGAAATATAACCTGACGCCGATCGGCACCTATGCCCACGAGTTCGTCCAGATGTATCAGGGTATCGATTCCATCCCGCTGGCGTACACGAACCACTACGCTATGAAAGACTGGTACGACGAGTATCAGGGCGATAACGGTACGGCGCTGACCGACACCATCACCACCGACCTGTTTTTGCTCGATTTTAACCGCTCGATGGTCAACAACTACACCGGCGTGCGCCACGACAGCGGTGATCCGTTCAAATGGGGCGAGAAGATCATCGCGCACTACAAAAAATATGACGTGGACCCGAAAACCAAGTTGCTGCTTTTCAGCGACGGACTCGATTTTGACCACGCGCAGGCGCTGTATGACAATTTTAAAGATCGCGCCAAGGTGTCGTTTGGTATCGGTACGTTCTGCTCCAACGATACCAAAGAAGAATCGCTGAACATTGTGATTAAATTGCAATTTGTCAATGGTCGTCCGGTGGCAAAACTGTCGGATGCGCCCACCAAGGCGATGTGCCGCGACGAGGAATATCTCGAATATCTCCGCCGCTCGGTGGATTTCCGCATAAAACGGGAAAAGTAAGGAGAAGAACAATGGAAATCGAACTGACTGCCGAAAACTTTAACGACAACGTGCTGGAAAACAAATTGCCCGTGCTCGTAGATTTTTGGGCGACGTGGTGCGGCCCGTGCCGGATGATGGCACCGGTTGTTTCCGAGATTGCCGCCGAATACGCCGGCAAAGTGACTGTTGGCAAAGTCAACGTGGACGACGAGCCGGAATTGGCCTCCGCTTTCGGGATCGAAAGTATTCCGACCTTGATGGTGTTCAAAAACGGGGAGTTGACCGATACGCTTGTCGGCGTCCGCAAAAAAGAAGACGTTGTGGCGCTCTTTTGATGAAAACAGAGAAAAAGATACCTGCGTTGGCAGGTATCTTTTTTGCGTTTTTGCGGCTTTTAGAAAGGGATTGCATTGACTTTTTTGTCGATGGGTATTATAATATATTAAATATATTATTAAAAGGGGGAGTGTGGGTTGAAACGCGTTGCAACGATAATAAAAATGACCGTGTGTGTTCTGTTGTGTCTGAGCCTTTGCGGCTGTTCGCTGTTTGAATTCAACCTCTCCCAAAAACTGGTTTCGCCTGCCGCGACCGGTGACGAAGGAGCGATCCAGTCTGCGCTTGAAACCTTTATTTCCGGCGAATTCGGCGCGGCCGCCGTCGATCAGTATAAACTGAAATACCCCAATTCCGGCGACTATCGTACGGCGTTCGTGCTTGAGGATATGGACAACGACGGCGTGAGCGAGGCGTTGGCATTTTACGCGCTTTCGGAGGACAAACCGCTGGCGCACATCAACTATCTGCGCAAGCAGGGAAAATCCTGGACAAGTGTTGCGGATGTGGAAAGCGAAAGCAGCGATATCCGCGAAGTGCGTTTTTCCGATTTGAACGGTGACGGACACATGGAACTGCTTGTCGGGTACGAGATGAGTATGGTGCGAGACAGCCGTCTTTGCCTTTATCGGATGACACAGCTTGGAATGAACGAAATGGCCTCATATTGGTATTCGGATTTGTTTATCGGCCGTGTTTCTGATGAAAAACGAAACGACGTGGTGGTGTTCCATATCAGTAACGCCGATTACGAGGTCGAGGCGCGCTTGGTTACGATGGAAGACGGGAAAATGAAAACTTGCGGAAAAACGTCTGTTGATGGTTATATTGAAAAGTTCCAAAAGTTCAAATCCGTTACGTTTGACAACGGCTCAACGGGACTGTACGTGGATTGCGAAAAAGAAGGCGATGTGGTAATCACCGAATTGCTTCTCTGGAACGGGAAAACACTTTCGGCTCCATTTTACGATTCTTTCGCCAATATGACAACGGCAACGGCGCGCACTTCGGAACTTGCTTTTGGAGACGTCGATGCGGACGGACAGATTGAGTGGCCGGTCTGCGAAGAACTGCCGCTTCCTCAAAGCGACGTCGGCGAGACGCTTTGGCTGACGAGATGGTGTTCCTATGATGCCGCTTCCGCCGAAACCGTCACCAAATTTTACAGCGTGTCTGTCCCACAAGACGGCTATCTCTTCCGATTGGACGATGAATGGCTCGGCCACATTTCTGCCACTTATAACAAAGCCTCCCGTTGTATGGAACTCTACTACACAGAGGGTGAAAAAGAAACAATGGAATGTGTCATCCGTAACGGTTCCGTTGAGAATACGGCCACGGAAGAAACCGCCGCCGATACGGGAAAACAGCTGACACCGCTCGTGTATAAGACGGTGACACTGAAAGGCAGCGGAACGAACTATTTTGTTTGGTGGAACGAAAAAGAGACCACGTCATTCCATTTGGATATGAATGAAATTCTTTACCGTATGACGGTACTTTCCTAAGGAGGGAACCCCATGAAACGGATACTCATTTGTGAGGATGAAGCCTCTATCCGCGACTTTGTGGTTTTATATATGAAACGGGCAGGATTTACCGTGCTTGAAGCCGGTTCCGGCGAGGAGGCACTGGATAAATTCAACGCATCCGAAGAGGCGGGCGACGTTGTTGACGTGGCGCTTTTGGATGTGATGCTTCCCGGCATCGACGGATTTGAGGTGTGTCGCCGTCTTCGCGAAAAAAGCGAGACGATGGGCATTATTATGTTGACTGCCCGTACCCAAGAGTCGGAGAAAGTCAACGGACTGATGACCGGTGCAGACGATTATGTGACCAAACCATTTAGCCCGTCGGAATTGGTGGCGCGTGTGGAAGCGTTATATCGCCGCCTTTCCAAGACACGTGCGGCGGATGCGGTGACCTATAAGGAGGAAATCGTTTCCGGCGAATTCACTTTGAACGTTCGCAGCCGCACGCTGAAAAAGAATGAGGAGCAAATCGACCTAACACAACTGGAATTCCAAATTCTTGAATATTTCTTCACTCACCCCGGACAGACGTTCAGTCGTATGGAGATTTTGAATCGTGTGTGGGGCGAGGAATATTACGGCGATGAGAAAATCGTGGATGTGAACATCCGCCGTCTGCGGATGAAATTGGAAGAAGATGCCTCGGCTCCGAAACACATTTGTACCGTGTGGGGACAAGGATACGTTTGGAATCCGTAAACGGAGTTTAACAAAGAAAAGAAAGGGGGGCGACTATGAAAATCAAACGTGTTACCGGTATTACCAAACGTTGGCTTTTGAACGGTCTCGGTATGGTGTTCTTGTTTTTGCTTTTGTTGGTCGCCGCCTTTGTTTTGCTGACACGAAACTACTACTATCGCGCGGTGGAGTCGGAACTTCAATCGTATGCCAGCAGTTCGGCAGATTTGTTTGAACGGTATTTGGCAGGCGGAAATTTTGATTTGGAATCCGGTATGCGCGATTTTGTAGCCAATTTCCAGGATAAAGAAGTCGTCGAAGCCCAACTCATTAACAGCGACGGTTCGATTTTGTTGACGTCCACCGGTTTCGGCCGTTCGGGCGAAAAGGCGCCGGATTGGGAATCTACCGCTACCGCCGCTAACCAAATGGCCTCGTGGCGTGGCAAGTCCTCATCCGGTGAAGCGGTAATGTCCGTGTGTGTTCGCTTGTCGGAAAAGGATTCCGAAACCGCCTACGGTTTGCGCTACGTTACTTCGTTGCGGTTAGTGAAAACGGAAATGCGCTCGGCGACACTCTTAATTATCGCCATTGCGCTGGCGGTGTTGTTCTTTGTTATGCTTTCCAACTCCTACTTTGTCAGCACCATCATTAACCCCGTGAAAGAAATCGGCCGTACGGCGCGCAACATTGCACTCGGCCACTACGACGTGCGTATCGAAAAGCGCTATAACGATGAAATAGGTGAACTCACCGACACCATCAACTATATGGCAGGGGAAATTTCCAACGCCGAAAAGATGAAAAATGAGTTTATTTCTTCGGTTTCTCACGAATTGCGAACGCCGCTGACCTCTATTAAAGGATGGAGCGAAACGCTTTCGGAACTCGGCACGGAAGATGAGGAAATGACCAAAAAGGGCTTGAAAGTCATCTCCGGCGAGACCGACCGTCTTGCACGTATTGTGGAAGATCTTCTCGACTTTTCGCGTATGCAAAGCGGCCGCTTCTCGGTGCAGATTGAAAAAATGGATTTGCTCGCCGAGGTAGAGGACAGCGTGATGCTGTACCGCGACCGTGCAAAACGCGAGGGCATTACGCTTAAATATATGGAAAATGCCCGTGTGATGCTTCCGATTGAGGGCGACCGCATCCGCCTTCGTCAGGTGCTGGTCAACGTCATCGACAACGCCATCAAATATTCCAAAACCGGCGGCACCGTGCGTGTTGAGGCGGCGGAAATGGGGGATTACGCCCAGGTTGTTGTCAGCGATACCGGCATCGGTATCTCGGACGAGGATTTGCAACATATCACCGATAAATTTTACCGCGCCGGCAAGAACGGCGGAATTCCCGGCTCGGGAATCGGCCTTGCCGTTGTGGACGAAATCATAAAAAAACATAACGGAACGCTGGAAATCGAAAGTGATGAGGGCATCGGTACGACCGTCATCATCACGTTACCGAAAAAACAACCGCAACCCGGGAAGGAGTCACTATGAGTAAAGAAACCAAGTCTTGTCCTGCAAAATACACCTCTATCGGCGGTCAAGCGCTGATTGAGGGCGTAATGATGCGTGGGCCGAAAAAGACCGCGATGGCGGTGCGCCACGCGGAAACCAAAGAAATCCAGATGAAACAGTGGGAAAACGGTTCTTCCCATAAGGGATTTTGGTGGAAAACCCCGTTTATCCGCGGCGTGTTCAACTTTGTGGATTCGCTGATTCAAGGCTACAAGGCGTTGATGCTTTCCGTTGATATGTCCGGAATGGGCGACGAGGAAGTGGAAAACGAAAACAACGAGAAAGAAGTCAAGAAGTTGAGCGACGGTCCGCTGTTCGCTATTTTGATGGTCATCAGTTGTGCGCTCGGTATCGGACTCGGCGTGGTGTTGTTCATCTGGCTGCCGATTGAGATTTATGCGCTGTGTATGAAATGGTTCGATTTCCCCGACAACTCGTTTTTGAAATCATTCTGTGAGGGACTTTTGCGCATTATCATCTTTATCGCGTATATCGCGGCGACCGCGCTGATGAAAGATATTCGCCGCGTGTACCAGTATCACGGCGCGGAACATAAAACCATTTTCTGCTATGAACACAAACTGCCGCTGACGGTGGAAAACGTGAAAAAACAAATTCGCTTCCATCCGCGTTGCGGTACCAGCTTTATGATTCTTATGCTGCTTATCGGTATCTTCTTCTCGATGCTTATTCCGAAAGGAATCGGAACGTTTTTGCGCGCAGGCATCAAGATTTTGATGATTCCGTTCGTAATGGGTGTTGGCTACGAGGCCATCAAACTTGCCGGTCGCAAAGACAATAAATTTACCCGCTTTATTTCCGCTCCGGGACTTTGGGTGCAGCGTATTACCACCAAAGAGCCGGAAGACGATATGATTGAATGTGCCATTGCTTCGTTCGTGGAAGTGTTGCCGCTTGACGACGTGGCACGGACGACGGCGCAAACCGTTTTGTGGACTCCTTACGAGGAGAAATCCGAAACCAACGAGGAAAAAGAAGAGGAAACGACCGAATCCTAAGGAAACCGGGTGAATGAAATGACCTATCGTGAGTTATATCGCCAGTTGATGGCAGGAATGCAAGATGCCGGCGTGCCGGATGCGCGGTTTGACGCCAGTTGTCTTTTGGAAGACATCGGCGGCTTGCCGTTTGCCCAACGGACACGGTATTGGGGCGAATACGTCCCCGAACCCATCCGCTTTGAGGTGGAACGCGCCGCGGCACAGCGGATGGCCGGCCGACCGCTGCAATACATACTGGGAAATTGGGAGTTTTTGGCGCTGACACTTCGCGTGGGCGAGGGTGTGCTGATTCCGCGGCCGGAAACGGAATTGCTGTGCGAAATCGGTGCCGCTTTTATCCACAACAGCAGTCATCCGCATCCGCAGGTGTTCGATTTGTGCGCCGGCTCGGGCTGTGTGGGGCTTGGTATCTGCACGCTCGTGAAAGAGGCGCAGGTGACGGCGGTGGAACTGTCCGAAGCCGCGTGCTACTATCTGCGCTATAACGTGGCGAATCACCCTGACTGTAACGTGGATATCGTGCAGGCGGATATTCTCAACGATTCGCTCTCCATTCCCGGCATGGCGGAAC
The DNA here is from genome assembly GCA_045598065.1 of Acutalibacteraceae bacterium. Classification (GTDB taxonomy): domain Bacteria; phylum Bacillota; class Clostridia; order Oscillospirales; family Acutalibacteraceae; genus RGIG426. The sequence goes on from JAZLLJ010000069.1 coordinate 15,841, forward strand.
TCATTGTGTGTAATCCGCCGTATATTCGCACCGCCGAGTTGGACGGTTTGCAAGCGGAAGTGAAGCACGAGCCGCGTATGGCGCTGGACGGCGATGAAGACGGCCTTAAATTCTACCGCGGCCTTGCGAAACACTGGGTAAAACGCCTTTTAGACGGCGGTATGATGGCGGTAGAAATCGGCGAAGATCAAGGGGACGACGTGTCCCGTCTGTTCGTGGAAGCCGGGCTTTCCGACGTGCGCGTGTACAAAGATGCCTCCGGCCTCGACCGCGTGGTCACGGGTATTCGCGTGCCGCAAGAATAATTGAGATAGAAAAAAGACCGCTCGATGAGCGGTCTTTTTTTGCGTTCAATATCAGAACCAATGCACAATACGGTAAACGATGCCGGCGAGCGCGGCAAAAATAAACAACAGTGCAATGCCGCCGCAACCGATTTTGAACGTTTTCCAAATGCTGTCACCGCCGCTTAAAAAGCGGAACGCTTTGGCAACTTTTCCTTGGGGTTTTTGTTCTTTCGGCGCCGCTTTTTTGCGAGTGAATTTCAGCAGTTCCTCATAAATGCGCTTGCAGTTGTCAAAATCGGAGAACGCAAAGAACTTGTCGGCGAGGGCTTTGTATTCCGGCGCCATTTCGCAGTCGTTTTCCATGGCGGCGATGAGTGTGTCAACCAGTTCATCCTGCGTTTTGCAAATGGGACCGAAGCCCATTTCTTCCGTTTTGAACGCGCCTTCTTCGTAATGCTTCGGCAGGCTGTCCGGCAGGTAGTAGACAAGTGGTTTGCGCATATACGCAAAGTCGAATTGCACACCGGAATAGTCGGTAATCATCAGCGCCGATTCCCGGAACAGTTTTTCATAGGACGTGTCGCCGGTGGAAGCGAGAATCTTGACCGGTGTATCTTTGTCGAAGTCGTCGAGCTGTGGGCTGACGATGGGGTGAAGCACGTAGACAATCTCGTAAGAAAGGCGCTTGGCGGCGTCAAGAAGCCGCTTATCGTGGACGAGCGCGTTGTAGGTCTTGAAATAGGCGGAATCGCGAAAATAGGGGTTATAATCGCGCTGTACACCTTCGTTCTTGCGCACTGTAACCGCCGACTGCATTCGCCACGTGGGGGAAAGCAGGAGTTGTTTTTTCTTTTCGTCTTTCAGCCCGTCAAAACGCGGCACGCCGGTGAGTTTCAGTTCGCTGCCCTTGTAGTCGTAAATGGGGCGAGAGAGGTTTTTAATCTCAATCGGTGCGGCACAAAAATACAGCCGCGTATTGTCGCGCAGGCGGTTTTGCGCGGCGCCGATGTTTTGTACCGAAAGGCCGTGCTGGACACAGGCGGTTTTGAAATGAACGATATCGCGAAGATACGCGGACGTGTCCTCCGACAAATGGTTGACTTCCATCACCGTGGAGTTGGAGGCGACCACGACGTCAGCGTTGAGAAGCGCCATATAGTGCCGAAGCGTGCTTCGGTAGGTGGGTTTCATCCCGTCCGCTTTGAGCGCCGCCGCTTCGGGCGCGTTTTTGTCGATGAGATAGGTCTTGTAGATGCCGTCTTGTTGCGGCTTGGAATAGCGGTAGATATATTCGGAGTTGTCGCCGCCCTTATAAATTTTGTCAAGGAAGAACCACACGGTCTTGCTTTTCCAGTACGGCCGCGTTACCCAGTATGCGCCGCGCATTCCGAGCATGGCGAGTGCGCGCTTTTTGCCGCTTTTGAGCATCTCAAAGCCGAGCGCCAACTCTCGTCCCACCCCGGAAAGCGGCTTGTTTTTCTTCATCCGCAGGGAGAGGGTTTGTTTGTCATAGCGGCATACGCGGTCGTCAAACCGCCAACTGGCGTGGCGGAGCGTTTCGGTCAGCCGCGAAAAGTGCGAGGGGAAAACGAGGGGAAGCGGATACGTTTTGCCCCCGAATTCCAGTTCAAAGCAGACGCTTTCGGCGGCTTTGACCGCTTCATAAGGAAGCGACACGGAGAAGGCTCGCTGTTTGAAAGCGGATTTGCCGAAATATTTGGTCAGCGCAAACCGTCCGCACCACGTGGGTTTAAACGTTTTGTCGCCCACGCACACTCGTAACGTCGCCGCCTTGCCGTAGACATTGGCGATGGTGCCGTCAATCACAAGGGCATCGCCGGTGTAGTCCATGCATTGGATGTTGACCGGTGTCATCATCGAATTTGCGAACGGCAAACATCCTTTTTTCGGGAGCGCCAACAGCAGTTGTCCGCCCATGGCGGACAATTTCATTTCTTCGGTGTAGCAGGAGTGTTTCAACTGCAAGAACATTACTTTTTGGGAGAACGCGAGGGCGTTCCCGTCCGGCAGAACGCGGTCGATAATCTCGTTGTCCACATACTGCAACACGTCGCAAAACCGCGTCTGCTCGTCGTCGGTTTCATCGGCAGAAAGCACGTGGCGGTTGCGGTTGTCGCGGTTGGCTTCGGCTTTGCACCAAAGCAGATATGCGGCCGCCGCCTGCAAATAGGCAGGGACAAAGCCACGGTCTTTTTTGACGGATTTAAGCAGCGGCACGAGCCACTCGTCGATGTCACTGACGTACCATTCACGCGTGTATACGCCGGAAAACATCGAAAACTGCGGATCGTACGGCGTGGCATAGGTATACGTCACTTCGTCTGCGGCAAGCAGTAATCCGTCTTTCGCGAGAATGTGAAACAACAAATCTTGCCCTGCCGCCGCATCGGACAGCGCTTCGTTCATCGTGTGTTTTTCGAGCGTGGGCAGGAAGAACAACACACCGTAAATGGTCAGCGGAAAGCGGAGCGCAATGGGCTTTTTGCCACGCAAATCCACACCGACGGTGCGGTTGCCGGCAGAAAAACGGTCCACCGCGCCGTCTGTGAATTTCTGTTTTGGACAAATCAGCGGAATGTCCGGCAGTTTGGGAAGCTTCGGGAGGTCTTCTTCCTCTTCATCTTCCAGTAAATCGTCGTCCACGTTCACGCGGTCGGCAAATTTAAGTATTTTTTCAAAATAGTTTTTGGGGAAAGTGTCGCCGCCCTTGATGACCGCTAAATAATCGTCGTCGGAATCTGTTTTTGCGGCGTTGAACGCGGCAGCCAGCGAGCCGGAAAGCAGCGGCACGTTGTGAGATGCCGCGTATTCCTTGAAAACAGGGCTGTTTTGGCCGTTTTCGGCAAGTAGGGGAACGAGCTTCGCCTTGGCAGTTTGCGCCTCAAACGCGGCCAAAAGTGCCTTGTTTTCGGTTTCGTTTTCGCAAGCGGTCAAAAGGACCGTAATTCGTCCGCCAATCATAAAGATTCCTCCAAAATCGACACCGTGCGGCGCACGCCTTCGGGAATGTCTATCTCGGCGGTGAAACCGAGCGCTTCAAGCTTCGAACAATCGAGAATCTCCGGGGTTTTGGAAAACACTTTCGGCGGTTCCGGCTCATCTTCGGGGTTTTGGAAAGAGAGGGTGAGATTCCGCTCGGGGAAAGCGGCAACGGCAATTTTGCCGAAGTCGCGGATGGTCACGTTGGAGCGGTCGTCGGCGATGTTATAGACTTCGCCGTTTTCACCGGACAAAAGCACCGCTAAAAACGCCGCCGCCGTGTCTGCCACGTAACAGAACGAGCGATACGCCGCACCGTTGCTTTTGAGCAAAATGCTCTCGCGGCGTACCACGTTGGCGATAAATTGCGCCCACACGCGATCGTCATCGAGGCTGCACGCGCCGTAGATGTAGGCAGGGCGCACCAACTTTACAGGTGTGCCGAATTGGTGGAAATAGGCGTTACAAAGCGTTTCGGTGGCGCGTTTGCCCTCGGCGTAGCAGTTTTTGTAAGAGGTGAAATCGAGAATACCGTTTGTTTTCTCCGTCATCACGTCGCCGTCGTGCACCTCGCCGAAAACTTTGAGACTGGATGCACACAGCACGCTTTCGGCACCGCATTCGTGGGCAAACTTGAGGACGTTTGCCGTGCCGACGGTGTTGGTAAGCAGTGTTCCGACCGGGTTTTGTTCGTATTGGATGGCACTGGCAGGGCTTGCTGCATGGATAACGTAATCCGCTTTCGGTAAATCGGTGGGAAGTGCGCATACGTCGCCTGCAAGCAGTGTTAAATCGTCGCGGTCGGCGGCATCACCAAAGGCGATGCGCGCTTTTTTCTCGTTATGAACAAAAGCGACAACACGGATGTTGTCGCTGTAAAGATCGTTTCGTAAAAGAGCGGCCAGCGTGATATAGCGGCCAATCAGTCCGGCGGCGCCGGTCAAAAACAGAGTTTTGCCTTGGAGTTTATCCCACGGCAAAGTCCGCTTCGCCACGGACAGAATGTCCGCATACAAAGCGGGTTTCAAAGACTCGATCAACGGTTTGTTCATGGGAATTTCATCCTTTCCGAAGGGAAAATCAAAGGCCGTGGGAAGCGGCGCCGGTGTCGCCGGAGAGTTCCGCTTCGTGGCGCTTTTTGTATTCATAACGGGATTTGAGTACGTGTAAATCGTAGTCGGTGGTGACTTTGATGTTGTCTTGGTCGCCCGGCACTAAATGAATCTCTTCGCCGAGAGAGATGAACAACTCGCTGGACGAAACGGGAGCCGGGAGATGTTGCCGCTCCACTTCGCCGTGTGCCCACAAAATGCGCGAGAGAAGATACCCTTGCGGCGCTTGGGTAACGAACATTTCGTTACGGGGCATCGCCACGCGGCAGGTCTCGCCGTCGGGACTTTGCAACACCGAGTCGATACTGGGAACACAGGGCACCGCCGTGCCGTATTTACGGGCGGTGGCGATACAGTTGGAAATCAGTTCGTTTGTGAGGATGGGGCGCACACCATCGGAAATAAGCACCACGTCGTTGTCGTTCATCGGCTCGGCGGCTTTTAAAAGACCGTTGTGGATGGATTCAAATCCGTTTTTGCCTCCGGGGACGATGGCGGTGATTTTCGGGATGTTAAACCTGGCGACCAGTTCTTCCAAATAGGAAATCCAGTCCGCAAGACAGGCGACCACAATCGCGTCCACTTCCGGGTGAAAGGCGAACTTTTCGAGTGTACGGATGATGATGGGCTTGCCGTCCACATCCAAGAATTGTTTCGGCTTGTCCGCCGATTTCAGGCGCACGCCGGTGCCTCCGGCAAAAATGACTACGGAAACCATCAAAATCCCTCCTTATCGGGTGTGACTGACAATAAACTCGCAAAGCGTTTCGGCGGCGCGGCCGGTTTCACGGCACCCCAGTTCCGAAAGGTGCTCACTCACCGCCTGTTTGTAAGCGACAAGGTCAAATTGCAACAAATTCTGTGCCAATTCCTCTGTGGTTTCGGCAAGAGGAAACGGCCATTTATGGATATCCAAATAAAAATCGCGCTCACACTGATAGTCGGAGAGGTCGGGCGCGTAGAGAAAACAGGGCTTTTCGGTCAGCGAGAAATCCCAGATGCACGAGGAATAATCGGAGACGAGCATATCTGCCGCGCAGAGAAGTTCCTGCATATCCGGGTAGGCGGTGACGTCCAGTGCGTTTTCGGCGGATGCCTGTTTCGCCATATAGTGTGTGCGGATAAGAAGGATATAACCGGGGAAACGCGCTTTAAGTGCCGCTTTCACCGCTTCGTTTTCGAACCACATGGTTTCGGTTTCGCCGTCGTCGCGGAAGGTGGGAGCGAAGAGGATAAGCGGTGTCTTTTCGTCCAAGCCATAGAACGCGCGCACTTTTCGGTTGGCAACGGCACGGGTGGCTTCGTTTTGCAGCATATCGTTGCGCGCAAGGCCGGTTTCCAAAACGTCGCCTTTGTACCCAAAAGCTCCGCGGATGACGGTTTCGGTGAAGGTGGTGGAGCCGGAGGTGAAGAGGTCGATATGCTTCGCCATACGGTGCAGGCGACGATGATATCCTGCGGTTTCGCCCGGTACGTCGTGGCCGACTTTTTTATACAGTCCGCAACCGTGCCACGTTTGAATTACGGTTTGTTTTTTGCCGAACGGGAGATAGGAACAACCGGAAAGGTCGTTAAGCACAACCGTTTTTGCGGTCAAAATGCGGTAGAAATACGCGAACGTGTTGAAGCCGACGGTTTTAACGCCTTGTGTGTCAAGCGCTTTGCGCGTTTCCTCGTCCCGTACGCACCATTCAATTTTAAATTCGTCGCCGTAGGTTTCTTTCAATTTGCGGCAGACGGCTTCGGGATTGCAGGTTACGCGTTTGCCGGCATAGGCCGAAAAAAAGACAGTCCGCGCACGAACGGGGCATAAGCGAAAGAGGTGCAGGCATCCATAAAGAGCCTCCACCGCCGCACTTTTGAGCCATTCGCGCACGGAAATCCCTCCAAATTTTTGGTTTTAATGCTCGCAGAGCGCTGTCAAAACTGCGAGGTCCTGTGGGTAGGTCAGTTTGAGTAGTTTGCGATCGCCCTCCACAAGCGCCACCGGTTCGTCCGGCAAAAAAGCGCGGATAACGCCGCAATCGTCGGTACACGCCGCCAAAACAGCAGGGGAAAGACGGGCGTACGCCTCGGATAAGGTGTAAAGGTTAAAGCCTTGCGGAGTTTGAATCTGCCATAACGTCTTTCGCTCAGGCACCGCGGCGACAGTCTCTCCGTTTTCGGTGACGGCAATCGTGTCGGTAACGGGCAAGGCGGCGGTGGCAGCGCGGTGGATTTCAAGCGTATCGCACAGCCGCTTGATTACGTCACCCGACAGAAGAGGACGGGCGGCATCGTGCAAGAGAATGTGGTCAAATCGGCGCTGTAAACCAAGGTCTAATGCTTCTTTTACCGAGTCTTGCCGCTCTTTTCCGCCACAGATGACCGCCACGGTTTTGGTAATGCCGAAACGGGTGAGTGTGGTTTTCACCTCATTTTCACATCCGGCCGGAACGACGACCGCGATGCCGTCGATGCAACGGCTCTGTTCAAAGGCGAGTGCTGAGTGGATAAACACGGGCTTTCCCGTCAATTCCAAAAACTGTTTTGGCGTTTCCGTTGTAAAGCGGTTTCCCTTTCCAGCGGCAAGGACGACACCCAATGTTGTTTTGGTCCGTTTATTTTCCGCCATACATCTCAAACGCTTTCTCAACGTCGCCGTCGTACATCACGGTGCCTTTTTGCAGGTAGATAGCCCGGTTACACACCTCGCGCACGCTGTCAATCGAGTGGCTGACGAACAAAACCGTTACGCCGTCTTTGATGAGTTCGGCGATTTTGGCTTTACATTTCTTTTTGAATTTGGCATCGCCGACGGAAAGCGCTTCGTCCACCACCAGAATGTCCGGTTTGGTATTGATGTTGATGGCGAAACCGAGGCGCATTTTCATTCCGCTGGAAAACGTACGAACCGGTTGGTCGATATAGTCACCGAGGTCGGCGAAAGTGATGATATTCTCTTCGATTTCACGGATTTGATTGTCTTTAAGTCCCAACAAATAGCCTTTTAAGTAAATGTTTTCGCGGCCGGTCATTTCCTGGGAGAAACCGGCGGTCAGTTCCAACAGAGCCGCCACTTGTCCGCGCACCGTAACGGTGCCGGAAGAGGGGAAGGTCACGCCGGTAACCATTTTAAGCAACGTGGATTTGCCGGCGCCGTTCGAACCGATAATACCGATAGATTCGCCGCGGTTGACCTTGAACGAAACGTCGTTGAATGCGAGGTTGGTTTTTAAGCTTTTGCTTTTGTGAAACAGCGACAAAAACCGCTCTTTGTCGTTGCGATAGAGGGTATAGATTTTGGAAACGTGGTCAAATTCGATAATCGGCAGGTTTTCCTGCGCGGTATCTACGGTCTTGATTTCGTCCATACAATTCCCTCCTTACAGAATGTCCGCAATCTTTTTGCGAGTGCGATTGTAGTTCCAAGCGCCGAGCAAGATAATCGCTACGAGTTCGGCAAAGAAAATGGCGTTCTCCCAAAAGGCTGACGTGATGACGTGGCCGTTTGACAACGTTTCCGATTTCTGCCAGAACCATTCACCGTAAAGGAAGGTTTTGCGGTAACCGTTGATAAAATAGGTGATGGGGTTGAAATACATGATGAAACGAAGAGGCGGGTTTTCCAGGGCGTAGGTATCAAACAGTGTGCCCGATACCCAGAACAGCATCGTCAAAATGGAGTTGATAAGGTTTTCGAAGTCGCGGCTGAACACGGCAAGTGGGGCGTTGAACCACGATAGTCCCAAAAAGAAGAAAAACATCAGTGGAGCATAGAACAAGAACTGGACGTTTTGTACCATCGGTTCAGCGCCGCCGGTAAGCATCAGCACCACGTACATCAGCGCAGACAAAATCAGTTGGATATAGAATTTCGACAGGTTGGTGAAGGTCATAATTGTCGAAACCGGGTAGGAGATTTTGGTGACGAATTGGCTGTTGGTACGAATGCATTTCGTGCCGAACAGAATACTGTCGTTCATAAAGAACCAGGGAATATAGCCCACCAGCAAAAACGGGAACACGCCGAACGCACCGTGACGCAATTCACCGCCGTTGCGAAGTCCCAATTCAAACAAAAACCACAAAGCGAAGAGGGTGAAGGCCGGTTTGATGATCGCCCACGCAAAACCAAGAAAGGCGCCTTTGTAGGTTTTTATCAGTTCGTTTTTTGAAAGCAGAAATATTTGTTTGCCGAAATGGCGGTGTTCTTTGAAAATTCGGAACAAACGGATACAACCCCTAACTAAGTAAAATCTTTGTTTTTATACATACAAAGACATTATACCGATTTTTTCCCTATTTGTCAACGAATTCCGGGGAAAAATTGTTACAAAAATGAAAGAAACCCACTGTTTTCACAGTGGGTTTCAAAAAGTCGAATCTTACAGCATCGAAGCGGCATCTTTGTCGCAGATGATGGTGACGTTCGGATGGAGTTGCAGAATCGAAGCCGGGCATTTCGGATCGATTTCGCCGTAAATCATATCGTGCACAGCCTGCGCTTTGCCGGCGCCGGTGGCGACGAGAACGATGGCTTTGGATTTCATGATGGTGCCGATACCCATGGTCACAGCCTGACGCGGCACGTCGGCGCTGCTCGCGAAGAAGCGAGTGTTGGCTTCAATGGTGCGAGCGGTCAGGGAAACAACGTGAGTTTTCGCGGCAAACGTGTCCGCCGGCTCATTGAACGCGATGTGACCGTTGTGGCCGATGCCGAGGATTTGCAGATCCACGCCGCCGGCAGCTTCAATCGCGGCTTCATACTGGGCGCACTCGGCTTCCAAATCATCCGCCGTGCCGCAGAGAACGTGGATGCTCTCTTCCGGAACGTTGATGGAGTTGAACAGATTGTCGTGCATGAAATAGTAGTAGCTCTGATCATGCTCGTGAGTAAGGCCGACATACTCGTCCAGGTTGAAGGTGGTGACTTTGGAGTAGTCCACGGTGCCTTCTTTGAAGTAGTTGATCATGGCGTTGTAGGTCGGGATGGGGGTGGAACCGGTGGCGAGACCGAGCACGCAATTCGGTTTCTCGAGAACGCGAGCCGCAAACATAGCAGCGGCGGCTTTGCCGATGGTTTCGGCGTCTTTATACACTTTGACGACCATTTTGAAAACTTCCTTTCATATTTGCGCCGGTAGGCGCGATTTACGCTTTTTATTATCGCGCATTTTGGCCGAAAATCCCATACGTTTTCGGTCGTTTTTTTTGCATTTTATGGTATTTTTCTTTTGCTCGAAAAGCAAGGGGGGAAAAAGGAACGGAAAGACAAGAAATTCGACGAAAAATATAGCAATAAGGGGGAATTAGTAGTAGACAAAAATAAAAGCATATAGTATAATATACCCGTATATGTGTAAGTGAGTACACGTTTTTTGAAGATTTTCAAGGAGGATTTCTAAAATGAAAGTTGTTATTCTTGCCGGCGGATTCGGCACCCGTATTGCTGAGGAAAGTCACACCGTTCCGAAGCCGATGATTGAAATCGGCGGTCGTCCGATTTTGTGGCACATTATGAAAAGCTACTCCGCACAGGGTTTTAACGATTTTGTGATTTGCTGCGGCTACAAACAGCACGTGATTAAAGAATTTTTCGCCAACTACTATCTGCACACGTCCGACGTGACGTTTGATTTTGCGAACGATAACAAAATGATTGTACACAACAGTATGTCCGAGCCGTGGAAAGTGACGCTTGTTGATACCGGCCTGCATACCATGACCGGCGGCCGTGTGCGCCGTATCAAAGAGTACGTCGGCAACGAGCCGTTTATGCTGACCTACGGCGACAGCGTGTCTGACGTGGATTTTAACGCGCTGTTGTCTTATCACAAATCCCAAGGCCGCAAGGCGACGTTGACCGCGGTTCATGCGGGCCAACGCTTCGGTGTGCTTGGTCTCGGCAACAACGGCGACGTGGCGGCGTTCCGCGAAAAACGCGACGTGGACGGCAGTTGGATTAACGGTGGCTTTATGGTGCTCGAACCGGAAGTGTTCGATTTGCTCATTGATGATACCACCGTTTTGGAACAAAAACCGATGGAAACTTTGGCGGAAACCGGCGAACTGTCCGCCTTCCGTCACAGCGGCTTCTGGCACTGCATGGATACCTTGCGCGACCGTCAAAACCTGGAAGCGATTTGGACGTCCGGCGATGCGCCTTGGAAACGCTGGTAATTTAGATTTTACGAAAGCGAGTTTACAAGATGGATTTAAGTTTTTTTAACGGCAAACGTGTGTTTTTGACCGGTCACACCGGCTTCAAAGGTGCGTGGCTGTCCCGTATTCTGCAAAATGCCGGCGCGATTGTCACCGGCTATGCGTTGGAGCCGGAGGAGAAATCTCTCTTCAAAATTGCCCACATCGACGAGGGAATGACCTCGGTTTACGGTGACGTGCGTGATTTTGAGGCGATGAAAGCCGCGTTCGACAAGTGTGATCCCGAAATTGTGCTGCACTTAGCGGCACAACCTATCGTGCGCGAGAGTTACAAACGTCCGGTGTATACTTACGAAACCAATGTGATGGGCACGGTCAACCTGCTCGAATGTGTGCGGCAGGCAAAACACGTTGTTTCCGTTCTTAACGTGACCACCGACAAGGTGTATCTTAACCGCGAGGAGGAGACGGGGGACGGCTACCGCGAAAATGAGCCGCTTGACGGCTTTGATCCGTATGCCAACTCTAAATCCTGCTCTGAACTGGTAACACACAGTTATATCCGCTCGTTTTTTGACGGTGACGATGCGCCGGCGGTGTCGACTGCCCGTGCGGGTAACGTTATCGGCGGCGGCGACTTTGCAGTGGACCGTATTATCCCCGACTGTGTGCGCGCGGCGGAGGCGAAAACACCCATCATCGTGCGACATCCTCGCTCGGTGCGCCCGTATCAGCACGTGTTGGAACCGCTTTTTACCTATCTGATGATTGTGGAAGCGCAGGCAAAAGAGAAATCCTTTGCCGGATGCTATAACGTCGGTCCCGACAGTTGCGATTGCGTGGAAACCGGCAAACTTGTGGACTTGTTTGTGAATGCGTGGGGCGGCGGTATGACGTGGGAAAACCGCGACGACGGCGGCCCGCACGAAGCGACCTATTTGCGGCTTTGCTGCGACAAAGTGAAAGACGTATTCGGGTGGAAACCCACCTGGCATATCGATACGGCGGTGGAAAAAATCGTCGAATGGGAACAGTGCCGCTTGAACGGCGGTGACGTCCGCGCTTGTATGGACAAGCAGGCGGCAGAATTTTTGGGAGGATATAACCAATGAGTGAGATGAAAACCGAGGCGCAGGCGCGCCAAGAAATTTTGGAGTTGGTGGCGGACTATTGCCGTACCTATCACGCGAAAAAACCGTATGAAAAAGGCGACCGTATTCCGTATGCCTCCCGCGTGTACGACGAGGCGGAAATGGTCAACCTTGTTGACAGTTCGCTGGAATTTTGGCTGACGGCCGGCCGCTACACCGATGAGTTTGAAGCGAAACTCGCGGCGTATCTCGGTGTGCCGTATGCGTGCCTTGTCAACTCCGGTTCGAGTGCGAACCTGCTCGCGTTTATGACACTTACTTCGCCGCTTTTAGGCGATCGCCGCGTGCGCCCCGGTGATGAAGTCATCACGGTGGCCGCCGGATTCCCGACGACCGTTACCCCGATTATCCAATACGGTGCGGTGCCGGTGTTTGTGGACGTGACTATTCCGGAATATAACATCGACGTGACCAAACTGGAAGCGGCGGTGTCCGAGAAAACCAAAGCCGTGATGATTGCGCATACGCTCGGTATGCCGTTCGACGTGGCGGCGGTCAAAGCATTCTGCGACAAGCACAACTTGTGGCTTGTTGAAGACAACTGTGATGCACTCGGCTCGGAAGTGCTCGTAGACGGCAAATTGCAAAAGACCGGTACGGTCGGCGACCTCGGTACGAGCAGTTTCTATCCGCCGCACCACATGACGATGGGCGAAGGCGGCGCGGTGTATACCAAGAATCCTCTTCTCTCTAAAATTATGCGTTCGATGCGCGACTGGGGACGTGACTGTGTGTGCCGTTCCGGTCAGGACAACCGCTGCAACCACCGTTTTGACGGGCAGTACGGCGAATTGCCGCGCGGCTATGACCACAAATACGTGTATTCGCACTTCGGCTACAACCTCAAAGCTACCGATATGCAAGCGGCGGTCGGTTGTGCCCAAATCGAAAAGTTCCCGTCCTTTGTGGAGCGCCGACGTCATAATTTTGCCTATCTCTATGAAAAACTCAAAGGCGCGGAAGATAAACTGATTCTTCCGAAAGCACTTGAAGGTAGCAATCCGTCTTGGTTCGGCTTTATGGTTACTTGCAAAGAGGGTGTGGACCGCGAAAAAGTGGTGCCGTATATCGAAAGCAAGGGCATCCAAACTCGTATGCTGTTCGCCGGCAACCTCACGCGTCATCCTTGCTTTGACGAGATGCGTGCCTCCGGTAAAGGCTACCGCGTGGTGGGCGACCTTACGAACACCGATGAAATTATGCGCCGCACCTTCTGGGTGGGTGTGTATCCCGGTATGACCGACGAGATGCTGGATACGATGGCCGAGGTTATTTTGGAGGCTCTGGAAGCCTGAAAGGAAGCGCAATCATGAGCGAACAAGCGCGTAAAACGATTTCGATTATGGTGCCCTGCTACAACGAGGAGGAAAACGTCGTTCCGCTGTCGAAGGCGATTATCGAAACCATTGAAACACAACTGCCTGCCTACGATTACGAGCTATTGTTCATTGACAACTGCTCGAAAGACAATACACAGGCGCTTCTCCGCGAGTTGTGCCGTCAAAACCCGAAGATTAAGGCGATTTTCAACGCCAAAAACTTCGGTCAGTTCAACTCACCCTATCATGGAATGTGTCAAACGACCGGCGACTGCACCATTACGATGTGCGCCGATTTCCAAGATCCGGTGGAGATGATTCCGAAATTTGTCGAAAAGTGGGAAGAGGGCTATAAAATTGTCTGCGGTATCAAAACCGCCAGCAAGGAAAATCACCTGATGTATTTTTTGCGCTCTTGCTACTACCGCACCATCAAAAAGATGTCCGCGGTGGAGCAAATCGAACACTTTACCGGCTTCGGTCTTTATGACAAGCGGTTTATCCAGGTGTTGCGCGACCTCAAAGATCCCACGCCGTTTATCCGCGGTATCGTGGCGGAACTCGGGTATAAGCGGTGCGACATCGAATATACCCAGCCAAAACGCCGCGGAGGAAAATCCAAAAATAACTGGTACAGTCTGTATGATGCGGCGATGCTGTCGTTTACATCCTACACGAAAATCGGCCTGCGTCTTGCAACGTTTGTGGGCTTTGCACTGTCGGCGCTGAGTTTTCTTGCCGCGCTTGTATACTTGGTTCTTAAACTCATTTATTGGGACCGTTTTCCTGCCGGTACCACGCCGATTTTGCTCGCCGTGTTGTTACTCGGCTCAATTCAACTGTTCTTTATCGGTCTTCTCGGCGAATACATTTTGTCCATCAACCAGCGCTCGATGAATCGGCCGCTTGTAGTGGAAGAAGAACGTATCAATTTCAAAACTGAGGATGAGGGGGAACAAGAATGAAAGGTATTATTTTAGCAGGCGGCTCGGGAACGAGACTGTATCCGCTGACGATGGTGACGTCCAAACAATTGCTTCCCGTCTATGACAAACCGATGATTTATTATCCGCTGTCCACCTTGATGCTCGCAGGAATTCGGGATATTCTTATCATCTCCACGCCTCAGGATTTGCCCAATTTCAAGCGTCTTTTGGGAGACGGCTCCGATTTCGGTATTTCGCTTTCTTACAAAGAACAGCCGTCGCCGGACGGCCTTGCACAGGCGTTTTTGATTGGCGAGGAGTTTATCGGTGACGAGCCGTGTGCGATGGTGCTCGGCGACAATATCTTCTATGGCAATGGATTGCGCATTTTGCTCCACCAGGCGATGATGGATGCGAAAGACGGCAAAGCGACCGTGTTTGGTTATTACGTCAAAAATCCCGAGCGTTTCGGCGTGGTCAATTTTGACGAAAATCAGCGTGTGCTGTCTATTGAAGAAAAACCGAAAGAGCCGAAATCCAACTATTGCGTGACCGGCCTCTATTTCTATGACAAACGCGTGGTGGAATTCGCCAAAAAAGTGAAGCCCTCTGCTCGCGGTGAACTGGAAATTACCGATCTTAACAATATGTATTTGGAAGCCGGCGATTTGAACGTTCAACTGCTTGGTCGCGGTTATGCGTGGCTGGATACCGGCACGATGGATGCACTTTCCGATGCCGGCGAGTTTATTAGGATGATACAAACACGGCAGGATATGCTTGTTTCCGCACCCGAAGAAGTAGCATTTATCAATGGCTGGATTGGCGCGGAAGATTTGCTCGCCGTTGCCGACCGCTATGGCAAATCTCTTTACGGAGAGCACCTTAAACGAGTGGCACAGGGCAAAATCTACTACGGCTGAAAGAGGGAAGACACGTGAACATTCTCGTTACCGGCGGCGCAGGGTTTATCGGCGCCAATTTCGTATATTTGGAACTGGAAACCCATCCGGAAGACCGCATCGTCTGTTTGGATGCGCTGACCTATGCAGGTAATTTGAAAACACTTGATAAAGCGCTTGAAAATCCGCAGTTCCGCTTTGTCAAAGGGGATATTGCCGACCGCGATGCGGTGTTTTCACTTTTCGCAGAGGAGCATTTTGATGCCGTGGTCAACTTTGCGGCTGAAAGCCACGTCGACCGCAGTCTCAAAGATCCGGCGCTGTTTTTACGCACCAACGTCCTCGGAACGCAGGTGCTGATGGATGCTTGCCGCGAATACGGCGTTGCGCGTTACCACCAAGTGTCCACCGACGAAGTCTACGGCGACTTGCCGCTTGACCGTCCGGATTTGTTCTTTACCGAAACAACGCCGCTGCATACGTCGTCGCCGTATTCCGCTTCCAAAGCATCCGCGGATTTGCTGGTGCAGGCGTATCACCGCACGTTTGGCTTGCAGGCTACCATTTCTCGCTGTTCCAACAACTACGGGCCGTTTCAGTTCCCGGAAAAACTCATTCCGCTGATGATTTCTCGCGCGCTTTCCGACCAGTCGGTGCCGGTGTACGGCAAAGGGGAGAACGTGCGCGATTGGCTGTATGTGAAAGACCATTGTATTGCGATTGACCTCATTTTGCGCAACGGCAAAATCGGAGAAGTATACAATATCGGCGGCCACAACGAGCGCCGCAACATCGACGTGGTGAAAACCGTATTGGGGCTTCTCG
>JAZLLJ010000070.1:0-5320 GCA_045598065.1 Acutalibacteraceae bacterium
CATTCCTCCTAAAGCGCGTTTTGTGTCCGGGTTGAACTTTGTTGTGCTCAATATAACATAAAAAGGAAAAAATGTAAAGCAAAAAGCCGCAGGGATGTTTCTTGCGGCTTTTGCGTTATTGCAAAGAAAAGATGGTGAGCCATGACGGCATCGGAAAGTTCGGATTTGCTGATAATTCGAGGGTTGAAAATCGCCGTCAAAGAAACGGACGACGACATCGAAACTGCTTTTGAGGGTGATTCGGACACTTGTTCTTCCATAAAAACACTGTTCCACCAAAAAAAGACGATTGCATTCGCGACCGTCTTTTTTACGTGAATCTTACGGGGTGGATTCTTCTACCGAAGTAACGGTGGCGTTGCCGTCCAAATCGGCGTACACGATGACTTTGTAGGTGGTGTCATCGTCAGTGCTTTCGGCATCGGCAGGATGGCCGGTGCAAAGAAAGGCGTAGTTCATACCTGAGACCACTTGGGTGCTGAGCAGTGAAACGGGGGTATAGACCATACCGTCGTCCTCAAAGGTCTCCATCGCTTTGTCGAACGCTTTTTGGGCGGCTTCGGTAATGACGCCGTCTTCGGAATCCGTCCAACCGCCGCAAATCGGCTGTGTGGGCATTTCGACGTCGCTGTCGTCGGCAACGATTTGGATGTGATCCGGCTGCGAGGCGGGGGAAGAAGACGTTGAAGCAGAGGAGGATTTCTCGTCTGCTTTTTTGCAAGCGGTAAGGCCGCAGGCGACCGCCAGCGTCAAAACCGCAAGAATGGCTATTTTTTTCATATAAAAAACTCCTTTTACAGTGTGTGTTCAGTATACGGTTTTTTTGTAGAAAAAGCAAGCCTTTTTTGCTTTTTCTTGACAAACCTTCGAGTAGTAGACTATAATAAAAGCCAACAAATTCCGCAGAAGGGAGGAAACGACTTTGACAAAACGTGTCAGCGCGATTGACTGGATCAAACTGTTTTTGGCAGTCGGCGTAATGGTGTTTCATTACGGCGAAGTCATCTCGGTGAATTACGGCGTGAACTGCCAGATTTTGCCCGGCGGCAATTTGGCGGTCGAAGGGTTTTTCCTCATTTCCGGATTTTTGTTTATGCGGTCGTTGGAGCGGTATGAGCAGACCGGCGTTTATCCCTCTTGCCCGAAAGTGGTATTTCACCGCTATTTGCGGATTTTGTATTGGTTACTTCCGGCGGTGATTGTGGATGCTTTCGTCGTGTGGGGCGGCGTGGAATGGCTGACAGCCTCCGAAATGTTTGCCCGTTTGCCGAAAGTGCTGTTCGAGGTGGTTCCGCTTCAAATGGCAGGCTTTTCCGCCGAGTATTTGACCGGCGTTTCTTGGTATATTTCGGCAATGCTGCTTTGTGTGTTGTTCTTTTACCCGTTGGCGCGCCGCAATCCCCGTTCGTTCGGACGGGAACTGTGTCCCATCGTGGCGGTGGTGATATACGGTATTTTGTATTATAACACCCAATGCCTTGTCAACCCGTCCGAGTGGATGTTCCATGTTGTGCGCAAAGGCCTTTTGCGTGGGCTTGCGGATATGGCGGCAGGTTGTTTCCTGTATGAGTGTATTCGTGCCGCCGAAAATGAGACGGTCACGGTGTTCCGCCGCATAGTGTATACGGTGGCGGCGGCGATGTGTGTCGCCGGATGCGTGGCGATTATGCTGTTGACGCACGCGTCGTATTACGATTTTATTTTTGTGTGCCTGGCGTTTGGATTTTTGTATTTTGCTGTCGGCCAAAAGACCGTGTTCGCGCTGTTCTTAAACCACGAGTGGTCAAAGCATATCGGCACGGTGTCTACTATTGTGTTTTTGGTGCATTATCCGCTCGCGCGGTATTTTGCCGTGTGGTATCTGCCGGCGGATATTTGGAGCCGTTTCGGAAGCTATCTGTTACACGTGGCGGCTTCGGGCGTGATTGTGTTCCTTGCTGGCTCGCTATTTAAGGGAATCGTTTGGTATTTCTCCGTTTACCGAAAAGAAAAAGCAAAAGCGCTTTCGAAAGTTGAAGAATAAAAAAGACCGCACGGCGGTCTTTTTTATGCCTTGACCGCATGTTTTTTTTGGAAAAAACTTGCTTTTTTTACCGCTTCATGCTATACTACACACAATTATTGTGCTTTTTTGCAACGCAAAAAAGGAAAGAGGGGTTTGTATGAACTATACCGAGTTGGCCGTGTTTATTGCCTACTTCCTGTTTATGATCGGCATCGGACTTTACTTCTTCTTTAAGTCGAAAGGCGAAGGAGAGAAAGGGTATTTCTTGGGCGGTCGCCAAATGGGACCGTGGGTATCGGCGCTTTCCGCCGGTGCTTCGGATATGTCGGCGTGGGTGCTGATGGGCCTTCCGGCTTCTATCTGTGCTTTCGGTATGGGCCAAACGTGGATTGCCATTGGCCTTGCCATCGGCTATATGCTCAGTTGGATTTTCGAGGCGCCCCGTCTGCGCCGCTTTACCATTAAAGCCAACGACTCCATTACGGTGCCGCAGTATTTGACCAACCGCTTTATGTCTAAGAGCAAAGCGCTGCAAATCATCTGCGCCGTGATCTTCCTCGTGGCGTACACCGTGTATGCGGCGTCCAGCGTGAAAGCCTGTGGTACGCTGTTTAATCAGGTAATTGGTATTGATGCGAAAGTGGCGATGTATATTGCCGCCGCGATCATCATTTCTTACACCTTCCTCGGCGGCTTCTCCGCCGTGTGCTGGACCGACTTCTTCCAAGGTATGCTGATGCTTGCCGCGTTGATGATTGCCCCGATCGTGGCGCTCGTCGGTATGAAAGTCGGCACGCTTCCGACTCATGACCTGCCTGACGGTTTCTGGAACTTCGCCTCTGACTGGAAAGATATTGTTTCCGGTCTCGGTTGGGGCCTCGGCTACTTCGGTATGCCGCATATCATTGTGCGCTTTATGTCTATCCGTTCGGAAAAAGACCTCAAAAAGTCCCGCGTGATCGGTATTACTTGGACCACCATCATTCTGCTGATGGCGGCGGTTGCGGCGACGTCCGGTCGTATGTTCCTCGGCGAGATGCAGGATACCGAGCTCGTGTTTATCAAAATCGTGCGCAAGCTGTTCCCGGCGTTGGCGTCCGGCGTGCTGCTGTCGGCCATCTTGGCGGCGGCAATGTCCACGGCGGATTCCCAGCTGCTCGCGGCGTCCTCGGCGTTTGCCAGCGACGTGTATAAACCGGTGTTCCGCAAAAAAGCCGGCGACAAAGAGATGCTGTGGGCGGGCCGTGTGGTGGTTATCATTATCGCGCTCGTGGCGCTGTTCATCGCCGCTAACCCCAACTCCGGCACGATCATGGGCCTTGTGGAAAACGCGTGGGGCTTGTTCGGTGCGGCGTTTGGACCTGCGATTATGTTGAGCCTCTTTTGGAAACGGTTTAACCTCGCAGGTTGTATCGCCGGCATTGTCTCCGGTACGGTTGTGGATGCTGCGTGGCTGATCATCTTCAATTACAGCATCAATGAAGCCGGCGACAACCTGATTATGAACACGGTGTGCAACGGTGTGTATGAAATCGTGCCTGCCACCATCATCGGCTTCATTGTGGCGATTGTGGTGACGCTTGCCACCAAGAAACCCTCTGCTGAGGTTGAAGCACTGTTTGAAGAAGCTTCGCAACCGGAAGCGGAATAATCTTTTGCAAAAAACCCGACGGAGCAATCGTCGGGTTTTTATGCGTATGTACCTTTGCGAAAGGAGTTTTACAATGAAAGAACGTCAAAAAGGCATTGACCTCGGTTGGGTGTCGGACAGCCGCAACGAAATTTACGGTCTTGCGATTTTGTGGATTATGCTCTACCACGGTTTTTTCTGGAATCATTTTAACTACTCCTTTGGGCTTGCGTGGCTTGATCCGCTCCGAAGGGCGCTTGAAGCCGGAAGTTGCGGCGTGGAGGTTTTCCTTTTCCTTTCCGGTATCAGTTTGTATTACAGTTTTTCTCGCAACCAGGATATGATGCGGTTTTACAAGAGACGGTATCGGCGACTGCTTCCGGCGTTGTGGATTATTGCCGGTTCCTATTGGTTTCTTATGCTCATAAAAGAGCTGTTCATCAATAACGCTCCCGTGATAAAATCGTTCGGCCGCTTTATTGTTAAAATGACGCAGTTGAACTTCTGGTTTGGCGACGACATGTTGACGTGGTATGTGGCGGCGATTGCGGTGTTTTATTTTGTGTATCCTGCTTTGTACCACTACCTTTATGACGACGAGAAAAAGACCGGTCGCCGCTTTGCGTTTTTGTTTGTGTTTTCCATTGTGGCGATTTTGTCTATTTGGGTTAGCTATAAAAACGTGACCTATGAACGGTTGGAACGTGCGCTGACGCGCTTCCCGATTTTCCTGCTCGGTTGCGGAATGGGCAAAATGGTGCATGACCGAAAGAAGGTATCCTTTGCGTGGATAGCGCTTCCGGCGGTTTTGCTCGCGTCGGCAATGGTGATTGACCGTACGGATGCTATCGTCTGGATGAAAAGTCACGCGCTGTGGCGTTATCCGATGTTGTTTATCGGGTTTTCCGTTACAATGTTTGCCGGCTTGTTTTTCCACTACATTTCGTGGAAGCCGCTGCATCGGTTTTTCCGGTTTTTCGGCGATAGGTCGTTGGAATTTTATTTATCCCACATCATTTTGTATCATTTGTTCCAATACATATGGGGAGAGGATCCGCTTTCGTTCGCGCGTTATTTCTTCTTACTGCTTCTCTCTGTCCCGGTATCCATGCTGACGGTGAAAATCGAGGACGTCATTCTTTCGAAAAAACCGAAAAAAGAGCCTGCACCTACCGCATAAATGCTCCGTTTTCGTCCACACTAATCGCAGAAGGAGTGTGGAAAGATGAAAAGCAAGATGAGCTTTGTAAAAGGTATGGGCATCGGTACCGCTGTTGGAATGGTTTCGGGTGCGGTGGGGTATGCTGTGGTGAAACAGAACAAGCACAGTATGAAAAAGAACGTGTCCAAGGCGCTCAAAGATATGAGCCGCCTGGTGGACAACGTCGGCAATATGTTTTAACAAAAACAAAAACCCGAGCGAATTGGCCGGGAGTTCTTAAGGAATGTATTCCTTGAGAACACGAGATTTTGGCGCAGAACATTGTCAAACCGCCCCGCTATACGCCAGTATAGTTGAGGCGGTTTTTCGCGTTCTTCATCCAAAATCTGTGTTTTAAGTCGCTTCGCGGTTTCGTAGCCGATAAAAATTTTTGTTCTGGGAAGTTGAAAAAGCCCGTAAGGCTGACGCCTTACGTGCTTTTGAAACAATGCAGACGGGAATTTTTAGGTGAGAAACAACACAT
>JAZLLJ010000071.1:0-30632 GCA_045598065.1 Acutalibacteraceae bacterium
TTCCTTTACACAAATTTTGGCGTTTTCGGTTATCCCCAAATGCTTACGTCGTTCTCTTTGTCCGTTTCGGTGAGGTGAACGACCACTTTTTCTTCGCGCGCCGAAGGAATGTTGCGCCCGACGAAGTCACCGCGGATAGGCAGTTCGCGGTGGCCGCGGTCCACGAGCACGGCGAGTTGGATTTTGGCAGGGCGGCCGAGCCGCATAATGGCATCGATCGCGGCGCGGGCGGTGCGGCCGGTATACATCACGTCGTCCACAAGGATCACGACTTTGCCGGCGACCGAAAAGGGGATGTTCGTTTCGCCGACACGCGGCTCGGTTTTTTGCAAATCGAGGTCATCGCGGTAGAGCGTGATATCCAGTTCGCCGACCGGCACTTCCGCGCCGTCAATGCGGCGAATGTTGTCCGAAAGCCGCTTGGCGATCGGCACACCGCGGGTTTTCACCCCGATAAAGCAGAGATTGTCCGTGCCGTGGTTTTTCTCTAAAATCTGGTGCGAAAGGCGCACGAGCGTGCGGTCCATATCCGCGCCGTTCATCAGTTGTGCTTTCTTTTGCATACCCGTTCCTCCTTAAAACGCCCAGCCGCCGTTTTTGAAGATTTGGACGGTCTTGCCGTCTTCCGTTTCGGCGGTGATGGACAAATCGGCACAGCCGATCATAAAATCCTCGTGGATGATCGAGTCGTTGACACCGAGTTTGTGACATTCTTCGAGCGTGCGGTTCTCGAAACCGTCTACGCAATCGGCAAATCCCATACCGAGCGCCAAGTGGCAGGCGGCGTTTTCGTCGAACAACGTGTTGTAAAAGAGGATGCCGGACTGACGAATGGGGGAATCATAGGGGACGAGCGCACATTCGCCGAGGTAGGCGGCGCCGTCGTCCATCGAGATCAGTTGTTTGAGCAAGTCTTCGTTCTTGTCGGCGTGACATTCCACCACTTTGCCGCCCTCAAACCGCATCGAAAACCCCTCGATAAGCTCGCCGCGGTAGGAAAGCGGCATGGTCGCCACCACCGTGCCTTCGGCTTCGCCGCGTTTCGGGGTGGTGAACACTTCTTCGGTCGGCATATTCGGGTTAAATCGCACGCCGGAGAGGGTTTTCTCCTCGCCGCCGGCAAAGCGGCTTTCCGGCATCAGCCCGACGGTGAAATCGGTGCCGTTTGCGGCTTTGTAGTGCAGTTTTTTAATGTGCAAACTGTTGAGATACGCCGAGCGTGCCGCCAAGTCGCGGTTGTGGTCTTCCCACGCTTTGATGGGATCATCGGTCACACGTGCGGTCGCCAAAATCGCATCCCACAGCTTGTTGACTGCGACGGATTTGCGGTCGTTCGGGAACAGTTTTTTTGCCCACGCCTCGCTCGGTACCGCGGCGATACACCACGGATATTTGTTCTCCATCGTGTCGCGGATGGGCTTGATGATTTTATAGCGCTCCTGCGTGGCCTTGGACTGTTTTTCCTGATTCATACCGCGCAAGCCGTCCGGATCCTCGGAGAGAAGATAGATCATCACCGGCAGGGTTTTTGCGCGGTATTGCAGTTTTTCCACTTCCCACGGGGCGAGCGAGCCGAGCGTTTTTTGCGATTGGTGGCGGACGTTCAGCTTTTGCAGCGGCTGATAGTGCCAGTCCACCTCGACTTTGCGCGCGCCGGCGCGGTAGCATTCTTCCACAAGCAGTTTCACAAATTCCGGCTGGTCGGTCTCGGCGGAAATCACCACGTCCATGCCTTTTTTGACTCCGCCGCCCATGGTGGCGAGGAGTTTTGCATATTGTCGCAGTTGCGTTTTGTTCACAGAACTCACACCTTTTCGGGTTTTCATAGTATACAGTCCTTGCTTGCAAGGATTCCTGTCAACAGTATACCACGAATTTGCGGCAATTTCAACGAAAAGCGGAAAGTTTTTGTAAATCTCTTGCATTATCGCGCAAAGTTTTATATAATAAGAGCGACACAAAAAACAAGGAGTGCGAACAATATGAAAAAAATCGGCGTGAAAACGCTTTTGATGCTTTGCTGCGTGGCGATGCTGATGGTTTCCGGTTGTAAAAAAGCGAGCGATAACGCGGCGTCCGGTGCGGAGGCGGGCCGCCCGGAAGCGGTGGCCGACGGTACGGGTGCAAACGGCGACAACGGTAACGGCGGCGACAACGGTAACGGCGGCTCCGGCCAACAAGCTAACGATAACGGCAGCGACAGCGGCAACGGTGAAAAGCCGTCGTTTTCCACGGATGAGGATGAGGCAATAGCGGTTGCCAAAGCGCTTCACGCTGCGGATGATCGCGGCGGCATTACGGAGGATTCCGATGCCTATGAAAGCGCGCTTTACAGCGTGGGCGCTCCCACGCAACCGGCTGCGGCTAAAAACGTCGGAACCGTGACGATTGACAACGAGGTCTGCAACGTGTTTACGGTCAGTGACGGCGCCGGCCATTCGGAAACAATCGCCGCTTCCGAAAATGGAAAATGGTACTATAAAGACCAATACGGTGACTATATCCCGGTGACACTGATGAGCGACGGTACGCTGACGGTAGGTGATTTACCGCTGGATTCCGAGTCTGTTTTGGACGTTGCGGAATGGATGCTTCGCAAATTCACCGGCAATAATGCCTGCACCGTGGAGCAAAACGGCAACGGCCTTGTCAACGGCGTGGACTGCGATATGTTTGTGGCGACCGATGCTTCCGGAAAAGTGCTCGGCGCCATTGCGCACGGTCCGGACGGGGAATACTACTATCGCGAGGGAACGTCGTTCCTTTATCGCTTGGTGGGACGGGAGCTTAGCGAATACTGGTTGGCAGAGCCGGTCAGCGAATTTTCGCAGTCGGCGTGTATCGTTTACAATGAGGTGACCGGTAAAAAAGCGGACAGTGCCAAGTCGAATGAAGCGATTGTCATCAACAACGAAAGCGCCACCCAGTATGCGATTATTTCCGGCGGAAAAACCGTGGCGTACGTGGCGGTTACGACCGACAATCTGTGGTTCTGCGATGCTAAGGCAGACGGCAACTATCACCGTGTGAAGTGGACGGTGAACGGCGCTTCCGCTTCGTAAAATATATGGATCACTCGGTTAGAGAGTTGGTATTGTGCGCTGCGCTGTGTGCAATTTTGTGCGTTGTGTGCCCGTTTACCGTGCCGATTGGTGTTGTGCCGATCAGCCTTTCCTCGTTTGTGGTGTGTTGTGTCGGTGGGGCGGCGGGATGTAAGCGAGGTATAATCGCAACTACGTTGTATCTCTTTATCGGTGGATTGGGCGTGCCGGTGTTTGCTGGTTTTCGCGGTGGATTATATGTGCTTCTCGGGCCTACTGGCGGCTTTTTGTGTGGTTATTTGATGCTGGTAGGAATTGCCGGATGGGTATCCGACAAAAATGATTCCACTGTAGTGCGCGGTGTTTCGTTTTCTTGCGGAATGATTCTGCTGTATCTTTGTGGCGGTGTGTGGTATACCGTTTCGACTCACGTATCATTTTGGGCGGCGCTCTCGGTGTGTGTGTTGCCGTTTTTGCCGTTTGATGTTGTGAAAATTACGGCGGCGACAGTACTTTCGCCGAAACTGAAAAAAGCGCTTCGATCTATGGAAACATAAAGCTACGCAGGGACGTTTGTCCCTGCGTTTCGCTTTTTGAAAAGGAGGGGAAACCCGTGGAGGAAACCTTGATTTATACCGTTCCGGAGGCGTATGACGGAGACACGGTACAAAACTTTTTGCGTCGGGAGTGTGGGCTTTCCTGGCGGATGGTGGTGCGCCTCAAACACGCGGAAAACGGCATTGCGGTGGATGGCGAACACGCGCGCAGTATCGACCGTGTGCGCGAAGGACAGACCGTGACGTTGACGATGCCTACCGAACAAGTGAAAATCGAGGGAGCGGAGATGCCGCTTGACGTGGTGTTTGAGGACGAGTATTTACTTGTTGTCAACAAACCGCCGTATTTGGCGGTGCATCCGTCGGCAGGAAAACCCGAGCCGACACTTGCCAACGCCGTGGTCGCGTATTATGAAAAAAACAGTACGCCCCACAGTTTTCGACCGGTCAACCGCCTTGACCGCAACACAAGCGGACTACTGCTTGCAGGGAAAAACCCCCACGTTGTCTATGCACTTGCCGGCAACGTTAAAAAAGAATACCGCGCCGTTGTACTTGGGGAGATGACCGAAGACGGCACGGTGGACGCGCCCATCCGGGTGAAAGAAGGCTGTGCCATCACGCGAGAAGTGGGAGAGGGCGGCAAACCGAGCGTGACGCATTACGAAGTGCTCGCCCACGACGAAGAACTCTCGTATTTGCGTGTGTGGCTTGAAACCGGCCGCACCCACCAAATTCGGGTACATCTGTCGTCACTCGGGTTTCCGCTTGCCGGCGACACGATGTATGGCACGGATGAAACGGTGATACCGCGCCACGCGCTGCATTGTGGGAAGATGGAATTTGTGCATCCGGTAACGGGAAAAACGGTAACGGTAACGGCACCGCTTCCGGAAGATATGCGCGAGGTTCTTAAAAAACACGGATTTTCCGACTAAAAACCGATGAAAACGCAAATAAGGGTTGTTTTTTTTGAAAGGTCGCGCTATAATAATATAAATACGCGACTAAATAAATCTTTGTATAAGGCAGGAATGAACTATGGTCAGAAGTATGACCGGCTACGGCCGCTGTCAGGAAACGGTGAGCGGACTCAACATCCAAGTGGAACTGAAATCCGTTAACCATCGCTATTTTGAATACGGCTCGCGGTTGCCTCGCGCCTATAATTTTTTGGACGACAAACTGAAATCCTTTTTGCAGGCGGAGATTTCTCGCGGCAAAGTGGATGTGACGGTGTATATCGAAGCGGCCGGCGATGCCACGACCGAAGTGACGGTGGATCACACCTACGCTAACGCGGTTCTGGATGCACTGTACGATTTGCGCGACAGTTTCGATTTACGGGACGATGTTTCCACGATGGCGCTCGCAAGAATGCCCGACGTGCTCAAAACCCGTCCGGCGCAGCTGGATGAGGAAACCGTTTGGGAAGCGGTGAAAACCGTGACCGAAAAAGCCCTTGCACAGTTTATCGCTATGCGTGAGGCGGAGGGCGAAAAGCTGAAAGCGGACGTGTTGTCCCGCGCAGATTTCATTTTGGAGAAAGTCGCTGTGGTGGAAGAACGCAATCCACAAACGGTCAAAGAGCACATGGAAAAAGTGGAAAAACGGATGCGCGAACTGCTTTCTACCGCCACGGTGGACGAAAGCCGTCTGTTGACCGAAGCGGCGTTATTTGCCGACAAGATTGCGGTGGCGGAAGAAACCGTCCGCTTGCGCAGTCACATCGACCAGTTACATAAACTGCTCGATTCCGAAGAAGCGGTGGGCAGAAAGCTCGACTTCCTCGTGCAGGAAATGAACCGCGAATCCAACACCATCGGCTCGAAAGCGCAGGATCTGGAACTGGCGCGTGTGGTGGTGGATATCAAAGCGGAACTGGAAAAGATTCGCGAACAGATTCAAAACATCGAATAAAGTGGGGAGGAACGCCACATGAAACTCATAAACGTGGGCTTCGGCAATATGATCGCCGCCCCTCGTATGGTGGGCATTGTCAGCCCCGATTCCGCGCCCATTAAACGGATGATCACCGAAGCACGGGAGCAGAAAATGCTGATTGACGCCACCTACGGCCGTCGCACGCGCGCGGTGATCATTATGGACAGTGACCACGTGGTGCTGTCGGCGCTGTCGCCGGAAACGTTGTGCGGCCGCGCGGATGCCGCGGACGAAACGGAGGAATAAGCATGGCAAAACAAGGACTGCTGGTGGTGCTTTCCGGCCCATCCGGATGCGGCAAGGGTACGGTGCTCGGCCGCGTGTTGGAACAGCGGAAAAGCGCTTGCGTCTCCGTTTCGATGACCACGCGCGATCCGCGCCCCGGCGAGGTGGACGGCGTACACTACTTTTTTGTGACGAAAGAGCAGTTTATGCAGGCGATCGCCGACGATGCATTTTTGGAATACGCGGAATACGCCGGCAACTACTACGGCACACCCAAAGCGTGGGTAGAAGAACAGCGTGCCGCCGGCCGCGACGTGGTGCTCGAAATTGAGGTGCAGGGCGGCCAACAGATCATCGAAAAATGCCCCGATGCGGTGTCGATTTTCTTGGCATCGCCGTCGCTTCCCGAACTGGAACGCCGTTTGCGTGCCCGCGGCACCGAAACGGAAGAAAAGATCCAGCGCCGCTTAAAACGTGCGGTGTGGGAACTGACTCAAAAAGATGCCTACCGTTACCTCGTGGTCAACGACGAGGTGGACAAAGCCGCTTCGAGAATGATGGAAATCATGGAACTCGAAAGCGAAATCAAAAATGCGTAATCAAAAATTTACATATTGCAGGAGGAAATCATTATGCTGAGACCGACCGACATTGAAAAATTGAAAGGCAACAAAAGCCGCTACGCGGTAGTGGTGGGCGTGGCAAAACGCGCCCGCGAGATCGCCGAAAAAGCGGAAGAGGAGAACACCATTCTTATTGAGAAACCCGTGAGCTTGGCGGTGGCCGACCTTACGGAAGGCGATTACAAAATCATGATGCCGGAGACGGAAGAATAAGAATCGTCTGAATGACCGGGGAGGTGAAAGCGGTGCAGTTACCGACGATCGTTACAGCGGCGGTGGAAGGTGCCGCGTTTCACTTTGACAAACCGTACAGTTATCTGTGGCAAAACGGCGACGTAGCGCCGCAACCGGGACTGCGCGTGTTGGTGCCGTTCGGCGGCGGCAACCGTCGTCGGCAAGCGGTGATTTTGAGTGTACAGCAAGAGCAACCGGTGCCGAAACTCAAACCGGTAGCGGACGTGCTGGACGATGAGCCGCTGTTTACCCCTTCGATGATTGAACTGGCGCTGTGGCTCAAAGAGCACACGTTTTGTACGCTGTTTGAGGGCTTAAAAACCCAACTGCCGCCGGGACTGACTATGCGAGTAAC
This sequence comes from Acutalibacteraceae bacterium, assembly GCA_045598065.1. GTDB lineage: Bacteria > Bacillota > Clostridia > Oscillospirales > Acutalibacteraceae > RGIG426. The sequence goes on from JAZLLJ010000071.1 coordinate 6,980, forward strand.
GCCCGTGTATTGTGTACAAGAGGTGGATGAAGAAAGCCTTTCGGCTCTTTCGGAGGAGGAACGCCGCGTTTACGACGAAGTGGCATCCTTTGCCGACGGATTGGAACGCGGTGCACTTTTGAAAGCACTCGGATATACGGATTTGTGTACCATCCCCGAAAAGCTGGTCAAAAAGGGCTTTTTGACCGTCGATGCTTCTGCCGAGCGCGTGGCAAACGATGCCACGGTGCGGATGGCGCGCCTCGCTTTGACCGGCGAGGAACTGGCCGACTGCTTGGCAGAGCAGAAAATCACGCAAAAACAGCAGGCGGTTTTGGATTTTTTGTCCGAAGTCGGCTGTGCAACCTTAAAAGAAATTGCCTACTTCGCCGTGGCCTCATCGGCGGTGGTGAACGCCCTCGTCAAAAAAGGTCTTGTGGAATTTTATGAGCAAGAGCGATTGCGTTCGCCGGTGAAAGCGGTAGCGGCTTCCAAAGAGACTGTCGCGCTCAACGACGAACAGCAGGCGGCGTTTGAGGAATTGTCCGCGATGGCGCAGGAAGAAAAACCTGTGGCGGCTTTGCTTTACGGCGTGACCGGAAGCGGCAAAACGCAGGTGTATATGCGCCTGATTGAAGATGTGCTGTCCCGTGGGAAACGGGCGCTTGTGTTGGTGCCGGAAATCTCACTGACACCGCAGGTGTTGGAGGCGTTTACTCGCCGCTTCGGACGGGACGTCGCGGTGCTTCACAGCGGCCTTTCCGTTGGCGAACGGATGGACGAGTGGAAACGTATCCGCCGCGGCGATGCCAAAATCGTGGTGGGCACGCGCTCGGCGGTATTTGCGCCCATTCCCGATTTGGGGCTTATCGTGTTCGACGAGGAACAGGAACATACCTACAAATCCGAAACGTCACCGCGCTATCACGCGCGCGACGTGGCAAAATATTTGGCTGCGAAGAATAACGCGCTGTTGCTGTTGGCTTCGGCCACGCCGTCAGTGGATAGTTACCGCCGCGCCAAAGAGGGAAAACTGCGGCTTGTTACGCTGACTTCCCGTTTCGGCGAGGCAAAGCTGCCGACAGTGAAGGTGGCGGATATGCGAGCGGATGAATCCGGCTACGCCATCGGTGAAGCGCTGAAAGCGGAGATGGATGCCTGCCTTGCCGCCGGCAAACAGGTGATTTTGCTCTTGAATCGCCGCGGATACCATACTTTTGTGTCCTGCCGCAACTGCGGACACGTGCTGACTTGCCCGTCCTGCTCGGTGTCGATGACCTATCACGCCGCCAACGCCCAGCTGATGTGCCACTATTGCGGCTATCATCGACCGCGGTTGACGGCTTGCCCCGAATGCGGGGAAGATGGGGTCCGCTATGCCGGCCACGGCACCCAAAAGGTGGAGGACGATTTGGCGGAACTCTTCCCGGACGTGCCGGTGTTGCGTATGGACGCCGATACCACGATGTCCCGTTTTTCTTACGAAGAAAAATTCGCTGCCTTTGCACGGGGAGAGTATAAAATTATGATTGGCACGCAAATGGTCGCCAAAGGCCTTGATTTTCCCGACGTGGGACTTGTGGGCGTGCTGTCTGCGGACCAGGCGCTTTACGGCGACGATTACCGCGCCTATGAAACCGCGTTTTCGCTGCTTACCCAAGTGATTGGCCGTGCCGGTCGTCGCGATGCGGAGAGTATGGCGGTCATCCAAACGATGACACCGGAAAACCCCGTGATCGCGCTTGCGGCGGCGCAGGATTATCCCACGTTTTTCGAGACGGAGATCGAGTCGCGCTACCGTATGAAATACCCACCGTTTTCCGATTTGTTCCAAATCGGCTTTGTGGGCGAGCGAGAGGCTGCCGTTCGGGAGGCGGCGGACGACTTTTTGGCGATGCTGCGCACCGCTGTGACAACGACGTACCAAGACGTGCCGCTTATCGCGCTGGATCCCACGCGCGCAACGGTGGCAAAAGCGGCAGGAAAATACCGCTATCGTTTGATTCTTAAGAGTATCAGCCGCCACCGTACAAGGGAAATGCTCGGCGCGCTGTTGACCGCGTTCGGTAAAGAGGCGAAACACAAGACTGTGACCGCGTTTATTGACGTGAATCCTGCGAGTATGCTTTGATGCTCGCGTGAATATCCGCTTTTGGAGGAATTTTTATGGCTTTGCGAAATATTTTGACGTCCGAAGAGGCGCAACTGCATAAAGTGTGCCGTCCGGTGACCGAGTTTAACGAGCGGTTGTGGGAACTGCTGGACGATATGCAGGAAACACTGACTGCCGCTAACGGTGTTGGTCTTGCCGGACCGCAGGTGGGCATTTTGCGCCGTCTGTTCATTATGGATACCGGCGACGGCTTTATTGAGGCAATCAACCCTACCATCCTCGGCAAAAAAGGCGAGCAGACCGGGCAGGAGGGTTGCCTTTCCTGCCCGAACGAATGGGGCATTGTGACGCGACCGCAAAAGGTGATTTTGAAAGCGCAGGACCGTTACGGCAAAGAATACCGCCTCAAATGCGAAGATTTGATGGCGCGGTGTGCCTGCCACGAAAATGACCATTTGGACGGCATTTTGTTTACCGAGCGCGCCGACTGTATGATGACCGAGGAAGAACTGAGAGCGGAGGGCTGAAATGCGCATCGTGTTTATGGGAACGCCGGATTTTGCGCTCCCGTCTCTTGAACGCTTGCTTGCGGACGGCCACGAGGTATCGCTTGTAGTAACCCAAGCGGATAAAGCTATCGGCAGAAAACAGATTTTGACGCCGCCGCCCGTGAAACAGTTGGCGGTGAAACGCGGAATCCCCGTGTTTCAGCCGACTTCGATGAAAACAGACGAAACGTATGACCGTCTTGCCGCTGAGAAACCCGATTGCATCGTGGTGGTGGCGTACGGTAAGATTATTCCGAAACGGGTGCTGGACCTGCCGAAATACGGCTGTGTCAACGTCCACGGTTCGCTGCTTCCGCGTTTTCGCGGCGCCGCGCCCATCCAATGGGCGGTGCTTGCCGGTGATGAGGAAAGCGGCGTGGCCACCATGCAGATGGACGAGGGGCTGGACACCGGCGATGTTTTGCTGGAGCGCCGCCGCAAGGTGGGAGAGATGACCGCCGGCGAATTGTTTGATGTCCTTGCCGTCGACGGTGCCGACGTGCTTTCGGATACGCTGAAAGGCTTGGAAGAGGGGAACATCACGCCGAAACCCCAAGTGGGCGAGAGCGTGTATGCCCCGATGCTCACCAAAGCGGACAGTCCGATGGATTTTAGCCGTAAAGCGGTTGAACTTTACAACCAGGTGCGCGGTTTAAACCCGTGGCCGACGGCACAGACAATGTGGAACGGTAAGATGCTGAAAGTCCACGCCGCCAAGGTAGCCGGAAAAACGACTGCCGCGCCCGGCACAATCGTCAGCGGCACGCCACTTTGCGTGGCGTGCGGCGACGGAATGAGTTTGGAACTCGTCACCGTCCAGATTGAGGGCGGCAAAGCGATGGATGCCGCCACGTTTTGGCGTGGGCACGAATTGCCGCTCGGAACGAGCATTGGAACGGTGTAAAGCGAAACAACTTTACACTAAAATTTGACCATACCCGGCGAGAGGAGGAGTCCACCGTGGCAACAGAGAATAAAACGACGGATTCCGCCCGGAATATGGCTGCCAAAACGTTGCAGAAATTACACAAAAGCGGCGGCTATTCCAACATTCTCATCGAAAACGCTCTCTCCGGAAACTATAAAAACGCCGCTTCGGCGGAAAAAGCCCTGTTTGGCTTTCTCGTTCGCGGTGTGGAAGAACATCGATTAACGCTCGATGCGCTTTTGCAGGAGCGGTCGAAACAACCGCTCAAACGCCTGCATCCTCTGACATTGGAACATTTGCGACTCGGTGCGTTTCAGCTACTATATGCAGACAAAATCCCTGCTTCCGCCGCGGTCAACGAGGCGGTGAAACTGACCAAAGCGTGCGGTCAAGCTCGTTCGGCAGGATTTGTCAACGCCGTCTTGCGCGGTATAGAACGGGAGAAAGAAACGCTTTTTGACCGGTTTCCCACAGGGGACGAAGGCTTGTGCCTCAAAGAATCCTGCCCGAAACCGCTGTTTGACTTTTTCGCCGCGGCGTACGGCGAAGATACCGCGCGAGAACTCGTGGCGCATCTCAACGACCGTCCGCCCACGTCGGTAAAAATCAACACGCTGAAAACCACTGTCGAAGATTGGACAAAAGCGGCAGAAAAAGCAGACATTTCGTTTACGCTTTCGGAACACCTGCCTGCCACCGTTTTGGTGGATGCCGCTGACGAGCGGAAACTGCTTGATTTTTCTAATAAAACGTGGTACTATCAGGACGTTGCGTCCGGCTTTTGTGTGAAAGCGCTTTCGCCGAAGCCCTCCGAACGGGTGGCGGACGTGTGTGCCGCACCCGGCGGCAAGTCGTTGACCGCCGCACAGTATATGGAAAATCGCGGTTCGATTTTGGCGTGTGATATCTATCCTCAAAAATGCGATATGATGGAAAAACGGGCGGAAGATGCCGGCGCAACCGTTATCCAAACGGTGGCACGGGATGCGTCAATGCCTTGTCCGAAGCCGCTTGTCGGTAGCTTTGACCGGGTGCTTTGCGACGTGCCGTGTTCCGGTCTCGGTGTGATTCGCCGTAAGCCGGAAATTCGCTATAAAGACCTGTCAATGCTGTCGGAACTGCCCAATTTGCAGTATCGTATTTTGGAGCAAAGTGCCGCAATGGTGAAGCCCGGCGGCGTGTTGCAGTATTCGACCTGCACCTTAAATCCTGCCGAGAATGAGGCGCAAACCGCGCGCTTTCTCAAAGAACATCCGGAGTTTTCACCGCGGATTTTGCCGGTGCCGGAACTGTTTTCGCTGTGCAAAAAAGAGCCGAGCCACGAAATTACGCTGTTTCCCTTTGTGACGGGAAGTGACGGGTTTTATATCGCCGGATTCGTAAAGAAAGGCGGCGAATGTGATGGATAAACGTGACATAAAGTCGATGACGGATGCCCAGTTGACGGCGTTTGTGGTGGAGGCAGGATTTCCTGCCTTCCGTGCCAAACAAATTCGCTCGTTTTTAGATCGCGGTGTCACGTCGTTTGACGAAATGAACAATTTGCCTACCGCACTGCGCGAGGTGCTAAAAGAACAATGCGTGGTGCCCTCGGTTACGATTGAAAAACGCTTTGTCTCCGCTATTGACGGCACGGTGAAATATCTGTTTCGCCTGTCCGACGGCGAAGTGGTGGAATCGGTGCTGATGCACTATAAACACGGCTGGTCTCAATGCTTGTCTACCCAAGTTGGCTGCCGTATGGGATGTTCCTTTTGCGCGACCGGCATGGAGGGACTGGTGCGCAACCTGCTTCCCTCCGAAATGATTGCCCAAATTGAGGCTGCCGAAGCCGCCGAAGCGGAACAAAACGTGCGAGTGTCTCACCTTGTGCTGATGGGGATGGGCGAGCCGCTTGATAACTACGATAACGTCTTGCGCTTTCTCGAAATGCTTCGGGAGGAAGGCGGTGTCCATATCGGGATGCGCCACGTGTCTCTTTCCACCTGCGGTTTAGTGGACAAAATCCGCCGCTTGCAGGAGGAAGATTTACAGCTCACACTGTCCGTTTCGCTTCACGCGCCGAACGATTTGCTTCGCCGACAGATGATGCCGGTAGCCAAACGTTGGTCGGTGGACGAATTGCTGTCCGCTTGCCGCGACTATGCAAGCTCGACCTCGCGCCGCATCTCGTTTGAATACGCGATGATCGACGGCGTGAACGACTCCGATGAGTGCGCGCGCGAATTGGCCGGAAAACTCAAAGGAATGCTCTGTCACGTCAACCTTATCCCTGCCAACGAGGTTAAGGGAAAAGAACATAAACGCAGTAAAGCCGAACGCCTAAAAGCGTTTTCGGATATTTTGGCCGCTCGCGGAATTCCCGTTACGGTGCGGCGCACGCTCGGTGCGGATATCAGCGCCTCTTGTGGGCAACTGAAGCGCAACGAACAACTTTGATGCACGAGAGGAGGATTGCCGTGCAAACTTACGGAAAAACCGATACGGGCCGTGTACGCTCGAACAACCAGGATGCCTTTGCCTGCGGAAAATTGGCAGAGGACGTGGTGTTCGCTGTGGTGTGTGACGGAATGGGCGGTGCCAAAGGTGGTAACGTCGCCAGCGCGTTGGCTGTTAAGACCATTACCGAGCGATTGGCCGCGGCTTATCGGGAGAATATGACAACGCAGTCCATTCGCTACGTGCTGGAATGTGCGATTGCCGCCGCTAACGTGGAGGTGTTCGACACCGCCGCCGCGGATGATAATCTTCGCGGAATGGGTACCACGGTCGTTGTGGCGGTCGTATGCGGACAAACGGCAGTGCTTGCGCATATCGGTGACAGCCGCGCCTATTTAGTGACGTCTGACGGATTGGAACAGGTCACGCGTGACCATTCGCTGGTGCAGGAAATGGTGGAGAGCGGAAAACTTACCGAAACCGAAGCTCGCACCCATCCTCGCAAGCATTACATTACTCGCGCCCTCGGTGTGGAGGACACGGTGGAATGTGACATCGACGAACGGGAAATTCCCGAGCGAGGCGCCCTTCTTATTTGTACCGACGGTCTGACCAATATGGTCGAGACGGAGGATATTCGTAAAATATTGCTTTCGTATCCGCCCCAAACCGCGGCAGAACGGTTAATTCACGCCGCCAATATGGCCGGAGGAAGCGACAACATCACCGTGGCTTTGATTGCCTGATTTCATCGAAAAAGGAGAACGCAAAGATGGATAAATACATCGGAAAACGTTTAGACGGACGCTACGAAATTCGTGAGCTGATCGGCGTAGGCGGTATGGCCTACGTCTATTGCGCCTACGATTCGATTGACGAACGCGAGGTGGCGGTCAAGATTCTCAAAGACGAGTATCTGACCAACGAGGAATTCACTCGCCGTTTCAAGAACGAGTCGAAGGCTATCGCCATTTTGTCTCACCCGAATATCGTGAAGGTGTTGGACGTGAGTTTCGGCGATAAAATCCAGTATATCGTGATGGAGTATATCGACGGCATCTCGCTGAAAGAGTATATTGAACAACAGCGTGTTACTTGGCAGGAAGCGGTGTACTTTGTACAGCAGATTCTCCGCGCGTTGCAACACGCCCACGACAAGGGCATTGTTCACCGCGACATTAAGCCGCAGAACATTATGTTGCTCGCGGACGGAACGATTAAAGTGACCGATTTCGGTATTGCGCGTTTCTCTCGCAACGACGCGCGTACCGATCACACCAACAAAGCTATCGGTTCGGTGCATTATATCAGCCCGGAACAGGCTCGTGGTGCGCTGACCGACGAGAAATCCGATATCTATTCCGTCGGTGTGATGCTGTATGAAATGCTTACCGGAACGCTGCCTTTTGAGGCGGACAACGCGGTGTCGGTGGCGATTATGCAGTTGCAGTCTCAGGCGAAAAAGCCTACCGAAATCAACCCGGATATTCCGGACGGTCTCGAAGAAATCACTATGAAGGCGATGCAGAAAAACCCCGAAAAACGCTATCAGTCGGCGGCGGAGATGTTGCAGGATATTCAGGAATTCAAGCAGAATCCCAGTATCCATTTCGCCTACACGTACTTGACCGATGAAAATCCCACCCGTTACGTGGATGCGATTACCAGCATCCGTGGTGCGTCTTACAACACCGTGCCGGAGGAGATTGTACCTATTGAAGAAGAGGAGAAAACACGGTTTTTGTTCTCCAAACCGTTTTGGTTTGCAATTGGCGCCAGTGTTATCCTCATTGCGCTCATAGTGTTCGGTATTTTGGCTTTCAACAACGGTTGGATATTCGGCAACAACAGCAAAGACGAGATTACCGTTCCCAATTTTGTGGGTAAAAACTATGATGACCTGACGGATGCGGATTTCAAGCTGTTTTCCGATATTGAAAAAGAAGAGGAATTCAGCGAATACGAAAAAGGCCAAATCATTAAACAAGATCCGGATGCCGGAAAAAGAGTGAAAAAAGGCCAAAGAGTGTTGATTGTGACCATCAGCAAAGGTCCGAAGCCTGTGACGTTGCCGCCGATTTCCGAAAATATGAAAGAAGAAGACGTCAACGACTTGCTGAAACAAGCAGGCTTTAAGCCGGTGAGAATCGAGGCTTCGTCGGATACGGTTGAAAAAGGTAAAGTTATCAAAATCGAATGTGCCGATACAACGCCGGTGGATGGCTCGAAAGTGTACGTGTACGTCAGCACAGGTAAAGATGAACCGAAACCGGTAGCGGTAAGTGACGTTGTCGGAAACAAGAAGGAAGATGCGATCAAACAACTGCAAGAAGAAGGCTTCAAAGTTGTAGAAGCGAATATCGAGGAGAAAAACAGCGAGAAAGACAAAGGCATCGTGTTGGAGCAGTCGCCTTCCGGTGGCAGCGAATTGGTGCCCGGCTCGGAAATCAAACTGACCGTCAGTTCCGGCTATCGCGACGTACAAATCGTGTTGCCGCTTCCGGACGTCTCTTGCGCCGTGGATTTGAAAGTGTACGTTCACGGAGCATACAGTGCCAAATATTCCGGGGGATTGAGCGGTCTTCTTCCGTCCGCGGTCGGCGAGAAGACGGTGGTTATCAGCGAGCAGGAAGACGATGCATTTGACGTAACGTTCCAAATCTCGGAATCCGGCGCAGATGATTTCGGCTTCTATTATCGCTATGAAGTGGATTCCAAAACGGGAAAAGCGACAAGCAAAGAACATGAGACCTTTGAGGAACCGGTGAAACCGACCGAACCTCCGAGACCTACCGAACCGGAAGAAACGGATCCGGAACCGATTGAGACGGATCCGGTTGAGCCGGAACCTACCGAGCCGATTAATCCGGATATCGACGATCCGGCGATGTACGAATAAAATTTGCAAAAGCCAATGGCGGCGATATTCGTCGCTTTGGCTTTTGTCGCGCCATTGGAATGAACGCTGAGGAGGATTCATGGAACAAGTCGGACGAGTAATGGGAGTGTTGGGCGGATTTTATACCGTGAAAACTCCCGATGGTACGGTGGAGTGCCGCGGCCGCGGCGCTTTGCGCCGTCAAGGGGCATCACCGCTTGCAGGGGATTTTGTGCGCGTGTCGGTTCAGGATGACGGTACCGGCGCGATTGAAGAATTGCTGCCTCGCAAGAACGCGCTTTACCGCCCACCGGCCGCCAACGTGGACTGTCTCGTGTTGGTGGTCTCCATGGCTGATCCTGCGCCCAATCTTCCGATTCTGGATGCGATGATTGCAATTGCGGAGGATCAGGAAATCGAGCCGATTATTGTATTCAACAAATCCGATTTGGAAGATGCCGCCGCCCTGTATGCTTTGTATGAAAAAGCCGGCTTTTCCGTGTTTGCCGTTTCCGCAAAAACGGGGGAAGGCGTGGCGGAATTGGAGGAGGCCTTCAAAGGCAAACTGTGTGTGTTCTCCGGTAACAGCGGCGTGGGAAAATCCTCGCTTCTCAACCGGTTGGATTCGCGGCTGTTGCTGTCTACGGGCGAAATCAGCCATAAGTTAGGCCGCGGCCGCCACACGACACGTGCCACGGTGTTATACGAACGGGAAGACGGCGGCTTTTTTGCCGATACACCCGGCTTTTCTTCGTTGGAACTGCCGAAACTCACCGATGTGAATCCCGAAAATCTGCCTTTTTGTTTTCGGGAATTTGTGCCGTATCTCGGTCGGTGCAAATTTTCCACCTGCCACCACGAGAACGAAAAAGGGTGTGCTATCTGCGAGGCGGTGAAAGCAGGGAAAATCGCGCCGTCCCGTCACCAAAGTTATTGTGCGATGCTGAAAGAGTTGAATGTACCTAAGTATTGATATTTAGAAAACGAGGTGTCGTTTGATGAAAATCGTAATTGTCGGAAACGGAAAACTGGGCTATTCTCTGGCGGAACAACTGTCGGATGAGGGGCACGACGTGGTCATTATTGACAGTAGTGAAAACGTGATTCGTGTTACCCGAAATGCGCTTGACGTTTCCTGCATCTTTGGCAATGGTAACAATCAAGATATTCAAATACAGGCCGGTGTGCCGAACGCGGATTTGGTGATTGCGGTCACGTCTACGGACGAGCAAAATATCCTGTGTTGCTTGCTGGCGAAAAAGTTGGGTGCAAAACACACTATTGCCCGTGTTCGTGAGCCGGATTACGCCAAAAGCGTTATGACGTTGCGCGAAGAACTCAACTTGAGTCTTGCCATCAATCCCGAAAAAGAGGCAGCAACGGATATTTCCCGTATTTTGCGTTTCCCGTCAGCCATGAAAGTGGACTTTTTCGCCAAAGGCCGTCTCGAAATGGTGGAATTGAAATTGCCGGCTGATAGCCCCATTATCGGTCATCCGCTGAGCAAACTGTCTGGGTTGTTTAAGATGAAAATCCTTATTTGCGCGGTGCAACGTGGGGATGACGTGATTATCCCGAACGGCGATTTTGTGCCGCAGGAGGGCGATCGCATTAGCTTGACGGCCGCGCCGAACGACATCTCTCAACTGTTCCGTACGCTGGGACTTACCAGCACCAAAACCCGTACGGCTATGATTGTGGGCGGCGGTAAGATTGCGTATTATCTCATTCGGGAACTGCTGGAAGCAGGTATTCGTGTCAAAGTGCTTGACCGGGACGAGAAACGCTGTGAACTGCTTGCGGAACGCTATCCGAAAGCTACCGTACTTTGCGGTGACGGTACCGACCGCGAGACGTTGAAAGAAGAAGGCGCCGAGGACGTGGATGCGCTGGTGGCGCTGACCGGTCTTGACGAAGAAAACGTGGTTATCTCTATGTATGCCGGCTCGTGCAACGTGCCGAAAGTCATCACGAAAGTCAACCACATTTCTTTCGGTGAAGTGTTGTCTAAAGCAGGCATCGAGTGCGTGATTACTCCGCATACCATCGCCACGGACCGTATTGTGCGCTACGTTCGCGCTATGCAGAGTTCTTCCGGCGGTAGTATGTTGGCGTTGTCGAAAATCGTCGGTGGTAAAGTGGAAGCGATTGAGTTTAAGGTGAACGAGGATTTCAAAGGCAAGAATTTGCCGCTGAAAAATCTGAAACTCCAAAAGAATTTGCTGATTGTCAGTATTGTGAGGGATGGCAAAATTTTGTATCCTACCGGCGACGACGTGATTTGCACGAATGACCGCGTAATCGTGGTTACTACCGGCACAGGAATGGATGAACTCAACGATATTTTCGCGTAATAGAATGAATGAAAAGCCCGATTTCGTGTGTAACGAGGTCGGGCTTTTTTCACGTCTGCGTTTTTGCGGCATAGGATGATAAGGACAACGCGGGAGGGCGCGGAGGGGTTTGGTTGTCGGAAAGGAGCGGGAAATGTGAGTACGGTCGTGTTTTTTGTGATAGTGGGAGTGTTTGCAGTGTACGGATTGTGTGAGGCGATTGTACGGTTTGTTTCCTGGCTTTGGATTCCCAAAGGGATGAAACCCGTTACTCTTGTTCGCTGTGACGATTTGCAGGAATTAACGCCGCTTACGGCAGAATTGTGGGAGGAAAAAGAGGGACATTTCGTGCGCTTTTGGTCACCGGATGCGAAGCCGGACGAAGAAGGGCGAATTTCTTTGTCAAACCTCAACGAAATATTGCTTTTTTTGACGGAATAAGGTATACTGTACCTATCTATGAACGTATAAAGGGAGAAGCGCATGGACGAACAGATGTTGCAGGAACTTTCCGGTACGGTGGAACGCGTGGTGTTCCGCAATCCCGACAACGGGTGGACGGTGCTGGAAGTCTCTGATTCAGAACAATTACATACCGTCGTCGGCGTGCTTCCGGAAGTGGCGGTCGGCGAGTGGATTTGTGCGCGCGGCAGTTTTATTGACCATACCACGTTCGGCCGTCAGTTCAAAGCGGAGGAATGTGAACGCCGTTTACCGGTGGATGCCGCGGCGATTTTGCGATATCTGAGTTCCGGCGCTGTGAAAGGCATCGGCCCCGGCAGAGCGCTGAAAATCGTGCGCAAATTCGGGGACGATACCTTGCGCATCTTACAGGAAGAGCCGGAACGCCTTGCGGAAATTTCCGGAATTACCGTCGCTTCCGCCCGTCAAATGGGAGAGGCGTTTGCCGAACAATTCGGTCTGCGCGAGGCGATGCTTCGCCTTGCGGAATACGGACTGACACCCACCGAATGTATGCGGTGCTACAAAAAATGGGGCGCCGGTGCGGTGGACCGTATTCGAGAAAACCCTTACATTTTATGCGATGCCGGAGCCGGCATCTCGTTTGACCGCGTGGATGCGCTTTGTGAAGAACGGCAAATGGCGGCGGATGATCCCCGTCGCGTAAAGGCCGCCCTCTGCCACGTACTGCGCCACAACACCCACAACGGCCATACGTGCCTGCCGATTGACCGTTTATGCGAGGTGACGGCAGAACTGTTGCAAATTTCTTTGGAAACGGCGACAGACGCATTGTCGGCGCTTGTCAGTCGCGGACACGTGGTGGTTTCCACCTTGCGCGGACAGAGCTTTGGCTTTTTGCCGGAACTGTTCGTTCAAGAAAAACATATTGCACAGGATATTCGTAAGCGCGCGGAGGGAACACCGCTGTATGTGGGCGACGTAGACCGTCTGATTGAAGCGGTGGAGCGCGCGGACGGCATTGTGTATGAAAACGAACAGCGCGAGGCAATCGAAACGGCGCTTCGCCGACAAATTTTTATTTTGACCGGCGGTCCCGGAACGGGTAAAACCACTACTCTCAAAGCGATTTTGACGGCGCTTGAAGCGCAGGGCGAAACGGTGCTGCTGGCGGCACCGACAGGCCGTGCTGCCAAACGGATGAGCGAATTGACCGGCAGAGATGCCAAAACCATTCACCGTCTTCTTGAAGTGCAGTGGACAACGGACGATATGCCGGTGTTTGCACGGGACGAACTGAATCCTCTGGATGCGGATACGGTCATTGTGGACGAGCTGTCGATGGTGGACGTTTCGTTGTTTTCATCGCTTTTGCGTGCGCTGAAAGAGCGTTGTCGTTTGATTTTGGTGGGAGATGCTCACCAACTGCCTGCCATCGGCGCAGGCAACGTGTTGGGAGATTTGGTACAAAGCGGTATGGTGCCGGCTGTGGAACTTAAACGCGTGTTTCGCCAGGCAATGGAAAGCCATATCGTCCAAAATGCCCACCGTATTGTGGCAGGTGAAACGCCGCTTCCCGGCGATAAAGATGCGGATTTCTTCTTTTTGAAACGGGATAGTGCCACTGCGGTCAACCATGCGGTGGTGGATCTTTGTTGCCGCCGCTTGCCGGAAAAATACGGGGAAGACGTGTTCGAGGGTATTCAAGTGTTGGCGCCTGCCCGTAAAGGTCGTGTGGGAACGGAAGAACTTAACCGAGCATTACAGGAAAAATGCAATCCGCCGTCTGCGACCAAAGGGGAATTTAAGGCCGGATTTCGCCTGTTCCGCGAAGGCGACAAAGTGATGCAAACGCGCAATAACTACGACTTGTCGTGGGCGAAAACCGACGGCTCGGTGGGATCCGGTGTGTTTAACGGCGATATCGGGATTATCGAAAAAGTGGACCGACGGGATGATTGCCTTACCGTGCGATTTGACGATGAGCGGATTGTAACGTATCTGCGCGCCGATGCGGAGGACTTGGAACTGGCCTACGCGGCAACGGTACACAAAAGCCAAGGCAACGAGTTCGATATGGTGGTTATTCCGCTGTTCGACGTGCCGAAACCGCTGTGCTATCGGCATTTGTTGTATACTGCGGTGACGCGTGCCAAAAATTTGTTGGTGCTTGTCGGCGAAGAGGAAACCCTGCGCCGTATGATTGAAAACGACCGCAAGACGTTGCGCTATACCGGACTTCGGGAATTCCTTGCCGCGCGAGATGAGGATGGTGTCGTATGAGTCGGTTATCGTTTCGCAGACGACTGGCGGCGATGTTCTTTCCGGAACGGTGTGCGTTTTGCGATACAGTCGTAAACGCCGGTGTGACGGTGTGCAAACGATGCAAAGAGTCCTTGCCGCGACAGGAACGGCCGCTGTGTTTGCGGTGCGGACTGTCCAAAACGGATTGCACCTGCAAAAGTGTTGCCACGGTGCTGGACGGTGTGTGCGCGCCGTTTCGGTATGAGGGAGCAGTAAAGAGGGGAATTCTGCGTTTTAAGGAAAATGGGACAAGCCTCACCGCCGCCTACTATGCCCAAGAGATTGCGGAGACGGTGTTGCAGGAATTCGAGGGTGTTTCTTTTGATGCTGTAACGTTTGTACCGATGGAAAAGGCAGACAGACGGGAACGCGGTTATAACCAAAGCGAGTGGTTGGCAAACGAAGTGGCTAAACGGTTGAACGTGCCGACTGTACCGCTTTTGCGTAAGGTGTTTTCTACGAAACCGCAAAAAGAAGTGCCTGCCGGGAAACGAGAGGGCAACCTGCGCGGTGCACTTGACTGTGTGGAAGGCGCGGACGTGGCGGACAAGTGTCTTTTGGTAGTGGATGACGTGTGTACGACCGGCGCCACTTTGCGCGAATGTGCACTGATTTTGAAAATTTACAAAGCAAGCGCTGTTTATGGCGCTACTTTGGCGAAAACCCGATTAGAGAGGGATGAGTCCTGATGGCAGGAACCAATTTAGGTATTGATCTCGGTACTTCAAAAGTGACGATTTATAAAGAGGGTGCCGGTATCGTTTTAAGTGAGCCGGCAGTTGTGGCGCTGGACAAAAAGTCCGGCCGTGTCATTGCGGTTGGGCGTGAAGCGTATGATATGATTGAAAAAGAGCCGCCCACCATTCGTGTGGTGCAACCCATGCGCAAAGGGGTGGTGTCCGACTACGACAGTGCCGAAAAAATGTTGCGTGCCTTTGTTAATAAAGTGTGTGCGTTTAAGGTGTTTAAGCCGCGCGCGGTGGTGTCTGTGCCGGCAGTTGTCACCGAGGTGGAACAACGCTCGGTGGTGCAAGCCGCGACGTCGGTGGGTATTCGCCGTGTAGCGCTCATTGAAGAATGTATGGCATCGGCTATCGGTGCCGGTCTTGCGGTGGAAGAACCGCACGGCGCGATGATTGTGGATATGGGCGCCGGGACGACCGATGCGGCGGTGGTAACGCTTGGTGGAATTGCCGCTTCCAAATCGGTGAAAATGGCAGGAGACGATATGGATGAGGCCATTGTGCGTATGGTGCGAAATCGCTACAATCACGTTATCGGTTTAAAAACCGCGGAAGAAATCAAATGCCAAATCGGCAACGTTCTCCCGACGGAGGGAGAAATGGAAGTGCGAGGAAGAGATTCCGTTTCCGGCTTACCGTGTGTGAAAACCGTGAAAGCCTCTGATGTTTTCGATGTGTTGTCCGAGCCGTTTTCGGTGATTTTGTCTGCTATTCAAAGCGTGCTGGAACAGATTCCGCCGGAGGTATCGAGTGACGTGATGGCAGACGGAATTACGTTGGCAGGCGGTATCGCGAAACTCGGCGGAATGGCAAAACGGCTTTCCCGCGAATTGGGCGTGGAATGTCGCATAGCAGAGAATCCGGAAAACTGTGCGGCTCTCGGCGCCGGACGCGCGTTTTCTGCAAAGCGGACGTCTATTGAAAATGTGTACGATGTGAACATTTTTTCCTATGACCGCTCGGATTGGATGGAGCGTTGACATTTTTAGTTTTTTATGGTATACTACTTATTCAGCCTATACATAAGGAGGCGTTTTTGTGAGCGGAGTTATGGAATACACCTGCCCTTGCTGTAACGGACGTATGACGTTCGACACCACGGCGCAAAAAGTCAAGTGTGAATTCTGCGGAACGGAATTTGAAATGTCTACCCTGGAAAAATATGACCAGGGATTAAAAATGGATGCTCCCGACGAGATGCAATGGAACACCAACGTGGGAGGAGAATGGCAGGAAAACGAGCAAGACGGTCTTGCTTCGTACGTGTGCAACTCCTGCGGCGGCGAAATTGCCTGCGACGTGACGACTGCGGCCACTTCCTGCCCGTTTTGCGGCAATCCGGTGGTGATGAAAGGCAACTTGTCCGGTGCGCTTCGCCCGGATGTGGTTATTCCTTTCAAACTGGATAAAGAAGCGGCAAAAGCCGGCCTTGAAAAGCATTTGCAGGGCAAACGGTTGTTGCCGAAACTCTTTAAGGATCAAAACCACATCGACGAAATCAAAGGCGTGTACGTGCCGTTTTGGTTGTTTGATGCGGATGCGGATGCCAACATCCGTTACCACGCGACCAACGTTCGCCGCTGGAGCGACAGCGATTATAACTACACGGAAACCAGTCACTTTATGGTGCTTCGCGCCGGTGACCTCGGCTTCCAGTACGTGCCGGTGGACGGCTCGTCCCGTATGCCGGACGATTTGATGGAATCCATTGAACCGTTCGATTTTTCCCAGGCGGTGGATTTCCAAACGGCCTATCTCTCCGGTTTTTTAGCGGATAAATACGATGTGACCGCTGAGGACAGCATCGGCCGCGCCAACGACCGCATTAAACGCAGCACCGAAGAGGTGTTTGCCTCGACTGTCACCGGTTTTATGTCGGTTGTTCCCGAAAGCAGCAGTGTGCGCCTGCAAAACGGCCAGGCGAAATACGCACTGTATCCCGTGTGGCTTTTGAACACGACCTACAACGGCCAAAAATACACGTTTGCTATGAATGGTCAAACGGGAAAATTCGTCGGCGACCTGCCTTGTGACAAAGGCGCGTATTGGCGCTGGTTTGGCATTGTCGGCTCGATCGCGGCGGCGGCCTCGTTCACCATTATGGCGTTGTTCCATTGGCTGTAAGGGAGGGACGAAGATGAAAAAACGTATTTTCGCCCTTTTCGGGTGTATGGTGCTTCTTTGCACACTGTTTATGTTTACCGCCAGCGCCGAAGGAAAACTTCTTGTGGACGATGCCGGCTTGCTTGACGTCGACGAAAGCACGGCGATTTTAACCAGCCTCAACGATGTCAGCAATGAACTGGATTGCAGTTTGGTGATTATGACGGCGAACAGCTGTTACGGTATCGATATCGACGAGAGGTCGTATGCTCTTTACAACGAATTCGGTTACGGCCGCGGCGAAAACAAGAACGGTGTTATGCTGTTTATCTCCATGGAGGATAGTGAGGGTGAAAACTATTTGCACATCACGCCTTACGGAGACTGCGTGTCGTATTTCAGTGAGGATTCTCTTAATGCCTTGTACGACAAGGTTGTGGTGAAACTTAAAGACAAGGACTATGTCGGCGCGTTTGAAACCTATATCAAAGAAACAAGAAGAATCTTTAAGCACGAAACCGGATTTTTCACGTTCCAACGGCTGTTGGCGGCGCTTGCCATCGGCGTGGTCATCGGCTTTATCGTGGTTACTTCCATGAAAGCCAAACTGAAATCCGTGCGCTTCCAACCGGAGGCCAATAACTACTTAAAACCCGGCAGTCTTAACGTGACACTCGCGGAGGAACATTTCCTTTATCATACCGTTACCCGTACCGCTCGACCGAAAAACAACAGTAACGGCGGCGGAGGATCGCACATCGGTTCCGGCGGTGTCAGCCGCGGTGCCAGCGGTCGATTTTAAGTGAAAAACATCCTCCCGCAAGGGAGGATGTTTTTGGATAACGATAGATGACGTCCCTATGGGCGTTTGGAAAAAGGGGGGATAGTGTATGCCCGACAATTCCAAAGTTTCTGTGCTGAAACCTCAAAGAAAAAACGCCGGTATCGAACTGCTTCGGATTGTGTCCATCTTGTTTGTGGTCACGCTTCACGTCTTGGGGCAAGGCGGCGTGTTCGGCGAGGCCGGTTCGAATCCTCATTCGGCTAAAAACGTAATAGCGGTGACGATAGAGATGGCGTCGTTCGGTGCCGTGACGTTGTTTGCGCTGGTTTCCGGCTACGTGGCGCTTCGCTCCAAATGGGCGACGAAAAAGTGGCTTCGGATGTGGGCGATGGTCGCATTTTGGGGCGTTGTGATGACCTTTGTGGTGGACAAAACCGTCTTGTTTGAAGGGTTTAATAATTTCCTCAAATGCCTGATTCCGGGTGTCCGTGAGGATTTCGGTGCGTATACGGTAGCGAGAAACGATTACGTCAATGCGCTCTTTCCCGTTTGCACCAAACAGTACTGGTATTTCAATATGTATACCCTGCTGTTTTTGTTGATGCCGCTTCTCAACGCCGCGATTGCCGCTACGGACAAGCGGAAATTGGCGCTGATTTGCGCGGCGGCGGTGTTCGGTGTCAGTATCTACAACGCCGCGACCGTTTTCTATAACCAAGGCTTTACAACACGGTTTGATATCGATCGCGATACGTTCGGCATGGGTGGCGGATATAACGCGATGTGGCTTGTGGTGATGTATCTTACCGGCGCTTGTGTGCGGCGATATCACGACGAGGGATTTAAGCCGAAAAAGGGGCTTTGTCTTTCGGGATATCTTATGTGTGTCGGCCTTGCGGTCGGATGGTGGTTTTTGTATTCCTATCGCATTGAGCAAAATCTGCAGAGTTACGATTTGCTCAATCTTCGTCGCGGCATTGTGATGTCTTATACGTCGCCGCTTGTGGTGATTGGTTCGTTATGCTTGCTTCTCTTATTTATGCAGTTGGACGTTTCGAACAATCGGGCGCGGAAATTCATTTTTACGTTTTCCGGCTCCTCGTTCGCGGTGTATATCATTCATACCCAACTGGTGGTGTGGCAGTATTTTATGGCGGGCAGATTTGCCGGCATTGCCAAGGAAACGACGGGACTTATGGTCGCACAACTGCTCGTAGCCGTGTTTATCGTTTATCTTATCTGTACCGTGATGGAAATCCTACGCAAAATGCTGTTTGAGGTGACGCGTTTGGATAAGGGTATCGATCGTTTGGGCGATGCGATTGACCGCGGCCTAAAGCGGTTGGCATACGGTAAAAAAGAAGACTAACAAAACCCCCGTTATCGGTGATAACGGGGGTTTTGTTATCTTAAAGCAGGCTTGCCACGTTGACGAACAGCGTGCCGAATTGGTAAACAACAAACGCGCACACCCACGCAACGGCGGTTTGGAACGCCACCGTGCCGATGGCCCATTTCCACGAGCGGAATTCGCGTTTCATTGCGGAAAATGCCGCCACACACGGGCAGTACAGCAGCACGAACACAAGGAATGCCAACGCTGCAACCGGAGTAAACATCGTTCCGAGTGCGGAGTACATTGCCGCATCGGTCGCAGGGGAAATCAGAATGTTGAGTGTGCCCACTACTGCTTCTTTGGCAACAAATCCGGAAACGAGCGCCACCGATGCCTGCCACGTGCCGAATCCGAGGGGGATAAACAGCGGCGCGAGCCCTTTGCCGAGCGTTGCCAAAATGCTGTCGCTCGCTTGGTCGGGAGTGAGCAGGTTGAGGGCGAGGTCAAAGGATTGCAAGAACCAAATAATCACCGAAGCGGCGAGCAAAATCGTGCCGGCGCGTACGGCAAAATCTTTGATGCGCTCCCACAAGTGCAACCACAGAGTTTTGGCAGTGGGGAGACGGTAGGGCGGCAGTTCCATTACGAACGGGGCGTGGCCGCCTTTTAAGACTGTTTTGTTTAGGATGGTGGCGCAGAGAATTGCCATAATCAGTCCCAGTAAATAGATGCAGAAAATCACCAGTCCTGCGTATTTCGGGAAAAATGCGGCGATAAACAGTGCATACACCGGCATTTTTGCGGAACAGGACATAAACGGTGTGAGCATAATGGTCAGTCGTCGGTCACGCTCGTTTTCCAGTGTCCGCGCTGCCATAATGCCGGGAACGGAACAGCCAAAACCCATCAACATCGGTACGAACGAGCGGCCGGAGAGCCCGGTTTTATGGAGCAGTTTGTCCATAATGAACGCGGCACGTGCCATATAGCCGCTGTCTTCGAGTAGCGAGAGGAAGAAGAATAAGAGAAGAATTTGTGGGAAAAAGGAAACAATCGAGCCGACACCTGCGACGATACCGTCGCACACGAGGGATACCGCCCAAGAGGAGGCGCCGGCAGAGGAGAGCGAGGTGCGCAGCGTTTTGGTTAATGCATCGATAAGCGCGGCCACGCCGTCGGTGAGAAAGGAGCCAATCGGCCCGAATGTCAGGAAAAATACCAGCGCCATCACACCTGCAAACACGGGAATGGCGAGATATTTGTTGGTGACAACCTTGTCCACCTTGTCGGAAGCGGTGAGTTCACCCGGTTTTTTGAGATGCACCACACACTCGTCGCACACTTTACAGATAAATTTGTATTTTTGATCGGCGATAATCATGTCGCGCTGCATTTTATCTGTTTCGAGGGCGGACACGATTTCGTTAATGAGGTTGGCCTCGCCTTGGGTAAGCCCCAATGCTTCGATTGTCGGGGGATCGTCGTCCATCACCTTAACTGCCGACCAACGGAGCGCCATACGTGCTTTCATACATTTCGGTTCGATGATTTTTTCGATACGTAAAAGGGCTTCGAGTACGTCCGCTTCATAAATCTCGTCGATTTTGTAAGTCGAGCGGTACTCGCCGCCGTGGTGTTCGCGGCGCTCGTGAAGTTCGTGGTGAATATATGCGTTGTTCGGAAACGCTTTTTCGATGCGTTTTGCAATCGTCTGTTCGTCAAAGGGGAGCACTTCTTTGGCGATGCGCTTTGCACCGTCGTGAAACGCCCGGTCGATGAGTTTGTCGATTCCCTGGTTGCGCGAGGCGGAAATCGGCACAATCGGAATGCCGAGCAGATGTTCCATCCGTTGTACGTCAATGATGAGCCCACGCTGTTTTAACATATCCATCATATTGAGGGCGATGACCATCGGAAGCCCGAGTTCCGCCAACTGTAACGAAAGGTAGAGGTTGCGCTCTAAGTTGGTGGCATCCACCACGTCAATGATGGCATCGGGATGATCTTCGAGGAGCATATTACGGCTGACCATTTCTTCGGCGGAGTAAGGGGAAAGGGAGTAGATACCCGGCAGGTCAACGACGGTGACGTCTTCACCGTGGCTTTTCAGTTGACCGGCTTTTTTTTCGACCGTTACACCCGGCCAGTTGCCGACGTATTGGTTGGAGCCGGTCAATTCATTGAACAAGGTGGTTTTGCCGCAGTTGGGGTTGCCGGCGAGGGCATAGGTGTAACTCATTCAGCCACCTCCGGCGTAATTTCAATTTCTTTGGCTTCCGAGCGGCGGATGCTCAGCTCGTAGCCGCGGACGTTGATTTCAATCGGATCGCCCATCGGGGCTTCTTTGCGCATAATTACGTGTGCGCCGGGGGTGATGCCCATATCAATGATGCGTCGGCGAAGTGCGCCGGAACAGCCGAGCGCGGTCACAATGCCGCCTTCGCCGATTTTCAAATCGTTTACGGTTTTTTGCATAAAACCCCTCCTAACGTCCGTTTTTTATTCTATCACATCTCATTATAGTTAGCCAACACTAACTTGTCAAGAGGGATAACGAAAAAATGTGGACAAAATTAGTAGATTTTTATAAAATTCGCCAAAAAAGAAGGGGAATAGGGGCGGAACGGGCGCTTTCGGCGAGCGTGTAGGGGGAGGTTGCCCCGACATCCCGCTGTAGGATTCCGCACCCACTCGCGGCGGTGTTGTAGGGCAGGGCCTTGGTCCTGCCGCCATCGGTTGGTGCAAAATTCACAAGCGGCGGGAGCAAGCCCCCGCCCTACGTTATCATCCGACATTTCCCGCAAAATCCACGCCGGTCCCTACGCCGCATTTTTGCCAAAAAAACACGCGGTGTGCCGCTCTCGTCTCCCCTTGCAAACAATCGGCGAAAAACGCTGATTTTCCGCGGTTTATTGCCCCTTTTCTCCCGTTTTTGCCAACTATACAAATTTCCTAATTTTCTATAGTTAAAATTCTATAATTTAGGAGGTCTTTGTTATGACAAAATTAAGAAAAGGAAGTACGCGCGTTCTGGCGTGTTTGCTGGCGACGGTGATGATTGTATTGTCGCTGCCGGTCTTCACGTTTGGTGCAAGCGCGGAAAGTTGCACGATTACGTACAGCGGTATGTATCAAGCCCAATACACAAGTGACAACATAACATTTGATGACACATATTTTACCAAGTGTGAGAAATCATGTGATAGTGGGGCTACCGTCACGCTTGTGGTGGACTTTTTTGGATTCTACAATCCGGGCGATGCAACCAATGCGATGGATGGAAATATTGAAGTGACCGTCAACGGGGCATTGGTGAGTGTGCCGGGTGCCGAGGAATACGGCTCCGGTCACAATACCATCGGCGGCAAGGTAACAGTTACATTTGAGGTGAGTGCGCCTACAAATACGGTCGATGTCAAATTAAAACACCCCCTTAATTTGAATCATTTCCAGGGAATCACCGCGACCGTTTCCGGCAGTGACCCCACTCCCACCGGCGAACTTATCGTCAATGGCGATTTCCACCAAACCGATAAGTCCGCCAATGACTACGGTTGGACGGGTATGACCTTTACTGTTACCAACCACGTGGCGAGCTTTACAGCGGGGCAAAAACGGACATTGGGCGACGGTATTTATCAAAACAACATCGCTGTGACTCCGGGCGCGACGTATATTTTGACCGTGACGAGCGCAGGCTCAGGTGACGATCAATCGTTCGGTGTGTACTATGGTTTCCCGCTCAACACCAGCGGTACAATGACAGAAAACAACACAGCCGTTGCAGGGTCAGAAGGGTCACCTATGCCTATAACCGCGGCGGGGACATACACGTATACCATCACTGTTCCGAACGACAAAGACAAAATCGGCATTTGGATTGGCTCTACAAGCTACAAAAATAGAAATCCCCAACTTAGCCTCGTCTCCCTCGTTGCCGAGGGCGGCGAGCAACCCGCAACGACTTACACCGTAACTTGCAGTGGTGATGGAAACGGCTCGGTTTCGGTGGACGGCGGAACGGCGGAGTTTGCAGCGGGCGACCGGGTCACTCTGACCGTCACCCCGAATAGTGAGGACTACGAACTCGACACGTTGACCGTCACCGGCAACACGAGCGGCGCGGTTAGCACAACCCCGGCGGGTAATAATCAGCACACCTTCACGATGCCGAATGAACCCGTCACCGTCACGGCGACGTTCAAAAAACTCAAATACACCTTGACCTTTACCGATGCCACGGCGATTGCCGGCGACCAATCGGTAGACAGCGGCGCCCAGATTGCGTGGGGTACCTCCGTCACGATTACCGCGAACGAGGAAACGGGCAAAGAATTCGCCACATGGGTGTTTACCGGCGACACGCCATCCGGCGTGACGGTGACCGACTCCGAAACCACTTTCACGATGCCGAAAAGCGACGTCACCGTCACCGCGACCTATGAATGGGTTTATCATAACATCACCGTGACGGGCGGTACGGCAGATCCGGAAACCGCGCACTATAATCAGGAGGTTACCCTGACACCCGACACCAAGCCTGGCTTTGTCTTCGACGGCTGGACGGTGAACGCGGGCGGCGTTACCATTACGAACAACAAATTCACCATGCCGAACGCCGCTGTGGAAGTGACTGCCAACTTTAAGGCGCAGACTTACAACATCAGTGTCAGTGGCGGTACGGCGCAAGTGGGCGGTGTGACCGTGACTGAAGCCGCGGCGGGTACCGAGGTTACGGTAAC
>JAZLLJ010000072.1:0-3871 GCA_045598065.1 Acutalibacteraceae bacterium
TGGCTGGAAATTGACAACTTTGCGGCGGAAGAACTTTCCGCTCCTCACACGCACAGCTTCACCTATGCGGCAAACGATAATGTACTTACCGCGACCTGCACGGATGGCTGTGAAGACGGGCTGGACGAAAACCCGCTTACGCTGACCCTTATCGCCCCGGCAGACCTCGCTTACGACGGAGAAGCAAAGGCGTTCACCTTTCCCGCCGGCGAAGGGGATGCGTGGACGGATGCCGGTCTGGAACTGCCGCCCATCATCTATTGTATAAAGCAAAGCGGCCAGTCCGAATATATGCCGTTGCTTGGAACGCTTAAAGATGTAGGCAACTATATGGCGCAAATCACGGTGGACGGAAAAACCGCACAGGTGAAATTCGCCATCGACAAGGGAATGCCGTATATCAATACCAATCCGGTTCCGAGTGATATTAATTTTGGCGAGAAACTTTCGGACAGCACGCTGTTCGGCGGTTATGCGCAGGTTTCGAGTACGAACAGCACGCAAATTGCCGGTTTGTTTGAATGGGCAGAGCCGGATACCGTGCCTGCCATCGCGGACAGCGACGTTACCTTGTATGATGTGACCTTTACGCCTATTGACGAGCAGAACTATATGGCGGTGACTTGTCAGGTGACGATTACCGTCAATCACACGCACGCTCCCGTTCTTGTGAACGGCCAGGCGGCGACTAAAACGGCGGCCGGCTTCAAAGATTACTATGAATGTGCCTGCGGTGAGTATTATGAAGATGCCGCCGGCAGCACCTTAATACCCGATCTCGAGGCTTGGAAAGCCGAGGGTGGCGCGGGTTATATCGCGCCGGTTGTGCACACCCACAATTCGGAATTGCAACAGGGCAAAGAGCCGAGCGAGAGCGAGTCCGGCTATAAAGAGTACTATACCTGCGCGGATTGCGGCGAATATTTCGAGGATGCGGAATGTGAGATCCCGATCGCCGACTTTGATGCGTGGAAAGCCGAGGGCGGTGCCGGCTATCGTGCGCCGCTTCAGGTGATCGATACCATCGTGATCAACGGCTTCTGTGACCCGGTTGCCGGCGGCAAAGTGGGTGATTATCTGAAAATCACCATTCCCGAGGATGCACATTTCCACTTCCTCGGAAACGGTATGCATTGGTATGACGATGCCGCCGATGAATTCATCTACGATGCCGAAGTGTTGTTTAAGGATGGCAAACTGTACTCGATCGGCGGCGAACTGGTTGCGGATGACGGTTACATCTTTGCGGCAAACCCCACGGTCCTTTTGAACGGCGGCGAGTATCCCGTGGATACCGGCCATTCCTTCACATATCCCGGCAGCCCGTACGCTTTCAAACTTTGGACCATGTCGAAGAAAGCGACTGTGCCGGTCGAGCCGACTGATCCGACCGAAACGACGGTGGATCTTCGTATCGGCGACAAAGAGTTTTATGGCGTGAAAGGCGGCGAAACCTTAGAGGTGGAGTCGCTCGACGCGATGGAAGATATTACCGTACTTACCCAAAACGGTGTGGATATCGAGGGTATGTCGGACGAGTGGTCGATGTCCACGAAATTCCTCGACGGCGAGGGCCGCAGCGTGCTCGAGGTGCAGGTGTTCGAGACGGGCGACGATTACGTGACCTTTAACCTGCAATCCCACTACGGCGATTGCCCGGGCGCGAACGTGGACGATTTCCAGATCATGCTTATCACCGTGAAACTGCCGACCGTTGAAAAACTGCTCGGCGATGCGAACGATGACGGCCTTGTCAATATGAAAGACGTGCTGGTGCTTCGCAAACAGTTGGGTGGCATGAACCCCGAAATCAATATGACGAACGCCGACTGCAACGAAGACGGCGACGTCAATATGAAAGACGTGTTGATGCTCCGCCAGTTCCTCGCAAGTTTGATTGATAAATTAGGCGCGTAAGATTTAAAAGAACAAAGCGGCAGGGAGCAATCCCTGCCGCTTTGTTGTGTGTTTATAAATGAAGAATCAGAATCCGTTGTCCATTTGCCGATATTCATTTTTGTTTGCACGCTTGCATTTATGTATAAAACGATGTATAATACAAAAAGTATCGAACAAAAGAAACATGTAACTTTTTCCTGCGGCGCGGGGTGTTACGGTTGAGGACGAGACCGTCACGCGGTTTTCGAACAATATCGGTAACGTTTCCCCGCGGCGCGGGGCACCGCAAAATATGAGAAAGAAGGACACTTTATGGCACCACCCATTTTCAGTCAGCGCGGCAACGTTATGAACTACGCGGCACTCGGCGACATCTCCGGCGCTCCCCACGAGTTCAACTCCTTCAACACCGACAACTACAACTATGTATTCATCCGGGACGAGCATAAGAACCCCTATACGAAGAGCCAGCATTTCGGAGAGCATTACAAAAACAGATGCACCGACGATACGATTTTGAGTATGGCGATTGCCAAATCCGTCATGGAGGTAGGGGATAACCTCGATAAGCTCGAAGAAACCACGACGAAATATCTCAAAGAGTTCGTGAAACTGTATCCCAATGACGGCATAACATTCCCGGGTTTATACGGAAACAAATTTGTCGATTGGGCGAAGAAGCCGGGACTCAAGTCCATGACGGGAAGGCCGAGCTTCGGCAACGGCTCCGCCATGCGCGTTTCCGCCGTCGGTTGGGCGTATGACAGTTTGGAAAAAACCCTTGAAGCCGCCGAAAAGACCGCGCTTCCCAGCCACGGACATCCCGAGGCGATCAAGGGCGCGCAGGCGATTGCCTCCGCTATCTACTTGGCGCGTGCCGGTATGTCGAAGGATGACATCAAGGCGTTCCTCGAAACGAAGTTCGACTACGATCTGGACATAACGCATGCCCAATACCAGCATTACAACAGAAAAGAGTTAAAATCCCAAAGCGAGACGTGCCAGACCACTGTGCCGATGGCGATTTGTGCTTTCTTGGCAAGCACCGACGAAAACGGCAAGGGCTATGAGGACTGCGTCCGAAAAGCCGTCACCCTCGGCGGCGACAGCGACACCATCGGCGCTATGGCGGGTTCTATCGCCGGTGCGTTCTACGGCCTGCCGAAAGATTTGGACACCAAGTGCGAATCGCTGCTGAATGACCACCTTAAGGGCATATCGAATGACTTTCAGAAGTTTGTGGCGGCAAGACATACCGAGCCCGACAAAGCGGAACTCGCGGAAGTGATGGCAAAAGCCCGCCTGGAATCTTATCTTCTCCAACAATCCAAGCAGAACAATCAGACTCCGCCGAATCAGGATCCCAAGGTTCTTGATTTGCTGGCGAAAAGCGAGGCCGCCCGCCTGTTCTATGAGCAGGTCAAGGCCGCTCGTCAGAAAAACGACCAAGAATTGGCACAAAAGCTTTTGGACAACCAAGAGGACATCTTGGATGCGATGGAGCAAAAGTGCAAAGAGTCGCCGGATTTTGATGAAAAATATCACAACATGACCACCTGGCCGGTGAAACGGGTGAAAATTAAAGACGTCGACGAAATGCTCGGCAAAAGAAGAGCCGGCGTGCCGAAAACGCTTCCGCAGCGGAGAGCCCAAGTGGACCACCAAGCGGTTGCGAAATTGAGCATCCGCGGCCGCGACGTGGTGGATACCGTGTTGGCGTCAAAAATCGGAAAATATCCGGAAGCACCGGTCAAGCCGAAGCGTGCGTTCCTCCTCGCCCGTCCGTTTTTGTCGCTGTACCATATGATTAAAGGCGACTACAAATCTTTCGATCAGAAGATGCGGGAATATACCGAAGACGCTGACCTCGTGAAACGGATCACCGAGGATCTGGATCAGAAGAAGGCGCTTAGAGAAACCGGTCAACAAGGTCGCACGAAAGACGACGTTGAGCGCGGAAACGAGTACGTGG
>JAZLLJ010000073.1:0-4064 GCA_045598065.1 Acutalibacteraceae bacterium
CGAGACCGAGCCGTCCGCGACCGAGCCGTCCGCGACCGAGTCTGAGCCGGCTGCGACCGACGCTCCGTCCGATGCCCCGGCTACCGGTTCCACTGTTCCGGTTGCTGCCATCGTCCTCGCTGCTGCTTCCGCGGCTGTCCTGACCTTTGCTCGCAAGAAATAATTCTTGCCTTTGAAGGCTAAGATTTAGTCCGTTGGCACAGGAGTAAATCAAACACAAAACGGGTAAGTTCCTTGTGAACTTACCCGTTTTTCTTTTTGTGTTCTTGCAATTCGCCACTTGACAGTAGGGAAGAGAGCGTGTATAATAATATCCGTATGATGACCGCGCGGAAATTGTGCGGATATTTTCAAAAGAATGGTGGAATTACACGTGGCTGTTAAAGAAATTCTCATCAGCGCCGAAGGTAAGGCGCGTCTTGAAAAAGAACTGGAAGAACTGAAGACCGTCAAACGCCAAGAGATTGCCGATAAAATCGAAACGGCACGTTCTTTTGGCGACCTTTCGGAAAACAGTGAGTACGACGAGGCGAAAAACGAGCAAGCTCAAGTGGAAGGCCGTATCGCCGAATTGGAAGAGCAACTGAAACATGTTCGCGTTTTGGACGAAAGCGAACTGAGCAACGAAGTGGTGCACGTCGGCCTGAAAGTGAAAGTGCAAAAAGAGGGCGACAAAAAAGCCTCCGAATTCACCATTGTCGGTCCGCTGGAAGCGGATCCGCTTAACGGTATGATTTCGGACGATTGTCCGGTGGGCAAAGCACTCATCAGCCACCGCGTCGGCGATGTGGTGGAAGTGGACACTCCTCGCGGCGCTGTGAAATACAAAGTGATGAAAATCTCGAAATAACTACCGAATACCAAGGCGGCGACGGCAATCCGTTTGCCGCCTTTTTCCAAAAACAGGAGGATATGACTATGAGCGAAGCGCAAAAAAATCCCCAGGCAGAACAGACACAGGATATTAACCAACTGCTGAAAGTGCGCCGGGAAAAATTGGCCAATTTGCAGGCGGCAGGCAAGGATCCGTTTGTCATTACGAAATACGATCAAACCTTCCATTCCACCGAGGCAAAAGCGGCGTATGAGGAACTGGAAGCGAAACTGATGGAGGGCAAACCTGCACCGGATACCGAGGGGATGTCGGAAGAGGAAAAGCGCGAGGCGATTAACACCTATTACCAATCCCGCCGGGAAATTATGGATGCGCAACCGATTGCGGTCAGCATCGCCGGCCGTATGATGTCCAAACGCGTGATGGGCAAGGCCTCGTTCTGCAATGTGCAGGATAAACTCGGCAATATCCAGGTATACGTGGCGCGCGATTCGCTGGGAGAAGAGCCCTATGCGGACTTCAAAAAATACGACGTGGGTGACATTCTCGGTGTCAAAGGCTTTGTGTTCCGCACCAAAATGGGCGAGATCTCCATTCATGCGGAAGAAGTGACGTTGCTTTGCAAATCGTTGCAGATTTTGCCGGAGAAATACCACGGCCTTACCAACACAGATATGCGCTATCGTCAGCGGTACGTGGACCTCATTATGAACGAGGATGCGAAAAACACCTTTATTAAACGCTCGAAAATCATCAGCTCTATCCGCCGCTATCTCGACGGCCAGGGCTTTATGGAAGTGGAAACCCCGATGCTGGTTGCCAACGCCGGCGGTGCGGCAGCGCGCCCGTTTGAAACCCACTTTAACGCGCTGGACGAGGATTTACGCTTGCGCATTTCGCTCGAACTCTATCTCAAACGCCTCATCGTCGGCGGCCTCGAGCGCGTGTACGAAATCGGCCGCGTGTTCCGCAACGAGGGACTTGACACCCGTCACAACCCGGAATTCACGCTGATGGAACTTTATCAGGCGTACACCGATTACTACGGGATGATGGACTTGACCGAGAATATGTTCCGCCACGTCGCGCAGGAAGTGCTGGGCACCACCACGTTCAAATACGGCGATTTGGAACTGGATTTCGGCAAACCGTTTGCGCGCATGACCATGATCGACGCGGTGAAACAGTATGCGGGCGTGGATTTTGACGAAATCCCCGACACCGCTGCCGCCAAGAAGATTGCGGACGAAAAACACGTGGAGTATGAGGAACACCACAAGAAAGGCGATATCCTCAACCTGTTCTTTGAAGAATTTGTGGAGGAGCATTTGTTGCAACCCACATTTATTATGGACCACCCGATCGAGATCTCGCCGCTTACCAAGAAAAAACCGGATAAAGAGGGCTACGTCGAGCGGTTCGAGCTGTTTGTCAACGGTTGGGAGATGTGCAACGCCTACTCCGAACTCAACGATCCGATCGACCAGCGTGAGCGCTTTAAGGCGCAGGATGCGCTTGCCGATATGGGCGACGAAGAAGCCAACCACACCGATGAGGATTTCTTGAATGCGCTCGAAATCGGTATGGCGCCGACCGGCGGTATCGGTTACGGTATCGACCGTTTGACGATGCTTCTCACCGACAGCCCCGCCATCC
The DNA here is from genome assembly GCA_045598065.1 of Acutalibacteraceae bacterium. Classification (GTDB taxonomy): domain Bacteria; phylum Bacillota; class Clostridia; order Oscillospirales; family Acutalibacteraceae; genus RGIG426. Next base: position 2,492 of record JAZLLJ010000073.1, read on the forward strand.
GCGACGTGCTGTTGTTCCCGACAATGAAAACTTTGGACGGAAATAAGTCCGAAAAGAAGGCTGCCGAGACCGTTTCAGAAGCTGCTCCTGCTGCTCCTGTTGTCGAAGAAAAGATTGATTTCTCTAATGTTGTAATCGAACCTCTCTTTGAAGAATTCGTTGATTTCGAGACATTTTCCAAGTCCGATTTCCGCGCCGTAAAGGTTCTTGAATGTGAAGCAGTACCGAAATCCAAGAAGCTCTTAAAGTTCACTCTGGATGACGGAACAGGCGTAAATAGAACGATTTTAAGCGGTATTCACGCATTCTATGAGCCGGAAGAGCTGGTTGGCAAGACCCTGATCGCTATCACCAACCTGCCTCCGAGACCGATGATGGGCATTGACTCCTGCGGTATGCTTCTTTCTGCAATCAACAAGCGCGGAGAGGAAGAAGAGCTTAACCTGTTGATGGTAGATCCTCATATTCCGGCAGGCGCGAAGCTGTACTAATACGACTTAAAAACTTGCCTCATACACCAATTTGTACACCAATTTACACCAGGCGTACACCACAGAGGCAAAAATAAATGTGCGATTGAAAAAACGGCCCTGCAGATTGATTCTGTGGGGTTGTTTTGCAATAACGAATCTGAATTTGTTATTGTTCATAAGTCTGACAAAGTGTTGCATAAAAAGGGAGACATAGTAATGATATATTCTTTTGAAGGACAACTGATTTCTGAAGGAAACAGAAGTTTTATTGAAATTCCTTTCAATGTATGGGAAGAAGCAGGACTAAAAGGCAATCTACCTGCAAGAGTAAAAGTAAATGACTGTGTATTTGAATGCAAGCTAGTTCCAAAAGGGAAGGGTCACTATTATATTCCAATTAATAAATCGTTTGTTGGAACACTTGGAGGACTATTGGACGTATCATTAGAGTTTATTGTTTCGCTTACAAGAATTAATTATGATAGTCCTTATAGCAAAGAGAATCCGATCAGAACGATTGATTCAATAAAGGAAACGAATGTTGTCCCCGGATATTGCGGCCATTGCTGCGTGGCAATGCTGGCAGGTATTTCTCTGCAGGATGTTCAGAAGGTAATGGGTAAAGCCGACGGCTCATGGTCAAAGATTAAGGAGACTCTGGACTATTATGGGATTTGCTATTCTGAAAAAATGGTATACCCCAAAGGAAAGGATGTAAGCCTACCAAAGTGTTGCATTGTTTATGCGGATGGCGGCTTTAAACTCTGGTATGAGGGAAGATATTACGGATCGGAAGCTGCAGAACACTCCCAAATTGTCAGTTATCTGGAGATCGTTGTGCAATAGTAAAGAGAATAATAGTAGTTTGCTTTGCAACAGAGGAAAACAGATCAGTGGATATGGAGATACAAATTATTGAATTGCCGGAAGTAGCTATTATCGGTAAAGAAGGATTATGTACGGAAGAAAATAACATAGCTCAAGACTTATGGCAGGAAGCAAACTCTCACTTTGACGAAGTGGCTGCCTTAGGAATGAGAAATTCGGATGGGACATATGTGGGGTTCTGGGGAGCGATGAGCGATGAAAACAGAACTTTT
>JAZLLJ010000074.1:0-4282 GCA_045598065.1 Acutalibacteraceae bacterium
ATCCGTCACGGCTTGCGCCGTGCCACCTTCCCCTCAAGGGGAAGGCAGGACCGTCGAGGGTGCCGTCCCCTACACCGCGTTTGTGCGCTGAAATCAGTCGGTGCAAAACCGCAAAAAACGCCCAGCGCGCCAAGTGCCACCAGCCAATCACGCTTCGCGTTCTTGGGGTGGCACTAAACTTTCTCTTAACCGAATTTTTAGACAGACGAAAGACGGTTGCTCGTTCACAGTCTTTGGAATAGTGGAGTCCGTATAGTATTTAACAGTATACTGCGCACCGGGCACAGGTTGGCTACTCGTAGTTCATAGTTCCTATTTCTAAAAACCCACACCGTACAAGCGATTTTCACCGCATACGGCGTTCCATCACACGCAGAAAATGAAAACCGAATATTAGACAAAAAACTGACAGAGGGCTTTGCGACCCTCTGTCAGACAATGTGCGATATTTATTTGGTGGCACCACAAGATGCGCACTGATACCCGGTAACAACCTCTTCGTAATGACCCACTTCATCGTAATGATAAACATTGGTAAACGGGACCTTTACGGCTTTACTGTACCAGCCCCCACCGCCTTCGTCCCCAGCAAGCATATGGGCTTTCGCATGGTTAGCAACCTGTAGGCTTGTGTATCCGGCGGCAGTAAAATCCAATCCACATGCACAGGCCGAACAAAAAGTGTGGACATCGTTGATATACTCGACAACCTCTTCGTCGTAAGCTTCTTTATCCACGACCCATTTTTGGGTGGTGATGGGAATCCATTTGTGAACATGCTGCGTGGCTTTTGCCGTAGTTTTGGTCGTTGCTTTCGTCGTTGCTTTCGTGGGGAGCGGCTTCGTGGGGATAGCCACAAAACAATTGCCCTCAAGAACCGCTATGCCGGCGACGAATTTGCGGACAAGCAGCACGTCTTTCATATTAACGGCATCGTCCGCATTCACGTCCGAATTCCGAAGATTGCACGAAACGTCCAATCCGCCGAGATATTTGCGCATAACGAGCACGTCTTTCATATTGACCACGCTGTCGTCGTTCGCATCGCCGTAGACGGCCGAGGCCGCTTGCGTTTCGGTCGGCTCGGCAAACGCAGGTATGCTCATAGCCAAAACAAGCGCAAAGCTGAGTAAAACAGTAAGCAGTTTTTTCACAAGATCATCCCCTTTATTCCATGTCGCCGCCAACGTCCGCCGCGCCGGAGGCTTTGTGTTTAAGATAGGCGTTGATAAAGCCGTCCAAGCCACCGTCCATCACCGCGGAGATGTTGCCGGTCTCGAAACCGGTGCGGTGGTCTTTCACCATCGTGTACGGCATAAAGACGTAGGAGCGGATTTGACTGCCCCACGCGATCTGCGCTTGGGCGCCTTTGATATCCTCGATTTTGTCGAGGTGTTCGCGCTCTTTGATTTCGACCAGCTTGGACCGCAACATACACATCGCGGTGTCGCGGTTTTGGTACTGACTGCGTTCGGTCTGGCAGGCCACCACGATACCGGTCGGAATGTGGGTTAAACGCACGGCAGACGAGGTTTTGTTGACCTTCTGGCCGCCCGCGCCGGAAGAACGGTACACGTCCATTTTAATGTCTTCGGGGCGAATGTCCACTTCCACCGAATCGTCGATTTCCGGCATCACTTCCACCGCCGAAAACGAGGTATGGCGGCGGCCGGATGCATCAAACGGCGACACGCGCACAAGGCGGTGCACACCCGATTCGCTTTTTAAGTAACCGTAGGCGTTGTCGCCCTCCACCATAATGGAAGCGCTTTTGATGCCGGCTTCGTCGCCGTCGAGATAGTCGAGAATGCGATAGTTAAAGCCGCGCGTCTCCGCCCAGTGGGTATACATACGGTAGAGCATCTCCGCCCAGTCCTGCGCCTCGGTGCCGCCGGCGCCGGCGTGGAACGTGACGATGGCGTTTTTTGCATCGTACTCGCCGGTAAGAAGCGTGGCAAGGCGCTGGGCCTCAATGCCTTCTTCCACTTCTTTCACGCCCTGTTCGCACTCCTCAATGAGGGTTTCGTCCTCCTCCTCGTTGGCGAGCTCGATAAGCGCCAACGTATCTTCATGACGGGCACAAAGTTTTTCGTACCCCTCCATTTTATCTTTCAGCTGCGCGGTGCGTTGCGTCACTTTTTGGGCATTTTCCATATTGTCCCAAAATCCGGGCGCGGCGGCGCGCTGTTCCAGCTCCGCCACTTCGCGCTTGCATTGGGCAATGCCGAGCGCATTTTCCAAATCTTCCAGATCGGGACGCAGATTTTCCAGCTTCAGCCGCAATTCGTCGTATTGTAACATCGTGTACAACTCCTTGTTTTTTCTCCACTCGTCATTATATCGGACTTTTTGCCGTTTGTAAAGAAAAATATTCTTGTTTTTTGAGGTTTCCCGAAAATAATGCTTGACTCTCGACGTTTAAGTTGGTATAATAACTGTTGCCTTTGCGTTTGCAAAGAGTATTATCCTTGCTCCGTTCTTAAGAAATGGGGCCAACTGACCACAAGGAGGTGTCAACTATGCCCACAGTTAAAGCTACGTACGAAGCGGTGTTCATCTTCTCCACGGCTCTCGCGGAGGAAGGCATCGCGGCGATCAAAGCCAAATTCGAGAAATTGATCGCGGACAACGCGGAATTAGGCAAAGTCGACGAATGGGGTACCCGTCGTCTGGCTTACCCGATTCAGGACGAGACCGAAGGTTTCTACGTCCTCTACAACTTCGTTTCCGGCCCGGAATTCCCGGCGGAACTCGAGCGTGTTGCCAAAATTACCGACGGCGTGCTGCGTGATCTCGTGATCCGCAAAGATGAGAAAGCCATCGCCGCCGAAGCTGCTGCCGAAGCCGCCAAAGCGGCCAAAGCGGCTGAGAAAGCGGCCGCCGAAGAGGCTGCCGCCGAAGAACCCGCTGAAAAAACCGAGGAGGAATAAGCGCAATGAACGTTATCTGTCTTATGGGCCGCTTGACCGCGGATCCCGAACTGCGCCACACCTCTAACCAAATCGCAGTCACCAGTTTCACCGTCGCGGTCGATCGCCGCTTTGTGTCCCAAGGACAAGAGCGCCAGACCGACTTCATCAACTGCGTCGCGTGGCGCCAGACTGCCGAATTCATCACTCGCTATTTCCACAAGGGCAACCGCATCGCCGTGAACGGCTCGCTGCAGGCTCGCCCCTTCACCGACAAAGACGGCAACAAACGCACTTCGTATGAAGTGGTCGTGGACAACGCTTACTTCTGCGAATCCAAAAACGGCGGCGGCTACAATGCCCCCGGCGGCGACTCGCAGGTTCCTGCATGGAACGAGCCGTCCACCGCGTTTTCTACCGCTTCTGCCGGTGACTTCGAGGAAATCGCCGGAGACGATGATCTTCCGTTCTAATTTTTTAGAACTTCCTATTTTAGTGTAAAGGAGGCTTTTTCAATGGCCGAATTCGAAAGAAGCGAACGCCCGATGCGCGCCGGTGTGCGCAAAGGCCGCCGCAAAGTCTGCACTTTCTGCATGGACAAAGTCCAAACCATCGATTACAAAGACGTGGCTCGTCTTCGCCGTCACCTCTCTGAGCGCGGCAAGATTTTGCCTCGCCGCGTGACCGGCACCTGCGCCCGTCACCAGCGCGAACTGACCGTTGCCATCAAACGCGCCCGTCAGATCGCCCTTCTCCCCTACGTGGCGGAGTAAGTTCACCACTAAAGGCCCTGCCGTTTGGCAGGGCTTTTCTCTTTTTATCCAAAATTTTTCAAAAACACTTGTCGCCCCTGCAAATTGTGGTATAATAAAAAAAGCACGCACCATAAATGTTCTTGTAGGGCAGGAACGAGCGATTACCGTCCTCGCGATTTTGATGGGATACACGGCTACGCTTTCAAGATGTCAAGCCTCCTCTTGAGGGGAGGCTGTCGCCGAACGGCGACCAGTGAGGTGGTGAAGTTTTATGACACCTCATCCGCCTCACTAACGCTCGGCACCTTCCCCTCAAGGGGAAGGCTCACCTGATGAAATCGATTCCACGAATATATGCAAAATTCCACAGCGGCAGGAGCAATCCCCTGCCCTACGCAATCATTCATTCCTTATATATAATCCTCATATGATATAGAAAGGTGGATCTCTATGCGCCTCGGCGGAGTACAAAAATTCACGCTTTTAGATTTCCCGGAGCACGTCGCCTGCACCGTGTTTACCCTCGGTTGCAATCTGCGCTGCCCGTTTTGCCATAACGCCTCGCTCGTCCTGCCGGAACGAGCGTTGCCCGAAGAAATGCCGGAAGAAGCGTTTTTT
>JAZLLJ010000075.1:0-15895 GCA_045598065.1 Acutalibacteraceae bacterium
AGCGCCTTAAAACACAGATTTTGGATGAAGAACGCGAAAAACCGCCTCGACTATACTGGCGTATAGCGGGGCGGTTTGACAATGTTCTGCGCCAAAATCTCGTGTTCTTAAGGAATACATTCCTTAAGAACTCCCGGCCAAGTCCTGCTCTTTTTTTATGTGTTGTTATTATCAGAACGTGGCGACAAGTTCTTTTAAGTACGTTTTGAAGTCTTCGCCGAGGTCGGGACGGGAGAGGGCAACTTCACAGTTGGCCTGCAAAATGCCGAGCTTGTTGCCCATATCGTAGCGCGTGCCGGTGAACGGAACGCCGGTCATACCGACGGTGCGCGCCAGCATTTTCATTGCGTCGGTGAGTTGAATTTCGCCGCCGGCGCCGGGCGCGGTTTGTTCCAAAATGGGGAAGATGTCCGGTGTCAGCACCACGCGACCGAGGATGGCGTAGGGCGACATTACTTCGTTCGGCTTGGGTTTTTCAATCATATCCGACACGTAAAAACAACCGTCGCCGGTCGGCTCAATTTTGACCGAGCTGTATTTGCCGATGGCTTCGGCGGATACTTCGTGGATGCCCAAAACGCCTTTGCCGTGTGCCTCAAACGCGCGGCACAACTGGGCGCAAGCAGGATCTTCGCCGATAATCACATCGTCGCCGTACAGCACGGCAAACGGCTCGTCGCCCACGAAGGATTTCGCGCACAAAACAGCATGGCCGAGACCTTTGGTTTCTTTTTGACGGATAAAGGTGATGTTGGCAAGGTCGGTAATGCGGCGCACCTCGTCCAAATCGGCCAATTTACCGGATGCTTCAAGGCGCTGTTCCAACTCCACCGCGTGGTCAAAGTGGTCTTCAATAAGCCCTTTACCGCGGTTGGTGATAATCAAAATATCCTCAATACCCGAGCGGACGGCTTCCTCCACGATATATTGGATCGCAGGGCGGTCCACGATGGGCAGCATTTCTTTGGGCATCACTTTAGAGGCAGGAAGAACGCGTGTACCGAGTCCTGCTGCAGGGATAACGGCTTTTTTAACTTTTGCCATAACAATACCTTCCTTTTATAGTTTCATAAATAGGTTTTCAAGGAAAAATTGAACAAACTGGGCAAAAAAGAGCGCGTAAATCGGCAGTCCCAAGGAAACGCCGCCGGCCATGGTGAGCGCCGCGGGATCGGAGCCGATGGCATCTTTGTGTGCACGCACTTTTTTTAAGCAGGAGTGTTCGTAAATGGCGTTGCCGAACATTCCGAAAAAGATGCTGAGCGCCAAAGAAATCATAAATAACAGCACAACGACGAGTACATACCGATACATGGGATGACCGGGAACGGAATACGATTGCAGAGCGGAATAGGTGTCTGCGTAGGAGAGGTTTTGCAATTGCAGTACGTGGATGAAGATGTAATCGTTCACCGTGTTTTGCAAAATGGAGAACACCAGCATCAAAAAGCCGGTCAAATAGCATTTGCGGTACAGCAGCCAAAGGGGAGTCAGGAAAAAGGCTGCCCAATTCCACTTGATTTTTTTGCCGTTTTTTTCAAATTGCTCAAACGTGGGCATATAGTAAGCTTGATTGGTGCCGACAACTTTGGCAACGTCTGCCGCGCGCTCGCCGTCAATCGGAAGATCGGGATCGACGCCGCCGGTATTTTGAACGGGAACGCGGAAGGGGACGAAAGTGAATTCTCGGAAAGTGCCGTTGAACGGCGCATCGTTTTGAGAGAATGAGGGATTGTGAACGGTGTCCGGTTCGACCGGACGTCCGCAATGACCGCAAAACTCGGCAAACGCCGGGTTGTCAAAACCGCAATGTGGGCAACGTTTTGTAGAAAAGCCGGAGACGTTTTTCGATGTATTCTCGTTGCTTTTTGCGTTTTCCCGGGACCATTGGTCGGCAGTCCCGTGGGTTTCTTCATAATAACAGTGGCCGATTTCGTTGTAGCACGAACGGTGGTGCGGCGCGCCGCATACAGGGCAAACAACGACGTCGTCTTCTTTTTGGAATCTTTTTTTACAAACGGGGCAAGATTGCCCTTCGGAGAAGAACATAAAAAGCCTCCTTTCAAAAGCGGCTACTGTATATTGTAACTTTTTTGCAGCGAAGATGCAAGCCCCTTTATAAAGATTTATAAAATGTTCACGAATTCCGCATTTTTCGTTGCATTTTCGGGGAGTATTCGTTATAATAAAAAAGATAAGGGAGTGTGCGCTATGAACGAAAAGGCTAAGACTTTTTTTGATAATATGAACGGAAAAACCGTGGCGATTTGCGGTATCGGCAAAAACAATCGCCCGGTTATCGAACAGTTTTTGAAAGCAGGGGCAAAGGTGCGCGCCTGCGACAAACGCTCGTGGGAGCAATTGGGCGACGTGGCGGAGATGCTTACGAAAAAAGGAGTGAAACTCTGCCTCGGCGAAACCTATCTCGACAACCTTTCGGACGTCGACCTCATCTTGCGCACGCCCGGTATGAAACCCTATTTGCCGCCGTTCGAAGCGGCGCGCAAAGTGGGAATTCCCGTCACCTCCGAGATGGAGTTGTTTTTTGACCTGTCGCCGGCGCCTATTTACGCCGTTACCGGTTCGGATGGTAAGACTACCACAACCACCATCATTGCAGGATTGCTTGCCGCTTCCGGCAAAACGGTGCATCTCGGCGGCAATATCGGCCGTCCGCTGCTTCCCGTAATTGACGAGGTGAATCCCGACGACGTGGTGGTGGTGGAACTGTCCAGCTTCCAACTGACGATGATGGAAAAAGCGCCGCACGTAGCGGTGGTCACTAACGTGGCGCCGAACCACCTCGATTGGCACAAAGATATGCAGGAGTACATTGATGCAAAACGCAACCTTGTGGCGTATCAGGGCAAGGGCGATCGTGCGGTGTTGAACGCCGATAACGACGTGACTGCCGATTTTGCCAAAACCGCTTCCGCCGGGCAGGTGCTGACCTTCTCGCGGAAAGCGCCGCAAGAGGGTGCGTGGTTAAGTGAAGCCGGTATGCTGTGCGTGACTGTAAACGGTGAGACAACCGAAGTGGTCGCCGTCTCGGATATCCTTATTCCCGGCGTGCACAACGTGGAAAACTACTTAGCCGCCATCGCCGCGACGTGGGGCGAAGTGCCGGTGGAAACGATCGTGGAGTATGCCAAAACGTTCGGCGGCGTGCCGCATCGCAGTGAACTCGTGCGGGTGCGCGGCGGTGTTAAATGGTATAACGATTCTATCGGCAGCAGTCCGTCGCGTACGATTGCGGGACTCAAATCGTTTGACCGCAAGGTGATTCTTATCGCCGGCGGCTACGACAAACATATTCCGTATACGCCGCTCGGCGAAGTGGCGAAAGACACGGTGAAATCCGCTATTTTGGTGGGTGCTACGGCGGATGCGATTGAGACCGCAATTCGTACCTACTCCGATTTGCCGATTATACGGGTGAATTCTATGGCGGAGGCAGTGGAAGAGGCCGACCGTCAGGCGGCGGACGGCGATATCGTCTTTATGTCGCCGGCATCGGCCAGTTTCGATATGTATACAAACTTCGAGGAGCGAGGCGACTGGTTTAAGTTCCTTGTGATGGCATTACCCGATGCTTAATTTGTGTAACGAAAAAACGCCGCTCGCTCTCGATATGACCAAAGAGGCAGGAGTGCGTATTGCGGCGCAAATCGATGCTTATGGGCTGTCTCAGCCGTTCTTTCTCGTGTATAAAGGCGAGGGCGGCAGTGTGCTGTCTGTTTTGGATGGTGCGGCAACGCTTCTTGCCGGCGACGACGTGGAAGAGGCGTTTTGCTTTTTGCAAATGTCGCCGCAAATCACCTCGCTTCGTGCCGACAGCAAAACGGCAATCGCTTTTGCAACGGCGCGTGGGCTTGATGTCCGCACCGGAAACGTGCTGAAAGCGCCGACGGGAATGTCCGCAGTGGGCGAAGCGAATGAGGTGGCGCCCTCTGATTACTATCCTTTGGCAAAACGGGTGTTCGGTGAGTCGATGCCGCCGTTTGACGGGTGGTATGTGGACGTGTCCCACCGTTTGCGGCGCGAAAAATGCCGACTGGTGGGCGTGTGGGACAACGGCGTTCTCGCTTCCGGCGGAATGACGGTGGCGGAAACCGAAGAGGCGTGGCTTCTCGGCGCGATTTGTACTGACGAGAGTTATCGCCGTCGCGGATATGCCGCCGCGTGCGTGACGGCGCTTGCAAGCATAGGACAGGCACGGGGAAAAGCGATTTACATCGCCGCAAAAAACCCCGGCGCACAGCGATTGTATGAGAGTTTAGGCTTTGTCGTCTGCGGAACGTGGGGGCAAGTAGATTTTTTGGAAAATGAGGGAACTGTATGAACTCGCCGTTTTTTTCTGTAAATGAAAAATTGGCCGCGTTGTCGGAGGAGGCGCTTTTGCGAGTGAAACCGCAATTCACCCACATCGACGAGGTGGCGGAATATAACGTGCATAAGGTGCTTGCGGCCTTTGCCAAACATCGAGTGAGCGAAAGCCATTTTGTCCCGACCACCGGTTATGGCTACGGCGACCGCGGCCGCGATACGCTGGATGCCGTGTTTGCCGAGGTGATGGGCGCGGAAGATGCACTTGTGCGCCACAGCATCGTGTCCGGCACGCACGCGATTACCATTGCCCTGTTCGGCGTGCTTCGCCCGGGCGACACGTTGCTTGCCGCGACCGGCGCGCCGTACGATACTTTGGAGACCACTATCGGCCACAAACGAGAGGCTGCAGGTTCGCTCAAAGAATTCGGCGTAAACTATGCGGAGGTGCCGCTTAACGCCGAAAAAGCGCCGGATTTGCCGAAAATTGCCGCCGCACTTTCGGACAAGAGTATCAAAATGGTGCATATTCAACGCTCGCGCGGCTATGATACCCGTCCGTCTTTGAAAATTGCAGATATCCAAGCGATCATCGACACAGTCAAAGCTGTACGGAACGACGTGTGCGTGTTTGTGGACAACTGCTACGGCGAATTTGCCGAAACGGTGGAGCCGCCGCAAGTGGGCGCGGATTTGATTGCCGGTTCGCTTATTAAAAATGCCGGCGGCGGTATCGCTCAAAACGGCGGTTATCTCTGCGGTAAGGCAAAATACGTGGAACTGTGTGCCGCGCGGATGACGACGCCCGGCCTCGGCAGGGAAGTGGGCGCGTCGCTCGGTCACAACCGTGAGTTGTATATGGGCTTGTTCCACGCGCCGCAAGTGGTGGGAGAAGCGATGAAAACCGCTGTCTACGCCGCGTCACTGTTTGATTTGCTCGGTTATGACGTATCGCCAAAACCGTTTGACGAGCGGGGCGATATCATCGAGGTGCTCTTTTGCAAATCGCCCGAAGCACTTTGCTCGTTCTGTCGCGGAATGCAACGCGGCGCACCGGTGGATGCATTTGTGGTGCCTGAGCCGAGCGAGATGCCCGGCTACGAGTCGCAGGTGATTATGGCGGCAGGCGCATTTACGATGGGTTCGTCTATTGAATTGTCGGCGGATGCGCCGCTGCGCGAGCCGTTCGCCGCGTTTATGCAAGGCGGACTCAATTTCCATGCCGGCAAACTGGGTGTGCTGCTTGCGGCACAGACGATGCTGGACGACGGGATTATTACACTGTAATCGAATTCATAAAACGGTTATATGGAACGGTCGATGTTTCGGCCGTTCTTTTTTATGCCATCTTCGACAAAATTCGACAAAACAGAAACACAACGTCGATAAAATCGACAAGAAAATGAACTGTATTTTTGTCACATATTGAGAGTGGGCGAAGCGGCGCGGCGAAAAAGCACTGTTTTGAGAACGCCTTAGTATCAACGCTCTTCAATCTGTAAAGTACTGTCGCTTTCCACGGAGAACACGCGGTTTTGTTCTTATATTGTCGATAATACTCACAAAAAATATTGACAAATTATGGAAATTATGATATAATGCAGACAACCTCGAGGAAGAAATAATTGGAAAAGAGGACCAATCGGAATGTGTGAAATTTGCCATGAAACTCCTTGCCATTACGGTTGTCCCAATGCGCCGGCGGACAAGTCCCGCCGTATTTGCGCTTGGTGTGACGAGCCGATTTTTGACGACGAGTATTACTGTATTGACGGCGAAGCCGTGTGCGCCGACTGCGTAGAGGAATGTCGGCGCTACGATGAAGAACGGGAGGCGATGTGAGGTGGGAAGAAAGTATCAAGCCTTATCGCCGGACGGGATGCGTGTGAAAGAACGGCTCGCCGGTTGCATCGAAAAAGCGATTTTGTTGGAGGAACTGACGGAGGAACGGTCGGATATTGCCTCAATGGGGTTTCCGGAGGAAGAAGAACTGTCGGCGCGCATTACGGCGCTGTTTGAGGATTTGTCTACCTCGCGTCGCGCCGTGGGGAAGCTGATTCACGAAACACCGGAACTGACATCGCTTGAACGACGGGTGTTGCGACTTCGATATTTATGTGCCGAGCCGTGGGAAGCCATTTGCGTACGTCTTTGCCGTGAACGGGGATGTGTGTTTTCAGCCTATCGTCGGGCACTCAACAAACTGGCGGCCATGGAAAACGCCGAAGCGGCAGGATGAGTCGCTTGCCGAAAAGGAAAAAGAAAAGCCGCAGAGTGAAAATCACTCTGCGGCTTTTTTGACGGAATTATTTGGTTTCGAGTTTTTTGAGGAATTCGTCGCCGGTGCCGTAATGCTCCACCACGTAGTCGATATCTTTGTCGCCGCGGCCGGAGAGGTTGACGAGAATCGAGGCATGTTTGCCTTCGCGCGCGAGTTTAATGGCGCCTGCCAATGCGTGAGCACTCTCAATCGCAGGGATGATGCCCTCGTAGCGGCAAAGCAAGAAGAATGCTTCCATCGCTTCGTCGTCAAGCGCGGTAATGTAGTTCACACGGCCTTTGTCGTGGAGGAACGCGTGTTCCGGGCCGACGCCGGGATAATCGAGGCCGCTCGCCACCGAGTAAACGGGATCGGGCTCGCCCTCTTTTTGGTTTTGAAGCAGGATGCTGTCAAAACCGTGCAGGCGGCCTTTGGTGCCGTACGCCATCGAAGCGGCGTGCTCACCGATGCCGGAGCCTTTACCGAGCGGCTCGACACCGTAAATCTCCACCGGATCGGCAACAAACGGCAGGAACATACCAATCGAGTTAGAACCGCCGCCCACACAGGCGACTACCGCATCCGGCAGAAGGCCGGTCATGCCGATAAATTGCTCACGGGCTTCTTCACCGATGCACAGCTGGAAGTCGCGCACCATCATGGGGAACGGGTGCGGTCCTAAGACCGAGCCGATGCAGTAGATGGTGTCTTCGTATTCGTTGAGATAGGCGTCAAACGCGGCATCCACCGCTTCTTTTAAGGTTTTCAGGCCTTTGGAAACCGGCACGACGTTTGCACCGAGGAGTTTCATACGGGTGACGTTGGGGGCTTGTTTGGCAATATCCACTTCGCCCATATAGATGTCACATTCCAGACCGAAATACGCGGCGGCGGTGGCAAGCGCCACACCGTGCTGGCCGGCACCGGTCTCAGCGATAATCTTTTTCTTGCCCATATATTTGGCGAGAAGACCTTCACCCATACAGTGGTTGAGCTTGTGCGCACCGGAATGGTTTAAGTCCTCGCGTTTGAGGTAAATTTGGGTTTGACCGCCGAGCAGACGGGACAAGCGCTCGCAATGGTACACCGGGGTGGGGCGACCTTGGAATTCTTTGCGGATGCGGCGCAGTTCATTGATAAATTGCGCGCTGTGGCAGATGGTGCGGTAGGCGGTTTCCACCTCGTCCATCGCCTTGTTCAGTTCCGGCGTCAGATAGCGACCGCCGTACTCGCCGAAGTAGCCCTCTTTGTTCGGGTACTCTTTGAGATAGTTTTGATACTCCAGATACTTGTTCATTTTGACAACACTCCTTAATCAAAAAGGTTTTTTGTATTGTCCGTTTGTTTGCGGGGGAGGCGGCAAAATAAAAAACCTGTCCCTCAAATCGAGGGACAGGAGACATTCCTGCGGTACCACCCAGCATTGGCTGAAAAACAGCCCACTCTCGCCGTCTGCGGACACAGACGCTTCTTGGATAACGGGCGAAGTTCCCGTCTGCCATCGGATGAGACCATCGTTTCGGCAGCCCTCCCAAGACCATTCGGCGACCTGTCGTGATACCGCGCTTCCACCGTCGGCGGCTCTCTTTCATCCGTGCAGGGGCTTACTTCCTCTTGTTCATCGGTTTCTTGCATTATAGCGCGGTTTTTTTCGCTTGTCAAGAAGATTTTTTCGGAAAGTTTTTCATCCTCTCGAAAAGGCGTTCAAAGGGGACATTCTTGCGGCGACGACGGCAGGGTAGGTGCCGCAAGCGGTGCCGAAAAGAAGTGTGGCAAAAAAGAGGAATGCCAAACGGCCGAACGACGGAGTGACGGGAATCCCGACAAGCCGAAGTCCGCCAATCGCCGCGCCGCCGCCGATAACGATGCCGGTTGCCGCGCCTGTAAAAGATACGGTTGCGGCTTGCAACAAGTATTCAAAAAGAATACGCCGCCGTGGTGCGCCCAACGCTTTTTTGACGCCGATTTCCCGTACGTGTTCGGACACGGCGGAAAGTTGTGTCAGCAGGATGCTGATGCCGGCCATCATCACGGCCGCGCTGCCGGTGAGTGTCAATATGGCGGAGAGAAGCGAGAGCAAATGGGTTAATCGTTCTTTTTGTGTGGCCAAACTGTCGATGGAAAACGTGCCTTTTTCGGATAGAGCGGTGTTGATTTGTTTAGAGAGCGCGGCGCTGTCCTTGTTTGAGCGAATGGCCACGCGGTCAAACGATTCTTCTCCCGTCAGTGCCCAAACGGTGGAATAGGGAACAAGAAGCAACGGCGGCAACGTGCCGGTCAGATTTTTGAGTAAACTACTTTTGGCGTGGGCGGTACCGATGACAGTCAGCGGAATTTCACCGTCTCCGAACGTGACGGTAACGGTATGTCCTGCGGCCGGAGCGGAGCCGAAGGCTTTTTTGGCGGCGGATTCTTCCATTGTGCAACAAAGCGCTTGCTTTGCCACGTCCTGCCGGGAGGGAAGACGGCCGGAACACAGGTCAATGGCCACCGCGTCGCCGGCGGTTTCATCTACGCCGCAGACTAAAACCGAGCGGACCGAATCGCCTAAGACGGCGGTGGTGGTATACATAGAGAGAGGAGAGGCGGTATCAATCGGCGGCAGAGCGGAAAGACGGGAAAAGGCATCGTAGTCTAACACGGTGTCGCCGGTGGCTTTTACCGCAAATCCGTCGATGCCGAGAGATTGCAGTTCTTTTTCGGCGGCGGCGGTTCCTCCGCGTGAAATGACCGAAAGAGCGGTAAGCATAGCGGCTCCCACGGCCAAAGATAAGACGGTCAGCGCCGTGCGGCCGGGCTTTCGCCACAGCTCTCGCCACGCGCAGGCAAATAAGGCGTTCATTACGGCTGTTTCTCCCTCACTTTTTGTGGATTGCGGACGGCGCTTGGATTTACCAGTACGTGTTCGTTCTCGCATAACCCCTCTACAAGAAGGCCGTTGTCCGTTTGCTCGATAATTGTGACGTGCCGTTTGACGGCCTGTTCTTCTTCCAAAACGAATACGGCGGAAACCTCTTCTTCGGGAAGGAGCCACTCCTCATCGATTACAATCACGTTTTGGAACGATTGCACGGAAAGGCGTACGGCGGTTGTTAATCCCGGTTTTAAGCTATCGTCTGTTTGCGTGTCATCCAAAAACACTTCGGCGGCAAGCCCGGTTTTTCCGTTTTCCACCGTGGCTTCCTCTGCGATGGCTACCACAGTTCCCGGATAGGCGGCTTTTCGCAGACCGGCGCCGCTGACAGTGGCCGGCTGACCGATTTTTACGGTGTCCGCCAAACTTTCTCGTAAAAACAACTGTACGTGGGTGCGGTCGGATAGTTTCCCGGGTGCAAGAATGGTTTTTTCGGTAGGTTGTGGGTGAATCACGACCGTTTCCACCTCTTGCCGCGGCTGACAGAGTAGTAACAATACAATAGCGGTCAAAGAAGCGGTAATCACAAGAGGCAACAAAACGCGTTTCATAGGTATCACTCCCTTTTTTCACAAAGATAGTATTCGGCGGTGACTTTTGGAATATGCGAATTGACAAAGAGAAAAAAACGAGGTACAATACTTTTCGGAAATGAGGTGCACCTATGGAACACTACGTGGAATTCCCGAAAATGGGATTAAAATTCAACTTACCGGACACGTTGGCAGAGTTTTCTTTGTTTGGAAACCCCATCACGATCAAGTGGTACGGTGTGATGATTGCGACCGGGTTTCTGCTCGCGGTAATTTACGCGTTTTCACGGGCAAAAAAATTCAAATTAAACGAGGATGCCATGTTCGACGTGGTGCTGGTTTCGACACTTTTGGCGTTTGTCGGAGCACGGCTTTACTACGTGTTGTTTTCCATCCACCGCGACGATTATTTTGCCGATCCGCTCTCCATTCTAAAGGTGTGGGAAGGCGGCCTTGCGATTTACGGCGGACTGATTTTCGCGTTTATTACCGGATTGTGGATGTGCCGCGTTCGTAAAGTGGATACCCTTGCCATGTTCGATCTTTGCTCGATTGGATTTCTCATTGGGCAGACAATCGGTCGCTGGGGCAACTTCTTTAACCAAGAAGCGTTTGGCGGCAATACCAATCTGCCGTGGGGTATGACCGGCGATTTAATTCGTGAGGGACGGAACGCCACGTCAAACTACAATTACAATGAATTGGTGCATCCGACGTTCCTCTACGAGTCGTTGTGGTGCTTGTTGGGATTTGTGCTGTTGCACATTCTCTCTGTAAAGGCGTACAACTTTAAAGGCAAAATCTTTGCTTCGTATATGGTTTGGTACGGAACGGGACGGTTTTTTATCGAAAGTTTGCGTACCGATAGCTTGAAAATCGGTCATATGCGTGTATCGCAACTGGTAGCGGTGCTCGCGGTCATCGGCGGAGTCGCGCTGTGGTTTGTATTCAAAGCCGCCGCTGAAAAAGCGCAGTTTGCCGCCGAGACGGTTGGAGATGGAGAATCGCTCGATACCATCGATATTGATTTGTCGGCAGAAGACATTGCTGTTGACGAGGCAAAGTCCGCCGATAATGAAGAAGCGGTTGAAAAGGAAGAAACGACGGAGGATACGCCGTCTGAATGAAAAAACGGAGAGCACAGACGAGTCTGTGTTCTCCGTTTTCGGTTGTGCTTGAAAACGCCTTTGACAAAAGCGGAAGAAAATGGTATACTTACATTTACACAATGCTTTTTATGTGTTTTTTATACATAAATCCGGTGTTCTACGTAGATTGGGAGGGATATTTATGTTTTGCCGAAATTGCGGAAATCCGTTGCGTGGAGAAGGGGATAACTGCCCCCGTTGCGGTGCTCCGGTGCCGCGAGACGGGGATGAAAAAGATCTCTGGTCGAACAGCAATGGAGAAGCGCCGGCGGAAACGTCGGTAGAATCGTTAGCGTACCCGACGGCAGAGTTCTCGATGCCGACACAAGAACTGCCGGTGACGGAGCTGCCGGTGACAGAGTCGCCGGTGATGCAACAGCCGATGCAACAGCCGTTTCAACAACAGCCGATGCAACAGCCGATGCAACAATCGATGCAACAGCCGATGATGCAACAGCCGATGTATACGACCTATCCTATGTATATGCCGCGGCCGCCCAAGCCGAAAAAGCCGCGAAGCACAAAAATCGCCCTTCCCATTGTGGCGGTGTGTGTGTCGTTCTGCTTGTTGGCCGGTTCTGTTCTCGGTATTTTCCTGGACAAACAGAAAACCGAGAAAGAAAACGAGATTTCCTATTTGCCCCAAGCCGGCGAGAAATTGGATATCGTCAACACCATTTCCTACGACTTAGACAAGATTGAAAAGCCCGATGCTTCGTCGTTCAGAACGTTTTCCACAACGCCGGATGCGCAGGTGGAAAAAGAAATTGCGGAAATCGGCGTTCAAATCGACGATGCGCTGAAAGATGTGAAAAAAGAGCATCCGACAGTTACGATGGACTCTTCCTACTACTATCTTTCGGCGGTGGCCAACCGTGCGCAAAGTTTGAGGTCGGAAAATAAAATACAAGGGTATTCCTATTCTTCTTACAGCGATAACTGTGTGCTGATTACCCTTAACAGCGGAAAAAAATATTTGTATGCACCGCAGATTGAGGGGTTAAAATCCGGTGCTTCCGGCGAATCCCCCGAATTGTACGTGACCACCATCCAACCGTATGCTTTTCAATTTGGTGACACGGCAACTCAAAGGGTTCAAGATGCGGCGGCGTTGGCGGATGGATTGGATGCGTATGTCTATAATAACCAAGGAACGAGCGACGATGATTGCTTTGTAAATATTGAAGTGGATCCCAACGTGGCGGAAAATATGGGAAAATACAATATCGTGCTTTGGGATTGTCACGGCTGCTACAATGAAGCGGTCGGCCCGACGTTGTGTATTGAAAATCCGGGTAATTTCTATCTTTATCAGGACTTTTCTTCGGATGAGCTGATGCTTTGTCACGGTGTGGGTGGCGATATTTTCTATTGCATTACGCCGAAATTTTTCAAAAATTACCTTCCGGACCATGCGCTGGACAACAGTATCATCTTCCTTGGTGCCTGCTACTCCTGCCGGGATGACCGCTTAGCCGACGTGCTTTTGGAAAAAGGAGCGGAGGCGGTTGTCGGATTTGACAATCCGGTTACTGTGTCGTATTGTGCGGATTTTACGTACAGTTTTATGAACGGCCTCACCCAAAGGAGCGGTTCTTCCTATTACACGGTGAGCGATGCTTTTGAAATGGCCATCGATGAGGTTGGAGAACGCAGTGAGTATATGGATGATGACGGCTCTATGGTCTATGCTTATCCGATTTTGCGTGGCAACAACCCGCTTTTCTCGTTGGATTTTTATGAACAGCACATTTTCTCCAGCCGAAACGTGGTGATGGTGTTAGACCGCTCCGGCAGTATGGACGGTGATCCGCTGAATAAGACCAAAGCCGCCGCCAAAAAGTTTTCCGAAACCGTGACGGCGCAGGATGCCGCCGTCGGACTGGTGGTGTACGACGAATATGCGGAACAGTACAGCGGCTTCACGGTTTCTTCGTCGCTTCTCTCGCAAGCGGTTGACAAAATACAGAGCGGAGATACTACCAATATTGAATCCGGCTTGCGTACGGCGGCGGAGATGTTCAGCAACGATGCCGACCAGAAGAAAATCATTGTCCTTATGAGCGACGGTTTGCCAAACGAAGGTTTGCTCGATGACGATTTGGTGGCGTATGCGGACGAACTACGCTCCCAGGGCTTTATGATTTATACGCTGGGCTTCTTCTCGAATATGAGTAATGGCTACGACAAACAACAGGCTCAGCAACTGTTGAAAGACATCGCGGACAACGGTTGCCATATTGAAGTGGATGACGTGAACAGCTTGGATCACTTCTTCCAGTCGTTTGCCGAACAAATCAACGGCCAGCGCTATATGTATATCCGCATCGATCCTGCACCGGTGGAGATTGAGATTACCCACGACGGCGAGACGATCAGTTCGGATGAGGATCATCCGATCACCGAAACGGATTTCGGCGACTTGACGTATGAAATCTACGGCGACGGCAGTGTATATGATCCCGACGACTACGACGACTACTACGATTATGACGATTACTACGATTACTACGATTACGACGACTACGACGACTACGACGACTACGATTACGACGACGATGACTACGACAACAATCATCACGGGAGCGGATCGAACACAGAAAAACTGGTGCGTGTCATTCGCCTGAAATCCGGCGCGGATTATGAAGTGAACCTTCGCGGAACGGGACGTGGCGAACTGTTCTATACCATCAGTTTTATGGATGAGAACGGCGACTATACCGATGAACGCACCTTCGCAGGCATCAATATTACGCCGGACGTGCGCATCACCACCGAAGCCAGTGAAAAGACCGAAACGGTGATGAACGTGGATTCCGACGGCGACGATACGGTGGATATTATTTATCGTGCCGGAGAGAATGCCAAGGCAAAGGAAGAAAAACAAGAGGAGAAAAAGACCAGTATCTTTGTGTATACGACCATCGGTTCGGCGGCGTTGCTCGCGGTGTCTACGGTGGTGCTTTGCGTGCGTGTGTCCCGTCGCCGCCGCAAAAAACGTATGAGCGGTCTTGCCTAAAAGGTGAAAAACGAAAATTTAGAAAAATAAGGTTCCGGGGGTTGACATCACCGATTTGGTGTGGTATACTACCCCTTGTTCCTGCGGCTTTAGCTCATCTGGTAGAGCGCCACCTTGCCAAGGTGGAGGTAGCGAGTTCGAGCCTCGTAAGCCGCTCCAAAGGAAATCCCGCAACCGAAAGGGTGCGGGATTTTTTTGCATTTTTTATTATGGTATAGAGGGAGAGGAAACTTTTTGGGTTTTCGCTTTTTTTACCAAGAAAATCCGTTTGTTTTTGACAATCTCGACAAAAATAGAACAAATGTTCGATTTTTTCACAAAACCCCTTGATTTCCCGAAAATGTTTGGTATAATGAAGGAGAACTTTGAAAGCGAGGTATGGCTATGGCTGCGAAAAAAGCGGCGGAAAAACCCGCCGGAATCGAAAATAATGAGAATAAACAGAAAGCGCTCGAAATGGCGCTGGCTCAAATAGAAAAAAGTTACGGCAAGGGCGCGGTAATGCGCCTCGGCCAAAACCTCAATATGCAGGTGGATGCCATTCCGACCGGTTCGGTGGCGCTCGACCGTGCACTCGGCATCGGCGGTCTTCCGCGCGGCAGAATCGTCGAGATTTACGGGCCGGAGGCTTCCGGTAAAACCACCCTCGCGCTGCATGCGGTGGCGGAAGCGCAAAAAATGGGCGGCGAAGCCGCTTACGTGGACGTGGAACACGCGCTTGATCCGGTGTATGCGAAAGCGCTCGGCGTGAACGTGGACGAACTGCTCGTGTCTCAGCCGGACACCGCGGAACAGGCGCTCGAAATCGCCGAAGCGCTCATCCGCTCGGGTGCTGTGGACGTGCTGGTTATCGACTCGGTGGCGGCGCTGGTGCCGCGTGCCGAAATTGAGGGTGAAATGGGCGATAACCAGGTCGGTTTGCAAGCGCGCCTGATGTCCAAAGCAATGCGCAAACTGGCAGGCGTGGTGTCCAAATCCAACTGCTTGGCCATTTTCATCAACCAACTGCGTATGAAAATCGGCGGGGTGTACGGCAACCCCGAAGTCACCGCCGGCGGTAATGCGCTGAAATATTACGCCTCCGTGCGCCTTGACGTGCGCCGCACTGAAACGCTTAAAGCGAACGGCGCGCCCATCGGCTCGCACACTCGCGTGCGCGTGGTGAAAAACAAAGTTGCGCCGCCGTTCAAAGAGGCGGAGTTTGATATTATGTACGGCGAGGGCATCTCCCATTTGAGCGAGGTGCTGGATTTGGCGGTGGAAGCGGATATTATCCAAAAATCCGGCGCGTGGTTCTCCTATAAAGAGGAGCGCATCGGCCAAGGTCGCGACAATGCCAAAGACTATTTGAAGAATAACCCGGCGGTTTTGGAAGAAGTGGAAAATGCAGTACGGGCGTGGATGCTCAAATCCAAAGAGGAAGAAGATCCGTTTGTGACGGCGCCGGTCGCCGCTCCCGTGCCGATGGAAATTCCGCTTGCGGATGCGCCCCGTGTGACGGCGGCGCAAGCCAAAGCCAAAATCGACATCGTGGTTGAGGACTAAATGATGGAACAGACACTTACGGTCACAAACGTCGCCGTACGCCGCGGACAGCTATATCTTGTGACGTTTTCGGACGGGCGCGAGATAGAGGTGGACCGCCGCACGTGGGATGAATCGCCGTATGGGGCAAACAGCGCGCTGACAGAGGAA
>JAZLLJ010000076.1:0-3630 GCA_045598065.1 Acutalibacteraceae bacterium
TCCCCAAAAAAGCACCGATTTGGCCGGGAGTTCTTAAGGGATGTATTCCTTAAAAACACGAGATTTTGGCGCAGAACATTGTCAAACCGCCCCGCTATACGCCAGTATAGATGAGGCGGTTTTTCGCGTTCTTCATCCAAAATCTGTGTTTTAAGGCGCTTCGCGGTTTCGTAGCCGATAAAAATTTTCGTTCTGGGAAGTTGAAAAAGCCAGTAAGGCTGACGCCTTACGGGCTTTTGAAACAATGCAGACGGGAATTTTTAGGCGAGAAACAATACATTCCTTAAGAACTCCCGGCCTTGACGGTGCTTTTTTCTTTACTTTTTTGGGGGGATGTGGTACACTGAATTTGTATGTGAATGTAAAGGAGAGGTCGCTGTGGAACAAAACCGTTATGCAAGGGAAATGCCCCGAAGAACCGCCGGCGGAGCCTTGCTTTGTTCCGGCCCGCAGGAAGAAAAAGCGCTGATTCGTGACTGTGCAAACAAGGCAGGATTGGTGTTGCTTCTTGCCGTGGGGTTGCAGTTCGCGGTGGCTTTTGCGGATGCTTTTATCGGTATGATTGTTTTTGCCGGGGAAGATTACGCGCTCTCCACCCACTTTATGCGTACCGATATCAACCTCTCCGTAATCTTGACGGGAGCGGAATATCTCATCTATATGGGTGTTCCCGTGTTGGTGGGATGGCTGATGTTCCGGCGGCGCGGTGTCAACGTGCTTCCCGCTGAAAAAACCGACGGATCGCTCGGCGTGGGACTGGTGCTGTTGGGATTTGGAATGATGACCGCCGCCAACTTTATCGGTTCGTATATCTCGCTGTTTTTTGAGCTGTTTAATATGACGTCGTTAACGGTAGAGATTGAGCAGGACGGCAGTTTGTCGGCAATGTGGCTCAACGTGCTCGTCATCGGTGTTCTCCCCGGCCTTTTGGAAGAATTACTGTTTCGCGGCGTCGTGTTGCAGGGGCTTCGTCCGGCAGGCGATCGAGTGGCACTGGTGTTTTCGGCTCTGATGTTCGGTCTGATGCACGGCAATATGGCGCAAGCTCCGTTTGCATTCGTGCTTGGTATGGTGTTCGGATATATTACTTTGAAAACCGGAAACATTCTTTGGACAATGGGGCTTCACGCCGCCAACAACGCGTTGACGGTGATGATGGAATACTGGTTGTTTGATATGAGTGTCAAGGAGTCCAATAAATTTTTTATTTTGTTCTTCGCCGTGGAAACGTTACTCGGTGTGATTGGTATGGCGGTGTTGATGATGCGCCGTCGTTCGCGCGTGCCGTCGGTGGGAGATCGCGTCAGCAGTTGGCTTACGAAAGGACAACGCCGTCGCGCGTTGTTCAGCGCCGGAACGGTTATCGCGTTTATTGTGATTATGGTGCTGATTACCATGGGCAATATGCGTTTTGCAAACAGTGGTGTAGTCGATGAAATTATGAACGAATCGGAGTCCTCTACCGTGACGACACAAGAGGATGATCCGCCTCTGAATATTCCAGAAGAGCAACCTGCGGAAAGGGCAATTGCGGAGGTGCGCGGATGAAGGAGACGTTTATGAAAGAGGCGCTCGCTTTGGCGCGTGAAGCCGCCGCCGAGGGCGAAGTGCCGGTGGGTGCGGTGATTGTCAAAGATGACCGCATCGTCGGGCGTGGCCGCAACCGTCGGGAACTCGGCAAAAATGCGCTGGCGCACGCGGAAATTGAGGCCATCGACGAGGCGTGCCGCACACTCGGCGGTTGGCGCCTTTTCGGGTGCGATTTGTACGTGACGCTCGAGCCGTGTCCTATGTGTGCAGGGGCGATTATCAACGCCCGTCTCGACCGTGTGTTTTACGGTGCACGGGATGCAAAGGCCGGTTCGTGCGGCAGTGTGGTGGACTTGTTCTCTTATCCCTACAACCACCATCCGGAATGCGTGGCCGGTGTAATGGAAGAAGAATGTGGGGCGGAATTGTCCGCCTTTTTCGCCCGTTTGCGCGAAAAACGAAAGGGGGGAGTGTAATGCCGGCATTGACCGATGCAGGGTATATCCGCGCCGTGCTCGGCAAGCACGGGTTTCACTTTTCCAAAGGGCTTGGACAGAATTTTCTCATTAACCCTTCGGTCTGTCCGCGGATGGCGGAGGCGTGCGATTTGGATAAAGACAGCGCCGCGCTCGAAATCGGCCCGGGTTTCGGGGTGCTGACGAAGGAACTCGCCGAGCGAGCAGGCAAAGTCGTTGCCCTTGAAGTGGATGAGCGACTGCCGGCGGTTTTGGCGGAAACGCTCGCCGATTACGATAACGTGGAACTCGTGATGCAGGACGTACTGAAAGCCGACTTGCCCACGCTCATCAACGAAAAGTGCGGCGGCAAAAAGGTCGCGGTGTGCGCCAATTTGCCGTATTATATCACCTCGCCGGTGATTATGTGTCTTTTAGAACAGCGCCTGCCTGTTTCCTGTATCACCGTGATGGTGCAAAAAGAGGCGGCACAACGACTTTGCGCCAAACCGGGAACACGCGAATGTGGCGCGGTGAGTTTGGCGGTGCAGTATTATGCCGAAGCTCAAACGCTTTTTTCCGTGTCGCGCGGCAGTTTTATGCCTGCGCCGAACGTAGACAGTGCGGTTATTCGCCTGGTGCCGAAAACGGAATTGCCGCTTGAGGGAACGACGGAACGGCGGTTGTTCGCGCTTATCAAAGCGGCATTCGGCAAACGGCGCAAAACTCTGCAAAATGCACTGCAAGACACGGGACTTTCGAGAGAGCAAGTTACCGCGATGCTTGATGCGTGCAATGTTCCTGTGACCGCACGGGCGGAGCAACTGACGCTTGAACAGTTTATTGAATTGGCAAAGGTGTATCCCACGTGTTAGAATTTGTCAAAACGGACAAAAATTTTGCCGCTTGCGGCAGAATTTTTATTTTCTCTTGCTAAATAGTGGAAAAACGTGTATTCTATGGGTAGCATCCCAACGAAAAAATAGGAGGAATCAGAAATGCAGGTTTATGGTCTGAACATTGAACTGAAAAACATTCCGTCCCTGGATAAGGGATATATTCCGATGGCGGCGTTCTGCCGCGCGTTCGAGAAATCGGCGGCGAACGGCAAAGACATCGTTATCGCGGTGGAGAGAAGCCGCGGTTGCATCTCCCGTCGTGCGTGCAAAATCCACGGTACGCCCGAGATGGCGCAGGCGGATAAAGTCTACGTCGAGCGTATGGTGAAAATGCTTCTGTGGGCCTACGGCGGATTCAAAATCTACGTCTGCGGCGACGAGGCGATGGGCAAATACATCGCCGACACCTACTGCCTCGGCGGTGCGCGTGACTTCGACGCCGACTTTATGGCGAACGTGTACGAGCGCCCGTTTGAGGTTGTCTCCCTGCCGCTTGCTGAGGCTCCGGCGGAGAAATCCGGTGCCCAAGCGGTTGGCAACCACTGGGAAGGCTGCCGTATCGGCTTTGATGCCGGCGGCTCCGACCGCAAAGTGTCCGCGGTTGTGGACGGCGAGTCCATTTATTCCGAAGAAGTCGTGTGGTTCCCGAAAACCACCGAAGATCCGGACTATCACTTCCAGGGCATCCTCGATGCCATGAAGACCGCGGCCTCCAAAATGCCGCGCGTGGATGCGATTGGCGTTTC
>JAZLLJ010000077.1:0-4059 GCA_045598065.1 Acutalibacteraceae bacterium
TTGGGGTAAACCTGAGGAAAAAACCGCGAATTTTGAAAATTTTTCGAACAAATGTTTGACAAATGGAAAACGATGTGGTATACTCGATTGTGAACAAATGTTCGATAGGAGGTTTTTTCTATGAAACCCTTAAATGAAAAACAGCAGCGTGTACTGGAATATCTCCAAAATCGGGCGCAAGAAGGTGTGCCACCGTCGGTGCGCGAAATCTGCGATGCCTGCGGTATCAAATCCACCTCCACCGTCCACGCATACTTAAAACTGCTGGAAGACGAGGGGTATATCAACCGCCAAAGCGGCCTAAACCGTGCCATTCGCCTGCCCGGCGAACAGGTGGCAAAAATCCCCCTGCTCGGCAAAGTCACCGCCGGCAAACCCATTTTGGCAGTGGAAGAAATCGAGGACTACGTCCCCTATTCCGGCGGCCAGTTCCCGGCAAGCGAGATGTTTGCCCTGCGCGTTTGCGGCACCAGTATGATCAACGCCGGCATCTTAGACGGCGACGTGGTGGTCGTCCACCGCACACCTGCCGCCCAAAACGGCGACGTCATTGTGGCGCTGATTGAGGACGAAGCCACCGTCAAACGCGTATTTTGGGAGGACGGTCACGTCCGCCTACAGCCGGAAAACGACGAATTCGAGCCGATCATCGTCCCCGAAGTTGTGGTACTCGGCAAAGTCGTATCCCTGCTCCGCTTCTTCTAAGCGGTATTTCGATGCTCATTCCGCCCTTGGGCGCAATGATAAAATAATTTTTCAGGAGAGTGCTTTTTGAAGTACAAAAACACGGTGATTGTCCTGTAAGCCGAGAGGTTTGGGACAGTCGAACAAACCTCCCGGCGTTTTTCGCCTTTGACGTCAACAAATTTCAGGAGGATAAACAATGAAAACAAATGACATCACCATTCGTTTGGAACAGCCAAAAGACTATGCTGCCGTGGAGTTTCTCGTACGGGAAGCGTTTTGGAACGTGTACCGTCCGGGTTGCCTTGAACATTTCGTCATCCACGTCCTGCGCGGCGATCCCGCTTTTGTGAAAGAGCTGGATTTCGTGATGGAGAAAAACGGCGAAATCATCGGGCAAACGATGTTTATGCACGCGGTCATCGAAGCGGACGACGGCAAAACCGTCCCCGTGCTTACAATGGGACCGATTGGCATCACTCCGCCGCTAAAACGGCAGGGCTACGGTAAAAAACTCCTCGACTACTCCTTGCAAAAAGCCACCGAAATGGGCTTTGGCGCGGTATTGTTCGAGGGAAACATCGGATTTTACGGGAAAAGTGGGTTTTCTTACGCTTCCGACTTCGGCATACGCTATCACGGCCTGCCGGAGGGCGCGGATGCCTCGTTTTTTCTGTGCAAAGAACTGATTCCCGGCTATCTCCAAAACGTCACCGGCGTATATCAAACGCCTGCCGGCTACTATGTGGATGAAGCGGCGGCAGAGGAATTTGATACGCAATTCCCGAAAAAGGAAAAACGCAAACTCCCGGGACAACTGGTCTAAACGAAAAACTCATCAAAAAGGGGCTGACGCTTAACGTCAGCCCCTTGCTTTTTAATCCGCATATTCGGAGGTAATTCCGTAATATTCTTCAAGACAAAGTCCTGAATCATAAATCTTTTTCGCCACGTCTTTGCCGACGTAACGGATGTGCCACGGCTCATACATATAGCCGGTCTGTTCCTCTTTGCCTTTGGGATAGCGGAGAATAAACCCATATTCGTGACAATGCGCCGCCACCCATTTACCGGTTTCGGTGTCACCAAACGAATCGGAAACGCCGTTTAGGTCGATTGCCAATCCCGTTTGATGTTCCGAATATCCCGGCCGCGCGGAATAGCGGTCGGCGTTCGATTTGCCGTCGCTCGCAACATAGCCGTTATAAAGCCCCTCTTGATAATAATAACTACGGAAACCGGAGGAGATCGTCAGAATGTATCCCTGTTCAGCCGCCGCCGCATCAAGCTCGTCGTACGCACGATCACATTCTTTCGTCAGCCCGTTCGGAAAGTACGATGCCGGCAGGTCATATGTTTTGTTGGCGACCAACACACCGTCCACATACGTCACTCCGTCAATCGTTTCGATTGTAAACCCTTTGGAGGAAGTGGAAGTGCTGTCCGGTTTTGCGGCCTTAGTGGGTTCGGTTTCTTCTGCGGTCTCGTCGGTTTCTTCGTCGGTTTCTTCGGTCTCTTCCTCAGTTTCTTCTGCATTTTCCTCGGTCTCTTCGGTTTCCGCCGCCGTTTTCTCTGCTTGCGTTGCCGTGGCCGACTTGTCTTTTGCTGTCGTAGTATAATGCATCGCCCTTTGTTCCGTGGTTGCCGCGGTTGCCGTTTCGGTGGCGGTAGCATTCGCCGGTTTCTCTTCCTGCGGTGTTCCGCATCCGCACAGTGCCAAGCATACCGCCAGCAAAACTGCTATAATACTCTTTCGGCGCACACCGGCACCCCCCTTCGCCCTAAAAGCAACTTACTTCACGTCGTCATTGACCACCTGCGGCGGTCCTTCCAAAAGCAACGGATCTTCCAAATACTCCGCAAAACGGCGGAACGCCGTAGCATAATAACTGCCGTGGCAAATGCGTTCATCCATCACAAGTCCCATAGGAATACACCGCTCAAACACAACTTCACCTTTTTTGCGGCGCGGCACTTCCTCAATATTGCCCATCGTAAGCACCATGCTGGTCGTACCGAAATTATACACGTGATGATAAATGTAGTTGGTGCGGAGACTGGCCAAGTTGGAAATGGTCATCGTTGCGTGGAACGGACTCATCTCGAGTACCGACGCAGGCAACAACCCGTGCTTGTCCGCCCATTTGAAGAAATTCACGCCAAACCGCACAAGTCCGGGCACCGAGAACAAAAAGCGGATCATTTTCTCGGTCGCGTTGTCCGCCTGCGCCTCGCGGTTATGTTCAACGAACTCATCGATTTTGCGTTGCACCTCAAACACGTCATCCGTGCGGTCAAAGTGCATTTTTGCCATCGTTTCACCGTCTTCAACACCGGGTTGCAACACCACCATGCCGATATCGATACTGTTGCGCGCATAAATGGTTTTGTTAACGACAAATCGGTTAAGTTGCGGATATTCCGCCACTGTGCGAATAAATGCGGCAAGCACCAAACCGATATGACTCAAATTGTAGCCCTCTTTTTTCTTGTCACGCATATACTGACGCATCGGTTCCACCGGAATATATACTTTTATGTTGTTCAACGCATCGTTGCGCTGCGCCATAATGTGTGTCGCAATCGCATACATCGGATCGCCTGTCTTTATTTTTCGGCCATCTCTTCGTTTCATAGATTCATCTCCCAAAACGAACTTACTTAACCAATGTAGTATACCATATTTCCCCCGAAATTGCAACCTTTTTGCGAAATTCGGCAACGGTATTTCACACACGGCGAAGAGTATCTGTATTCAAAAGATAACCCGGCACCTCTTGACGGCAGTTCTCCCGGTGGCAAGTGGGAAATGGTGATGACAGAAAAACAGGTAACTATGTATAATGCGTGTGACCATTTCGTGAAGCTGCAACTTGTCGGCAAAAAAGAACCGTTCTTTGGAGAATGCATAGGGTATACAAATTCGTTGGACAACGAGTCGAAAATGGCCATTATGGATATTAAAGCACCCGGAATTTCAAGCATATACGAAATTTTGGAAAATGAAATTGAAAGCATTACCATTTTAGACAAAAAGCGACTCCGACGACCTCACAAAATGTTACAAAAAGGGGTTCACGGAGTAACACCTTGACTTTTTCGTATATACCGTTTATACTAACAATAGAGGCTCCCCTCTGCCCTTTTTGGCGGGGGCGGTAAAGCCTCTATTTTTTATTATTTCTTTTCCCGGGCAAACAAAAAAGCAGGATGACGAATCATCCTGCTTTGTCTATACCCTGAGAACTGAATAAAGAAGCGAATGGAGAAGGTAAAGTGGAAAGAACCGACAACAAAGTGTTGTCATTGTGACGCCGCATCAAGGCGTCAAATCAAAAATGTTTCGTTCATGCTTTTCACACGTTGGTCAAGCCC
>JAZLLJ010000078.1:0-10425 GCA_045598065.1 Acutalibacteraceae bacterium
ACGAGTCAGTTGACTGCGGCACACGGTAGCAACCGCTTAATGCTGCTCGGTTCCCCGCCTGACATGGTTCACAGCGCACCGTCGCACAGGACCGGCCCGCCCGTATACCCCAAAGGGCGTTTTTCAGCGGCCTCCGCCGCACACAAGTATAGTATACCCTATTTTACAAAATAATGCAATACCCTTTTTGCATAAGAACGATAAAAAGGGCAACGGAAATCCGTTGCCCTTTTTCGCTCACAGAAAACTCAAATGAGTTCGAGGATAGCCATCTCGGCGGCACCGCCGCGGCGAGCGCCGATTTTGATAACGCGGGTATAACCGCCGTTGCGATCGGCATATTTCGGCGCGATCTCGTCGAACAGTTTTTTCACAACGTCTTCTTTTGTGATGTACGCCATCGCCTGACGTTTGTTGGCCAGCGTCGGCTCTTTCGCGATGGTGATGAATTTCTCCGCCATCGCCTGCACCTCTTTGGCGCGAGTCACAGTCGTTTCGATACGGCCGTTTTCGAGGAAATGGGTAACCATTCCGCGCAGCATCGCCAAACGGCAATCGGTGGCGCGTCCCAGTTTACGAGTTCCGGGCATGTTGTTTCACTCCTTACAAATGGTAGTTAAAATCTTAATCGTCATCGGAACGCAGGGCAAATCCCAGCGAATCCAGTTTGTGGATAACCTCTTCCAAAGATTTGCGGCCGAGGTTGCGGACTTTCATCATATCCTCTTCGGATTTCTGAATCAGGTCTTCCACGGTGTTGATCCCTGCCCGTTTCAGGCAGTTGAACGAGCGCACCGAAAGGTCGAGGTCTTCGATGGTCATTTCCAGGATCTTTTCTTTGCCGTTGTCGTCTTTCTCGACCATAATCGAGTTGCCCGCATAGGTGTCGCCGGAGAGATCCACAAACAGGTTGAGGTGCTCCGTCAGCACTTTCGCCGACAGCGAAACGGCTTCTTTCGCCGAGATTGTCCCGTTAGTCCACACTTCAATGGTCAGCTTATCGTAGTCGGTAATCTGGCCGACACGGGTGTTTTCCACCGTGTAGTTGACTTTGCGGACCGGGGTGTAAATGGAGTCCACCGGAATCACGCCGATTGCCGGAGACATCAGTTGTTTGTTGCGGTCGGCAGCGATATAACCGCGGCCGCGGTCAATAGTAATCTCCATGGAGAGACGGCCACCCTCACCGATGGTCGCGATATACACGTCCGGATCGAGGATTTCCACTTCGCTGTCACATTTGATGTCAGCGGCAGTGACGATTTTCGGGCCTTCTTCTTCGATGTAGACGGTTTTCGGTCCGTCACCGTTGATCTTCACAATCAAGCCTTTGATGTTCAAAACAATCTCGGTCACGTCTTCTTTGACGCCCTCGATGGTGGAGAACTCATGGAGAATGCCGTCAATTTTCACCGACGTCGCGGCATAACCCGGAAGCGACGACAAAAGAACACGGCGCAGGCTGTTGCCGAGGGTAGAACCGTAACCACGCTCCAACGGATCCACGGTGAATTTGCCGTAGGTGCCGTCTTCGGTCAAGTCCAGAACCTCAATTCTCGGCTTCTCAATCTCAATCATGCAAAAGCCTCCTTATTAAAATGTTTTTCTTCGAAAAAAGAGAGAATAGCAGCGAGGTGGCGCTTATTTGGAGTACAACTCGACGATGAGCGTCTCTTCGATCGGAAGATCGATATCCTCGCGAGTCGCCATAGCGACAACTTTCGCTTCGGAAGTCTGCTTGTTGAGATCCAGCCACTTCGGAATCGGACGGGAAGCGGTGGCTTCCTGAATGCCTTTCACGAGATCCAAACTGCGGCTTTCCTCTTTCAGAGCAACCGTCTGGCCCGGTTTCACGAGGTAAGACGGGATGTTCACTTTTTTGCCGTTGACGGTAATGTGGCCGTGCAACACCATCTGACGAGCCTGGGCACGGGAAGTGCCGAAGCCGAGGCGATACGCCACGTTGTCCAGACGGGATTCCAAAATAGAGAGCAGGTTTTCACCGGTCACGCCCTGCATTTTGGTGGCTTTCTCAAAGTACGTACGGAACTGGCCTTCCAGAACGCCATAGTAGCGTTTGGCGAACTGTTTTGTACGCAGCTGTTTGCCGTACTCAGAAACCTTTTTGCGGCCTTGACCGTGTTGGCCAGGCGCATACGCGCGGCGCTCAAGAGCGCATTTTTTGGTATAGCAGCGTTCCCCTTTGAGGAACAATTTTTGTCCTTCGCGGCGGCACAGACGGCACACCCCACCGGGATATCTAGCCATTTCGTTACACCTCCATTAAACACGACGTCTTTTCGGCGGACGGCAGCCGTTGTGCGGCACCGGAGTCACGTCTTTGATGAGCGTGATCTCGAGACCGGCGGCTTGCAGCGCACGGATCGCAGCTTCACGACCGGCGCCCGGGCCTTTGACGTACACTTCGACGGTTTTCAGACCGTGTTCCATCGCGGCTTTCGCGGCAGTCTCCGCAGCGGTTTGCGCCGCGAACGGAGTGGATTTACGGGAACCGCGGAAACCGAGTTCACCGGCAGACGCCCAAGAGAGCGCGTTGCCCTGCGTGTCGGTCAGCGTGACGATGGTGTTGTTGAACGTAGATTGGATATGCGCGGCTCCACGCTCAATATTTTTGCGTTCTTTGCGGCGACGGGTAGTACCCTTGCGCGCAGCAGTTTTGGCAGCAGCCATTTTTATCCCTCCTACTTATTTCTTCTTGTTGGCAATGGTTTTCTTCGGACCTTTGCGGGTACGAGCGTTGGTTTTGGAACGCTGACCACGCACCGGCAAGCCTTTGCGGTGACGAAGACCGCGATAGCTGCCGATTTCGATGAGGCGTTTGATGTCGAACGCCACGTCGCGGCGGAGGTCACCTTCCACAACATAGTTGTGGTCGATGTACTCACGGAGTTTGGAAGCATCTTCCTCGGTCAGATCGCGAACACGAATGTCCGGATCAATACCGGTGGCGGCAAGAATGTCACTTGCCGATTTGCGGCCGATACCGAAAATGTAGGTAAGGCCGATTTCAATACGTTTATCTCTGGGCAGGTCTACGCCGGCGATACGCGCCATAATACTTTCCTTCCTTTCGTGGGGCGGTTGTGCCCCGTCATAAGATCACCAGAGGCTTAGCCTTGGCGCTGTTTGTGCTTCGGGTTTTCGCAGATGACCATCACTTTGCCTTTGCGTTTGATGATCTTGCATTTCTCGCAGATTTTCTTCACAGAAGGTCTGACTTTCATAAAAAATACCTCCTCAGCATCAAAGATGCGGTTTTGGGTTGTCCCTTTCGGGGCCTACTTACTTCTCCACGTAATGCGGCCCTTGCTCAAATCATAAGGCGACATTTCCATCGTCACCTTATCACCCGGCAGAATACGAATGAAGTTCGTACGCAGTTTGCCGGAGATGTGGGCTAACACTTTGTGGCCGTTTGCTAATTCGACTTGGAACGTAGCGTTGGGGAGCGCTTCCACAACAACGCCTTCCACTTCGATAACGTCCGCCTTGGACATTCGATAACCTCCTTTAATCATAACGGCGGTTTTCCGCCGAGTGGACACTCTTTTACGGCTGAGTCAAAATGACCGGCCCCTCTGTCGTAACGGCGATGGTGTGCTCGAAGTGGGCAGAGAGTTTTCTGTCTTTCGTGAGCACCGTCCAACCGTCCGGCAGTACTTCAATTTCGTGAGTGCCACAGTTGATCATCGGTTCAATGGCGATGGTCATACCGGGGACAAGGCGTGGGCCTCTTCCCGGTGTGCCAAAGTTCGGAACATTCGGTTCCTCGTGCAGGTGCGTACCTACTCCGTGGCCGACGTACTGTCGTACCACCGAATAACCACGCTCCTCGACATACGCTTGCACAGCGTGGCTTATGTCGCCGATGCGGTTCCCTGCCGCCGCCTGCGCGATGCCTTCGTAAAGACTCTCGCGAGTGGCGTCGAGAAGCGCCTGTGCCTCGTCGGAAATCTTGCCGACGGGGAACGTAGCGGCATTGTCGCCGTGATAGCCGTGATAGAACGCGCCAACGTCCACACTGACGATGTCCCCTTCGTGGAGGACGCGATCTCCCGGTATGCCGTGGATGACCGTTTCATTCACCGACAGGCACGCAGACGCAGGGAACCCACCGTAACCGAGAAACGAGGGCTTAGCGCCCTGTTTCTCGATAAAGTGGCGGATCTTGCGGTCGAGTTCACCGGTGGTCATACCCACCTTGATGGATTCGCCCGCGAACTGCAAGGCCTGTGCCGAGATACGACACGCATCGCGCATATCGTTTAACTCTCGGCTGTTTTTAACGATAATCATTCCGCTGCTCCGACGGCTTCCAAAACCAGTTTGGTCGTTTCGGCAATACCCGTCACGCCTTTAACCGATTTCAGTTTGCCTTGGGCCTCATAAAAGGCTTTCAGCGGTTCCGTTTTCTCGTGGTACTCTTTCAGACGAGCCACAACGGTTTCCGGTTGGTCATCCTTGCGTTGAACAAGGGTGCCGCCGCAAGCGTCGCAAACGCCTTCCACTTTCGAAGGTCTAAAATCGACGTGGTAGGAGTTTCCACACTCGCTGCAAACACGGCGGCCCGATACACGCTGGGTAATCACTTCGTCCGCGACGTCGATGTCGATAACGCGGTCGATGACGATACCCATACGGTCAAGCGCCTCGGCTTGCGGAATGGTGCGCGGAAAACCGTCCAAAATGAAACCGTGTTTGCAATCGTCTTTGGCAAGGCGTTCTTGGATGATACCAATCACGACCTCGTCGGGGACGAGCGTGCCGGCTTCCATAAAGGATTTGGCTTTCAGGCCCATTTCCGTGCCGCTTTTCAACGCTTCACGGATAATGTTACCCGTGGAAATGGTGGGGATGTTAAGAGCCGCGCAGACTTGTTCGGCCTGCGTGCCCTTGCCGGCGCCCGGAGCGCCGAGGAAAATGAGATTCATACCTCTTCCTCCTTTGTCACGAAAGGCTTATTCCAAGAAACCTTTGTAGTGACGCATCATAATCTGACTTTCGATCTGCTGCGTGGTTTCCAAAGCAACGCCCACAACGATCATGACGGACGTACCGCCGAGTCCGAGCGGCTGATCGACAATAATGCCGAAGACACTCGGTGTCAACGCGATGACACCTAAGAACAGGGCGCCGATCAGCGTAATCTTGGAGATAACCTTGCGGATGTAGTCCACAGTGGGTTTACCCGGACGATAGCCCGGGATAGCACCGGAATTTTTCCGCAGGTTGTTGGCCATCTCCACGGGGTTGTACTGGATGGTCACGTAGAAGAACGCGAAACCGATAATGAGCAGGAAATACAACAGAATATACACCCAGCTGGTCGACTGGAACGCATTAAGGAACCAGTTGCCTTTCCAG
The DNA here is from genome assembly GCA_045598065.1 of Acutalibacteraceae bacterium. Lineage (GTDB taxonomy): Bacteria > Bacillota > Clostridia > Oscillospirales > Acutalibacteraceae > RGIG426. The sequence continues at coordinate 5,386 of JAZLLJ010000078.1, forward strand.
CCAAAGAACTGTTGCAGAATGGACGGCATAGACACAATCGAAACCGCCAAGATGATGGGCATAACGCCGGACATATTGACTTTAATCGGGATGAACGTGTTCTGACCGCCGTAGATTTTGCGGCCGACCGTACGTTTGGCGTACTGAATCGGGATGCGGCGTTCCGCATTGGAAATAAAGACGATAAGCACGATGATGGCAAGCACCAACACCATAATACCCAACGCAAGAGCGATTTGACCGACACCTGCAGAGCCATTGCCAGTGTTAATCGCCTTCACGCCGTTGACAACAAGGGTATACAGCATTTGGATACCGTTGGGCAAGCGAGAAAGGATACCGGCAAACAACAGAATCGAGATACCGTTGCCGATACCGCGCTCGTTGATCTGCTCACCGAGCCACATCATCAAAGCAGAACCTGCGGTGAAGCACAGAATAATGACCACGCCACAGAAGAAAGCGGCGAAACCGGTACGTCCGCAAGGAGCGATTGCACCATATCTGTTTTTCACCATGAAGTAGTAGGCAACACCCAGCATAAGACCGAGGACAACCGTCACGTAACGGGTAATCTGGCCGAGTTTTTTGCGGCCTTCCTCGCCGTTTTGCGCCATGCGCTCCAAAGCAGGGATTGCCACCGTCAACAGCTGGATGATAATGCTGGCGTTGATGTACGGGGTGATGGACAAAGCGAGGATACTCGCATCCGAGAAGCCGCCGCCGGACATCAAAGTCAACAACTGCATTGCCGTCTTTTCAGCGTCACCGGTTCGGGTGACTGCAGCTTTCAGCTCGGCCAAATCCACGAAAGGAACCGGGATTGCCGAACCGATACGGAAGATCAAGATGATGAACAAGGTGTAGAGGATCTTTTTGCGGATGTCCGTAACCTTCCAGGCATTACGCAAGGTCTGAAACATGTCAGATCACCTCTGCCTTTCCGCCCGCACTCTCAATCTTTTCTTTGGCAGAGCCGGAGAAGGCCGCCGCTTTCACGGTGAGCGCTTTATCCAGTTTGCCGTTGCCGAGGATTTTTACCCCGTCGCAAGCTTTTTTAATGATACCGGCTGCCATAAGCACATCCGCATCCACAACCGCGTTGGCGTCGAACGCATTGAGCGCCGCGACGTTCACGATCGCATACTCCTTCGCGAAAATGTTATTGAATCCGCGTTTCGGGATACGTCTTTGCAGAGGCATCTGGCCACCTTCAAAGCCCGGACGCTGACCGTGACCGGCACGCGCCTTTTGACCTTTGTGACCTTTACCACCGGTTTTGCCCCAGCCGGAGCCGTGGCCACGACCGATTCGTTTGTTCTCATGCGTAGAGCCGGCCGCCGGAGAAAGTTCGTGTAACTGCATATCTTTTCGCACCTCCTTGATTCTCGATTTTGATTATTTCGTTACCTCGATGAGGTGGATAATTTTTGCCACCTTACCCTGCGTCGCGGCGTTGTCAGGCTGGCTGACTTCGTCGCCGATTTTGCGGAGTCCTAAGGACTGGGCCGTGGCAATCTGGTCTTTTTTCGCGCCGATGAGGCTTTTGACCAGTTTGATGTTCAGGGCATCTGCCTTTTTCTTCGTTGCCATTGGTGTTGCCCTCCTTAACCCAAGATTTCTTTCGCGGTTTTGCCGCGGTTCTCCGCCGCTTCCTCCGCGGTGCGCAGTTGTTTCAGACCTTCCATGGTCGCCGCAACCACGTTGCAGGGGTTGTTCGAACGGAGCGCCTTGGCGCGAATATCTTTGATACCCGCCGCTTCCATAACGGCACGGCAAGCGCCGCCGGCGATAACGCCGGTACCGGGAGCAGCCGGTTTCAGAAGAACTTCACCGGCACCGAACTTGCCGAGAATCTCGTGAGGAATGGTGGTACCTTTCAGAGAAATCTTGACAAAGTTCTTTTTGGCATCTTCAATGCCCTTGCGGATGGCTTCCGGAACCTCGCTGGCTTTACCAATACCGAAACCAACGGTGCCTTTACCGTCACCCACAACCATCAGAGCCGAGAATTTCATGATGCGGCCACCTTTCACGGTCTTGCTGACACGGTTGATGGCCACGAGGCGCTCCTCGTACTCGGATTTTACTTCACGTTTGTTATTATCACGTCTGTCCAAAGTTCTGTTCCTCCTCTTCCTTAGAATTTGAGGCCGCCCTCACGGGCGCCTTCGGCCAGTTCTTTGACACGGCCGTGATAGACGTAACCGCCACGGTCGAACACCACTTCGGTGATGCCCGCTTTGGCAGCGCGTTCAGCAATCAGCTGTCCGACTTTCTTAGCGGCATCTTTGTTGCCGCCGTAGCCGAAGTCTTTTTCCACACTCGAAGCCGCGGCGAGAGTTTTGCCCGCCACATCATCAATCAGTTGAGCATAGATGTTGCTCGAGGAGCGGAACACGTTGAGACGCGGACGATCCGCGGTGCCGGAAATCTTACCGCGCACACGAGCGTGACGGTGAAGTCTGGCTTTGTTGCTGTCTTTCTGACTAACCATAACTGTTCCTTACCTCCCTTATTTAGAGCCCTTCGCGCCGGCTTTGCCTTCCTTGCGGCGGATGACTTCGTCAGAATACTTGATACCTTTGCCTTTGTAGGGTTCCGGCGGACGTTTGCCGCGGACTTCCGCCGCAAACTGACCAACGAGCTGTTTGTCCGCGCCGCTGATAACCAGTTTGTTCGGCGACGGCACGTCGATGGTGATGCCGGGGATCTCTTTCACAAAGACCTGGTGGCTGTAACCGAGAGTCAACACGACTTCCGAGCCTTGTTTGGCGGCACGGTAGCCGATACCGTTGATCTCAAGTTCTTTTTGATAACCCTTGGAAACGCCTTCCACCATGTTGGCGATCAAGGTACGGGACAGACCGTGGAGCGAGCGGCTCGCGGCCTCGTCATCCGGGCGCTCCACCAAAACAGTGTTGCCCTCAACCTTCACGGTGATGATCGGGTTGATTTTCTGAGTCAGCGTGCCTTTCGTGCCTTTGACGGTCACGACGTTATCGGCCACAGAGACCTCAACGCCGGCGGGGATTTCAATCGGTTTACGTCCAATTCTCGACATATCTCATGTACCCCCTTACCACACAAACGCCAGCACTTCGCCGCCAACGTTTTCGTTACGAGCCTTTTTGTCGGTCATAACGCCTTTAGACGTGGAGACGATGGCGGTGCCGATGCCTTTCATGACCTTCGGCATATCTTCGCTGCTCGAATAGATGCGCAAACCAGGTTTGGACACGCGGCGCAGGCCACGGATGACCGGAGTCTTGGACGCGCCCTGATATTTCAGGACCACGCGGATGACACCCTGTTTGCCGTCATCAATAACTTGGAAACTTTTCACATATCCCTCGTCAACAAGAATCTGGGCAATAGCCTTCTTCATGTTCGAAGCGGGGATATCCACCGAATCATGCTTCGCGGTGTTCGCGTTGCGAATACGCGTCAGCATATCGGCGATGGTATCGGTGATTTGCATAATCCGTAATCCTCCTTCAACTATTGCTTACCAACTTGCTTTTTTGACGCCCGGAATCTCACCTTTGTAGGCGAGCTCACGGAAGCAGATACGGCAGATGCCGTATTTGCGGAGATACGCGTGGGGACGACCGCAGATTTTGCAACGGTTGTAGTTGCGCGTCGAGAATTTCGAACCTCTGCTCTGCCGTACTTTCATAGAAGTTTTTGCCATTTTCGTCCCCTCCTTATCTCTCGAACGGAGCGCCCATGAGTTTCAAAAGCTCAAGGCCCTCTTCGTCGGTGTTGGCGGTGGTGACGAAGCAAAGGTCCATACCACGCACCGTGTCAATTTTGTCGTACTCAATTTCCGGGAAAATGAGTTGCTCTTTAATACCCATGTTGTAGTTGCCGCGACCGTCGAACGAGTTCGGGTTGATGCCGCGGAAGTCACGGACACGGGGCAGAGCCACGTTGAACAAACGATCCAGGAACTCGTACATGCGGTCGCCGCGCAGGGTGACCTTCACGCCGTTGTTCATACCTTCACGCAGTTTGAAGTTCGCAACAGACTTTCTCGCCTTGCAGATCACGGGGCGCTGACCGGTGATCGCCATAAGGTCGGTCATCGCCGACTCAATGACTTTCGGATTGTCACGCGCTTCACCGCAGCCGATGTTGATGACGATTTTGTCCAACTTCGGAATCTGCATCACGCTCTTGTAACCGAATTTGGTCATGAGCGCGGGAGCGACTTCACTTTTGTAAAATTCTTTCATTCTGGCCATTCGTTTGTTCCTCCTTACAGCGTTTCGCCGCAGTGTTTGCACACACGGGACTTGGTCTTGTCGGCGAACGTCTTATAGGCAATGCGAGTGGCCTTTTTGCAGTGGGGGCAAACCACCTGGACTTTAGACGCATAGAGAGCGCCTTCCGCCTTGATGATGCCGCTCGGATCACCGGGACGGCGAGCCTTCACGTGTTTGGTCACAATGTGGCAGCCCTCGACAATGACCTTGCCTTCTTTGGGGCTGACTTCCAACACTTTGCCTTTTTTGCCTTTGTCGTTACCGCTGAGGATAACGACCTGGTCGTCTTTTTTGACATGCATTTTCATAATCGCGTACCTCCTCACAGCACTTCCGGCGCGAGGGAGAGGATTTTCATGTAATCCTTCTCACGCAGCTCACGGGCGATCGGCCCAAAAATACGGGTACCGCGCGGGTTTTTGTCCTCACGAACGATGACAGCCGCATTCTCGTCGAAGCGGATGTAAGTGCCATCCTCGCGGCGAACACCCTTCACCGAACGCACGATAACCGCACGCACGACGTCGCCTTTTTTCACCATGCCGCCGGGAGCGGCTTTTTTCACCGAAGCGACAACGAGGTCGCCGATATTCGCATACCTCCGGCCGGAACCACCAAGAACGCGAATGACCATAAGTTCTTTCGCGCCGGTGTTGTCGGCCACTTTGAGGTAGGTTTGTTGTTGAACCATCTGGTGTTCCTCCTTTCAAGCAGAACCGACTTATTTAGCCTTCTCGATGATTTTGGAAACGCGCCAGCGTTTGTCTTTGGA